>NZ_SACN01000001.1:608324-912486 GCF_004005865.1 Sphingomonas crocodyli
AAGAAATCGTCCTTGCGGTTCGCGCGCGCCGTCACCCATTCGCCGAAGGCCGGGCTGGCGCTGTCGAACAACTGATAATGCGGGCGCTGCGCGGCGGGCAGATCGGCGGCGATCGTCGCGCGCACGATCGCGGGGCGGGGGGCGCCTTCCTTGTAGAAGCCCAGCGCCTCGGTCCCGCGCGGCAAGGCCGTCAGCGCCTCGATCCCGTCGAGCACGCGGCCGACCGCGGCGATATTGCGCTCCAGATGGCGCGGCGCATGGCCCGTGACGGTGTAGAGTTCGGCGCCGCTCCCGGTATCGGGCGCCATGCCGCGGCCGACGCCGACCATGCCGTAACAATGCGTCAGCCACGCTGCCTTGCCGTCGCTCGCCACCGGCCAGCCGCCGACATGGCCGGTCGTTTCGGCATAGGCATCGCGATAGCCCAGCGGGCGCAGCGTCAGGCCCGCCAGCGATCGCTCATATTCGGCGGGTGTCGGGGTGACCATCCCGGCGGGCAGCGGCTTTGTCTCGGTCGCGTCGCCCCATTGGACGACATAATTGTCCTGCACGCGGTTGACGGTGATCCCCGCAAACCATCCGGCGCGGGTCAGCGCGCGGATATTGGCGACATGGACCGGTGCGAAATCGGGCGCGAGCGCGATCACGACGCGCGCGCCGCTGTCGAGATCGAGCAGCAGCAGATCCTCGTCGGGCACCGCCTTCCATGCCGAAGCGGGGGCGGCCGCCAGTATCTCCGCCGACGTCTTCGGCTTGGCCGGCGCCGTCTGGGCGAAGGCCGTCGCCGCGAACAGCAGGGGCAAAGCGGACAGGATGTGGCGGGGCGCGATCGTCATCCCCCGATCATGGCACGCCGCCGCGCCTTGCGGAAGCGGCCCCGAGGCGATAGGAGCGCGCGTTCCAGAGCAATGCGGAGCGGTGGCCGAGTGGTCGAAGGCGCTCGCCTGGAAAGTGAGTATACGTCAAAAGCGTATCGAGGGTTCGAATCCCTCCCGCTCCGCCAAAAATCCTTATAAAGCAATGTTTTAGACAAAAATATGGGCGCTATGCCCATTTTGATGCCCATTTTGAAATTGGCTTTCCGCGGATGTCCGCGAACGATCACGGCACCAAAAAAGCATGGGCGCTTGTGCGGCATATTGGGTGGGCTGAGGCGCTAGGCGATTCTCGCTAGCAGCGGCGCCGTCTGCGCGAGCGCACAATATCGCCTGAACTCGCACGCGAAGGGCTTGTGGCAATGCTCGCCTGTGTCGCGAAACACCTCCGCCCCGCGGATTGAAACGCTGGCATCGGTAGCCACATTGGGACGCCGCGCTAATTGCCGCCGCATCGAGCGCGTTACGTCGGCATCCTGGAAGCGAACCGCAGCGATGTCGGGCCACCGCCAGTCGGGCGCGCTCTCAAGGTGACGGATGACCGCCTGTGAGATGGTGACGCCACAGCTCCGCATGATCCAAACCTGGGTCGCGATGTCAGCCAGTTGATAGGGTTTGACGCGAGGTGATGCCTTGACCTCAATCGCACGCCAGCCGCCTTCACCATCGGGGTCGAGGATGTCGACACGGCACAGCACATTATCGTGGAGGAACGTCGCCTCGAAGATTGGCTTGGGCTGCGCCATTGCGAGCAACTGCGCCGTCCGATCAATCGCTGCCTGCATATCGGGCACAGCATCGACCATGATCCCGTCAGGATGCGCTAGGAGCGCCTTGTGACCGACCTCATGCCCGAACTGGAAGCGGGCGAGCGTCTCAGGGTCGAATTGTCCGACATGGCGGCGGTGCACCTGAAGCCATAGACGCCGCGGACAATGTTCGAAGGCTGCGATCTTCGACTTGGACAGCCGATATTTGGTGAGGCTCTCGCTCATGCTGCGAGCCTCTGGGGCACTGCCCCTTCACAAGCTCCAGACCCCTCGCTGGCAAGCCCGATCAGATAGTCAGCAGCCGCCTGCGCCTTGCTCGCCGCCGTCAGGATTGCGCGCGGATCATCGGCCAGGATCCTGAGCCAGGACGCGACATAAGGCGCATGGTCCGTGCGCGGCTCACAGCCAAGCTGGAGGTGCCCGACCGTGAAGGCTGCACCGAGTTCGGCGACCAGCTCTTCCATCGCATAAGCTTCAGAACCAAAGCGCCCCGTCAGATCCCGATCGAGCCGCGCCTTTGCGCCTGACCAATGGACCAGCTCGTGGGAGAGCACCGCATAATAGGCTTCAGCCGATCGGAAGGCCCCGAAGGATGGCATCGAGATGAGGTCAGCGCGCGGATCGTAGAAGGCGACGTCCCCGCCTTCCCAGATATCGGCAGGTTGGGCACGGAAGAAGGTCTCAGCCGCCTCAATCCGAGCCGAGGATGAGAGCCCACTATCAGGCGATGCGTAGCCATCGACCTGATCAGCATTGAAGACGTGGAAGGCACGCGCCAGCAGGCGCTGCTTCTCGCCCTCTCCATCCTGGTCTTCGGTCTCCCTCGCATCGATGGGCTTCCACAGCACGACACTGGTCGCGCGCTCGCCCTTGCGCACCTGCGCGCCCAGCGCTGCCCATTGGCGATAGGTCGCCCAGCGCCCCGACGTGAAACCCCGACGGCTGGCTTCGGCCCACAGCAGCAAGGTGTTGATCCCGCGATAGGACCGGTTGGTCAGCGCATTGGCGGGCGCTCCAATGCCGGCGCCCAAATGCCAAGGCATTCGGCACGTCCCCACACCCGCTTCAATCGCAGCGATAATGTCCGCTGTGATCCGTTGATACAGGTCCATCTTCATCCACGCTCTCCGACCATTGCGGGGAAAGGTTCGTGGAAGGCGGCCCTAAGTTTACCGGTCGAGCATATTGTCTCGCCGAAGGACCTGCATTCTAGTTCGGAGAGATGCGCGGCTTATAATTCTGACCCATTTTGCAAAATTTGCGCATTGAGCTATACACAGGGCGTGGCTCGCCGCAGATAGTCAGTGGTGCGGGGAAAACTCCTCTTTCAACTGCGGTGAGTCGCACTCTCAGCCATCCAACGCTGTGCAACTGGTCATACTTGTCGCCATCGAAGGCTTGCGTGGAGCTTGGTAGAAACCCACCCACATCTTTGGGCTCCGTGTTTAGAGCGATCAGAATGCCACCAAAATGGTGCCACCTCTGAGACTTGGCTTGACCCGTGATCAATCTCCGATTCTATCCGCTTCGCGCGCGGGGGTGCGCGTAAAGGGGATCTGATGAAGCGTTTAATGGTTATGGGAGCCGCAGTTGCGGCCATGTGCTCGGCTGTTCCGGCGCACGCTGCCGACCTAGGCCTCGAAGCGGGCGGAGCTCGCTATAATGATGTTTGGGGTGCCGAAGTTGGCGTGACGTATCGCGTCGGCGTTTCGCGCTTTTACCTCGCTCCGACCGTTGGCGCCTTCATCTACCAAGGCGACAATGACCGCTATTACGAGCAGACATTCACCAACGGGAACACGGTCTGCCGTGACTCCACAAACGGTCAATTCGCAAAGAAAGAGAAGTGCGACAACACCGCGATCAAGCCTTATGCGCGCCTTGAAGCGGGGATCAACATTCCCGCATTCGGCGCCGTTGGCGGCGGCGCGCGCTTCAGCACCAGCAAGGTTGTTCCGTACGGGACGGTTTCGATAAACCTTGCCCCGTCGATCCGCGTGAAGGGCAATGCCGGGAAAGACTATTATGCGCTTGGCTTGACCGCTGGTCTTTAACGCGAGGCAACCACGCTTCCTACGTTAGAGCCGAGCAAAGGCTGAATTGAGCGCGGACCTCGATGTGTGGCGTTCACCGGCCGGGATCAAAGGACCCCGACCGGTGATCGAAATCAGGGGCACTTGGTGAATTGCCCCTTCTTTGGGCCTGTCGAGTAGCGGCACTTGCCGTTGGCGTCTTTGCTGACCTTCGCCATCGCGCTGGTGGTGGTCACCTGCGCACATTTGATGAACTGGCCTTTGTCGTTGCGGCAGGCTGCTTTTTGCGTGGTCGATGTTGAACTGACGACCTTGCCATTGTTGGTCGTCACCTTCGACGTTGATTTGCTCGCAGCTGCGGTTTGTGCAGCCGCGGGTGACCCCGCCAAAATGATCATGATGGCAGCTGCGCCGAGCAAGTTTTTCATAGCATCTCTCCCGCGCCGGACGGGGCGCGTGGCTTCAACGCGTGTGAGCAATACGAGGTCCCAACATGCGCGTTCTCGATCCGCCTCTGTCAGTCTGTGACGATCGGATAGCCGCCACTCACGGCGAACGCGCTAGCTAATGACTACTGCTCGGTGAAAGCCTCATCGACCCGCAATGTCTCTTCGGACGGCGAGGGACGTGCAAATCGAGAGATTGCGAAGGGGGCGATGGGCGTACTGGTCTGGCCCGTCGCAATTAGCTCAGCCATCACATCGCCGACACCAGGCCCTAACTGGAACCCATGCCCGCAAAATCCGAACGCATAATAGAGCCCTGGGACCGCGGAACTTACCCCCATCACCGGGATATTGTCGTCGAGATACCCCTCAACACCGCTCCACACTCGGATCACGCGCAGTGAAGCTAAGGCGGGTACAATCCGGCGCAATTGTCCGACCTGATGCAATGTATTGTCGGGATTTACCTGGGCGCGGGCGGTGTCGATGTCAGCGCTTTCGCGAAGGCAGCCACCGAAAATCACATTGCCGCGCGGGATCTGGCGGAAATAGATACCCTCCAACGGGTCGCGGGTCGTGACACTGAGCACAGGTTTAAACGCATAGCGGACCGGCTCGGTGACCGCCATTTGAGGGCCAAAGGCCTTCAGCGGAACGAGTTCGCCAAAACGTTCGGCAATCTGCGCGCCCCAAGCGCCCGCTGAAATCTGAAGGATTGGTGCCCGATAAATGCCGGCGGCGGTTTGAACCACGAAGTCCTCGCCGACCTTTTCGATCGTCAGCGCTTCGCAATTTTCAACCACGGTTGCTCCAGCGCGTATCGCGGCCCGCGCAAAAGCGGGTGCCGCCAAGCGTGGATTGGCGTGGCCGTCGTCCGGCGACATCGAACCGATAATTGCTTCTCGGCTCAGATAGGGGAAGCGCTCGCGTAGCGCGTTGGGGCCCAGCAATTCGAGGTCGAGATCATAATCGCGCGCCGCACTTCGATATGCCTCGAGCGCCTCACCATCTTCATCGCGATATCCGAGGCATAAGTGACCGGTGACGATGAACTCGACATCCTCACCGATCAATTCAGGCAACCGACCCCAAAGGGCGCGAGAGCGATGCGCAAGTGGCAATTGGGGAAGAAACCGGCCCTGGCGCCGAACATTTCCGAAATTGACCCCGCTTGCCTGCTGGCCGACCAGGCCCCGTTCGAGAACGATAACCGAGAGGCCGCGCTGCCGAAGGAAGAAGGCAGTAGCGGACCCCATCAGGCCACCACCGATGATCAGGACATCTGCTTGGGTGGCGATCATCCGGCCTTCACCTCGGTCGCGACGGGGAGCGGCTTGATAGGTGCTTGCCCGCGCAGTCGGCCTACTTGATCGATTTCGATATCGAGCGTCGCCGCTAAGATTTCGGCACCTGCTAAACCGCAATAACGGCCCTGGCATCGACCCATGCCGACGCGCGAGAACGCCTTTGCTCGATTGACTTCGGGAGCACCGCGTTCGCAAGCGGCGTCGCGTAAGGCGCCAGCGGTAATAGTTTCGCAGCGGCACACTAAGGTGTTGTCGTCGAGATCCTTCGCCAGATGAGCTGGCCAGGGAAAGGCGATAGACAGGCCTTTGCGAAAGCGATCCATCCGCTTTTGCGAGCGGCGTAACCTCGAACGATTTTCACGCCCATTGGCGATCCCTAAATCCTCAAGCGCCGCCATCGCTGCAAGACGACCGGCATTTTCGGCGCCGTCTGCGCCTAGGATCCGCACGCCATCGCCAGCGAGATAGACGTTCTCGACCGAACTGCGTCCATCCATGTCGGTTGTGGGAAGCCATTGCCGACTATCGTGGTCGAAATCGAAGCGACAGCCAGCGAGATCCGCAAGCTGCGTTTCGGCACGCAGATGGTAGCCGAGCGCGACAGCATCGCAATTTGTCCTCAAGAAGCTCCCATTTGCCAGCCTAACTGTGAGCGCGGCGACACGGCCATCGCCTTGACCAGCATCCTGCCCTTCAATGGCCAATGGCGTTACACCGCGATGGACTGGGATACCGGCACGTCGGAGCCGCCAGAGAAGAGCAGCCCCCTTCACAAGGACATCAGGCCGAGAGGCCATCAGAGGCAAAGCTCGCAGGCGATTTAATTCCGACGATGTGTCGAGCACGGCTGCGACCTGCGCGCCGGCTTTCACATATTGGGCAGCTACCAGATAGAGGAGCGGCCCCGAACCCATGAAGACAACGCGACGGCCAATTGAACATGCCTGTGCCTTAAGCGCGATCTGCGCGGCACCAAGGCTGTACGTGCCAGTACGGGTCCAGCCGGCCACAGGAAACAGGCGATCGGTCGCACCGCAGGCCAAAATCAACGCGTCGAACGGCAATGTTTCCGCAACTGTCCCCGCGACAATGCGCAGCGCCCTGCCGTCAACGTCCCAGGCCAATGTCTGCGCTCGATAGTCGATGGCCGGAAGCAGCGAAGCAAAGGCATTATGGACAGCGACGGCCCGCTTCGCTTCGGTCCCATAAAGATCGCGTGCCGATCGGCGGAAGCCTAGGGGTTGGCGTCGATAGATCTGACCACCAGCGGCGGCGGCTTCGTCGATGACGGTCGGCCGCACACCAGCTTTGACCAGTACTTCTGCGGCTCTGACGCCCGCAGGCCCAGCTCCAACGATAATTATACGTGGATCGGCCATAGCCCGTCTGGCTCTCCCGTTACGATACGCATCCGCGGCTCGACAGGGGTCGAGCAAGCTCGCAGCCGATCACCGGCCTCCGTCCAGACCCAACAATCCTGGCAAGCGCCCATCAGACAGAAGCCAGCTCGGTCGCCATCGCCAAATTCGGAGCGACGCAAACGCCCTATATTGGTCAGGATAGCAACGAGCAGCGTATCGCCTTGGAGCGCCTTGACGTCATGCCCATCGATTGAAAGCCTTACCGATTTCCGGCTGGTCTCGGCGAGCCTAACGAGCTGAGTAGGGCTTAGCGTTTCCTTCATATCTGGAAGCTCCAGGCCGACCCATAAGGAGACCGCTTAAGCGTCCGCGATATACGCCTGCCGGGACTGTTCCGATCGTTCATCACCCCGTTGCCTGCGTGACGAGTGCAAACTGCTTTGCAGGCCCTCTTTGCGGCCACATGCCACGCACCATTGGGGTAGCCGTTGACGCCGCTTCCAGTCCTGCCGCTTCGAGCCAGGCGCGAAATGCATCACTGACATCTCCGCTGACATCAACCCGAACATGCTCGCCTACCGCGCGCGTTAGCCAGTATGAAATCAGAGATTGTGCGGCCCGCTCGTCCTGCGCGACCACAGGGCCAATGGCCCAGCCACCGCAATAGCGTCGGCATAAAGAGGCGCCGACCGGGACGTCGTCTTCCAGAAGCACGGCACCTTCCGACATCGCCAAGATGGATTGGGTGAATGCATCACGCTGGAGTCCGGATCCTTCCTGTGCCAGCCGAACTACGACAGCGGCGAGATCGGGGGTAAGCGATACAATCCTACCTGCTGCCACTGAAACCGGCGACAGTGTCGATTTGATCGACCCTTGATGCTGATAGAGGACGCCTTGGCTGACGAAGCCGAAGCGTTCGTAGAGAGGGCGGCCTGCCGGTGTGGCATGTAGGATGATCGTGCGGCCAAACAGTGCATCCAGACACGCCTCCGTTAGGCGTTTGCCGATGCCAAATCCTTGAAGGCGTGGATCGACCATGACGGCGCCAATGGAGCTTACGCCTTGATCATAGTCCCAATGCAGAGCGGTCCCGACGATGACGTCGTCGCACTCGGCGACAAAGCCACGGCCGAAAGTGCCGAACCATTGCCAATCCTCAAGGCGCTGCGGCCACCCAAAGGAGCTTGAGAGCGCATGAGCCTTCGCAATATCCGCCGGTTCAAACGGCCGGATGACAACCTGCTCGTTCGGACGAGGCTTGCTCATAATTTGTTTCTCATGCGTGGTCGTGCGCCTCGGTGTCGGCGAAACCGGCGGTGGTTCAAGCTGATATTTTCAATATATTGCTCAATAATCTACTCCGTGCAACCAGTTTAGTGCGGTTTTGAGCGGCTGGGCGCATATTCGCCCGAATGAGACGTTTCCACATTCCGCGTTTGAAAAGCTCCAGAAACTGGCATGTTCTGCTGCCAAATCTAGTTCGATCGCCTCTCTGGTAGCGCACCGAGATGCTTTCGATTGCGATTGATCATCGTGAAATCGATGCAACTTTATGTTGTGCATTCGCGAAAAAATCGACAGGTAGCAGGATTGTGAAGAGCGCGCTGAGCCATTCGGCGCCAGGGGGAGAGTGCATGAGCAAGTCGAGCGGAGAAGAGGCTGTCAGCGATTCCCATGTTGGCGTTCGGCTGCGTTCTTTTCGTAAGGCTGCTCGCCTATCGATCAACGAGCTGGGAACGAAGGCTGGCGTATCCAATGGCATGATCAGCCAAATCGAGCGCGGGCTGACAAATCCGTCACTCAAAACTCTTGAGCGGCTACATATCGCCTTGTCCGTTCCGTTGACGGCGCTCTTAGAAAGCGGCGGTGCCAAGGCGGTCGCCGCAAACCGTGAATTGATCCGACGGATTGAGGATCGTCCGATCTTCAAAGTTGGTCGCGAAGGCATGACCAAGGAGTTGCTCACTCCGTCGGGCGATCACGAAATCCAGATGATGATCATCGGCCTGCCCGCTGGGGCAAAATCGGTCGATGTTCTCCTGGGCGAAGGTGAGAAGGCTGGCTGGATTCTCGAGGGTTCCATCCAACTCACCGTTAATGGGCATCATAGCATGCTCAATGCCGGCGATAGCTTTCAGTTCTCGAGCGCTGTGCCACATAGTATTCTCAACCCAGGTGACAGCGAGGCGCGGCTGCTATGGGTTATGCGGGTCGAACCCGCCGAAGTTCACCTTTGATGACCTAACCCGCATTCGCACAATGTAGTGATTGAATACGGGTTTGATCCTCTAGGCAACAGCCATTTTCTCCCAGTTCGAAGCTCTTGTTAAGCGCGGCAAATAGCCGCCACCTTGCTGACGGGCACGGTGCTGACCCAATTTACTTCGCCGCCCTTGCGCACGACGAAGATGTCATCCTTGCTAAAAACATGATCTGCACCGCGGCGGTCTACGAAGGAGACCGAGCCTTCAAGCAGATGCATCAGTTCGAAATAATCAAACGTGACCGGGCGGCGCGCATAGCCATTCGCATTCCACGCAGCCGCGGCAAAAAGGCCGTCGTTCGATTCAAAATCAATATGACGGAAGGCTTTGGGCATCTCGCCAATGACCAGCCCCTCGCGCAACGGCGGTGACGCTTCGCGCGGCAGCGTTGGGTCGATTTTGACCGGTTCTCGCGCCGTTGTCTCATTGCTTGCTTGGCACATGAATGCGATGGTCGCAGGCGCGCTAGTGTCCCACGAGAAGGCAGCATTTTTGGGCAGGACTGCGCTTTCTCCCGTCTTCAGCGAAAAAGCGACTATACCACGGATCTGCACCTCGCCATCCATGACGAGGATGAACTCATCATTTGGCATCGACGCAACCGTCCCAGTGCCTGCAGCAAGTTCAATTAGCCCCAGTGCCGTCGGGCCATCCGGCAGAGAAACATAGCGGCGGTCGGCGAGAAAATCATGACCTTCCAGCTCTTGGCTGTCCTCACGCGATTGCGCGGCAAACGCCCGTAGGTCGATGATGCACGGATAGCTGTCCGCCTCATGTTTCGCAGAGTTCATGTGTCCTCACCGATGATGATGGCCAGCGCCTCTGCTTCGGCAGGGCATCTGGAATGGCTTTCGCCAATATTCAAAAATCAGCACCGTGCGCAAGAGTGAAATTCACTATTATATCTCCAAATGTTTGATGCGTGCTGGTTGTCGTTCTGGCGATAGGGTTGAGGGAGGCCGCCATATACCTAGATAATTGACAGACCCGGATGCGGCAGATCGTTGATCGTAGCGGCTTCTTGACGATTGTCGTATCATCAATATATTGAATATCGCGGCTCGGCATCGTCGCCGGTTTGAAATTTGCGCGCCCGAAACAGCTAATCGGCGCCTGTCAGTGACTGCGGGACGTCGGATCGCTTCCTTGGGATCCGCGACATTGGAGAGGCTTGGCTGATGCGGATCACGCAATGCCTTGGTGCAACGCTCGCGATCCCAAGCGGCCGTACCCGAACCTGCCCGGTCAGATCATCAATCCGCTCCCAAAATCTCAACATCGAAGGACCGCTTTCATGTCTTCGCTAGATTTTCTTCCGCACGAAATTCGCATCCCGAGCGGGCATTTCATTGGCGGCAAGGCTGTGGGCGCCACCAATGAAGACATTCAGGTTCTGCGTCCGTCCGATGGATTGCCGTTGGGTTGGCTTCCGGCTGGCGACGAAGCGGTCGTCGCACAGGCGGTTGACGCTGCGTCAGACGGGCTCAAGGCATCGGGTTGGGCGACGGTTGCGCCGCGTGAACGCGGGCGGGTCATACGTCGTTGGGCGGATCTGCTCGAGGCGAATATCGTACCGCTTGCGCAGCTTGAAGCGCTCGGCTCGACGCGCCCTGTCACTGAGGCATTTAACGGCGATGTTCGTTCGACGATCGAAGCCATTCGGTTCTTCGGAGAATATGCGGACAAGCTCGGGGGCGATATCGCGGCCACCCGCAGCAAGAGCTTGGGATTTGTAGCATCGGAGCCCTATGGCATCGTTGGTGCCATCGCGCCGTGGAACTTCCCACTCTCGATGATGTCGTGGAAAATTGGTCCTGCGCTAGCGGCAGGAAATGCGGTTGTTCTCAAGCCCTCCGAACTCACGCCTTTTTCAACCGTCCGGGTTGCAGAACTGGCGATTGAGGCGGGTATGCCTGCTGGCATTTTGAACATCGTTCACGGCTATGGTCAGGATGCAGGTTCGGCGATCGTGCGGCATCCGGATATCGCTAAGGTTAGCTTCACCGGGTCAACGCGCACTGGCGCGGCCATCATGAGTGAGATCGCAGCGACGGGCATCAAGCCGATGACGCTTGAACTGGGTGGCAAGAGCCCGCAGCTGGTTTTCGAGCATGTTGATGACATCCGGCACACCGCCGATTGCATTGTTCGTGGCTTCTGCGGCAACGCCGGCCAGGCTTGTATCGCGGGGTCCCGCTTGATCGTCCACGAGCGCATCGCTGAGCCGCTTATCGATGCGATCATCGAGATGATCGACCGTTTAGCGCCGGGCCTTACTTGGGCATCGGACACCAAGTTCTCGCCGATCATCAGCCGCAAGCAGGCAGACCGTATCGACGCTATTGTCCAGCAGAGCCTCTCCAAAGGTGCTGAGGTGAGACATGGAGGTGGGTTCTTTGCCGACACTGGGGAGGGGGCTTATTATCGTCCTACCCTGCTGCATCGATTGGAGGCTGAGAATCCGGCGCTCATCGAGGAAATTTTCGGCCCCGTCCTGACCATTCAGACCTTCCGAGATGAAGAGGAAGGCATCGCGCTCGCTGCTCATCCCATTTACGGCTTGGCGGCTGGCGTGCACACCAGCAACCTGTCGCAGGCGATGCGGGCTATGCGCGGTATTGCTGCTGGTACGGTTTGGATCAACCGCTTCATTCGGAGCGGAGACATGGTCATTCCCACCGGCGGCTATGGTCAGTCGGGTTTCGGCAAGGATCTCGGCCGGCAGGCTTTCGAGGGCAATTTGCGACACAAGAGCGTATTGATTGATTTCGACTGAGCTGCCGCAAGGGGCTTGGTAGCGTTGGCCTATGCAACGCTACCGGTCCCGGGCTTAACCGTCACGGGCTCGCATCATATGCTCGTCAGTTCGTGCACCTAAATTTCTCAGACGTCATGCTGGCCTCAGCCGCGGCGGAGGGCATTTTCTAGTGATCCGCTAAACCCTGCTCCGTGGCATCGGCGCCAGCGAAACGGAATTGGTACGTGTCACTAAAGTGATCCGAGACTGCCGCTGGCACCCTCGTTATGTGGCTGCGGTTAGGCTGTGACGAGAGCGTGCATCATACACAGCGACCATGCCCGCGAAGGTGGCTTGAGCCCTGCGCAACTCCTGTCGGCCACTCCGGGATAGCTGGAGCAGACGGCTACTATTGCTCCTCGCGTGCGTCTTTCAGGTCCTCAGTCAATGTGCGAGCGCCCAGAAAGAAGCAGGCGCTGCCAGCGAGGAAGACTGGACCCATCGTGACGAACGCCAGCGTAAGACCCTGCGCACCGAACCGCACGGTAAGGGCTTGGCTTAAGGCTCCTACAAGCAGGGGACCTACGCCGCCGCCCACGATGTTGGCGCAAAAGACCGCGATTGATGCCGCAACGGATCGCCTTCTGACTCCTGCCAACGATTGAAGCAGAGCGTAGGACGGCGCCATCCAGCACATCGAAAGAAAGGTAGGGATTGCCAGGAACCGCAAAGCCAATTGCGGATCTTTGATCAGCAACAAGCCCAGATAGAGAGGGGCCGCTAAAAAGGTCGCAAGAGCCGGTAGCCAAAAGCCCCATCGCAGATTGAAGCGGACCAGGCGATCGACCATCAAACCGCCGGCCGCCGAGCCGATGATCGAGGCCATCCCGAAATAAAGGAAGATCTGAAAACCAATCTCGGTCGGCGACATGTTGAGCTTGCGCGCAAAGAGCGGCGTCACCCACATCTGAGTGCCATAATCCGCCATCGTGGTGAATGCTAAGGCGAGGATGAGATATCGATAGGAGCGCCGTTTGAAGAGGCTTCCTGCCGCTGCAAGAAAGCTGTCGCCCTTAGCCGGTTCGGAAGGTCGCCCTTCTGAAATGCCGCGGACCGGCTGTTTGAAGAGCAGTATGAACAAAATGCCGGTTGCGACACCGATACCGCCAAGCACGCGACATCCATCCTGCCAGCCGAACGTCGTTGTCAGGATGCCGCCTACGGGGGGCGCGAGTTGTGCGCCAAGCGAGGCCGCAATCCCCACCACGGCCATCGCTCCGCCGCGCCGATGTGGGGGATATAGGTCAGCCACCATCGAGTGAGCAGGCGCTAGGGCGCCTGCCTGGCCCAGGCCAATGATGAGCCGCGCGAACACTAGCCCTGAGAAGTCCTGGGCATGCGACATCAGATAAACACCGACACTCCAAACCGCGAGAAGGCCGGCCAAGACCGCTACCCTCGATACGCGATCAGCCAGCCGGCCGAGCGGGATGGTGAAAAGGCAGTAGCTGATCGCAAAAGCGGGCCCCGAAATGAAGCCGATCTGCGTGTCGCTTAGCGGGATCGTCGTCTTTACCGATTCCGCAATCCCGCCGAACAAATAGCGGTCGAGATAGTCGACCACCACGATCCAACAGATCACGAACATGAACAGGTGGCGTTTAGCCGCAGTGGCCTGACCGACCGACGCTGTTGTTGCGGAATCAGAAGGTGCAATCATGATGGCCCCCCAGTTTAGACATACATGACGTGCGCCAACACCAGCGCGACGATCGGTCTCGAAGCGGGACCGGGAGGCCGGTCACGCGAATTGGTCGAGGAACTGGTACCATCGGGTTGCTGCCCGCACGACCGGGACACGCAAACTATGGAAGGGCACGCGCGGCAAAGGCGACGACAACAACGAGGTGTCGATCGTCTTGCGCAGGATCTTCTCGGCGGTGAAGCGGCCGAGCATATTGCTCATGGCGAGCCCTGTCCCGTTATACCCCAGGGCATAGTGGACGTGGTCGCCGAGCTGTCCCATGCGCGGCAAGCCATCGAGGGTCATCGCAACGAACCCAGACCAGCCATAGTCGATCGGTACGGAGGCGAGCTGTGGATAGGCTTTGACCATTTCGCTGCGAAGCCGGCGATAGGCTGATCCGCTGGCATCGCCGTCAAATGCCCCGCGTCCGCCGAATAACAGCCGACCATCATAGACGCGGCCATAGCGCAGCAGGCGGCGCGTATCGGACAATATGTGCCCTTGTGGGAGCACGCTCGACAAAAGCCCGGGATCGAGCTTTGCTGTCGCGATTAGAGCGCTTGGAAAAGTAACCAGCGATTTTGCCAGACTGGGCACGAAATTGGTGAGCGACGTATAGCCATCGGTCCCGATGATGACGTGCCGTGCCCATATAAGCTGACGCGGTGTGCGAAGCTCGACGCCGCCGGCTTTCTGAGTGATCGACAGGACTGGCGAATTGCCGAACATTGGTACGCCGCGGGCATGTAGGGATCGCGCCATGCCGCGAGCAAAATTAAGGGGGTGAACAGCACCCACTTTGGGCATGAGATTCCCGCCGACAAAGGAGGTGGAGCCAGTGAGCGCGATCACCGTGTCGCGATCAATCTCTTCGATGTCGCGCTCGCCTAGCTCGTCTCTGACCCACTGCGTGGCAGCCCGTAGGCTCGCCATCGCTTTGTCATTGTGGGCTGCAAAGATCGCACCATAAGAATGATAATCGCAGGCGATATCGAGCTCCTCGATGATCTCCCGGACATTCTCAACCGCCTCTAGAGCGATCTGACGCATACGATCTGAAACTGCGCGCCCGTGGCTTGAGGCAAGGCTTGCAAAGCTTGTGCGAAATCGCGTCGAGATAAAGCCGCCATTGCGGCCTGAACATCCCCACCCGATCGCATTGGCATCGAGAACGAGCGGCTCGATGCCAGCTTTGGCAAGAAAATGGGCCGCCGATAGGCCGGTATAGCCGGCGCCAATGATCGCGACGTCGGTCTTCACGTCTCTGTTTAGAGCTTCGCATTCGGGAGCGGGGAACGATGTCGCTTCCCAAAGCGACGGGCCTTTCGACAGGCCAGATAGATCGCTCATGGTCAGACATATCCCTCTTGTTGGTCGCGCACCCGTTCGGCTTCTGGCCGATCTTGTGGCGAGCCGAAGCCGCCGCCGCCGGCGCTGCGGACCAGGATTTTGTCTCCCATGCCGAAGCTCAGCATGTTCTCGCGCGGAGAGAGATAACCGCGTTCGCGATCGGTATCGGGATTATAAACGACAAGGCTTGGGCTGCCGGCTTTGCCACCACGGCCACCCCAGGGCGCTGTCTCAGCGGAACGTTGCTGGAGGCGAACCCATCCCGCGGCGCTATCTGTCAGGAACTCGTAGACACGTTCCAGGGCGAGGCCTCCGCGATGCTGTCCCTCCCCGCCAGAATTGGGCACGAGCGCCGAGCGGAGGACGCGCACAGGTCCTAGGCTCTCCATGACTTCAGCGGAGATGAGCGAACAATTGCTGCCATGCGTGTCAACCGCGTCGAGACCGTCATGGGCAACAGATCCGCCCATGCCTCCCCCCATCAGATCGAGAACGGTGAACGGCACCGCTTCGCCTGTCTTCAGGCGACCAGGACGGTCATCGACACCGCTTGCCCTAAAGACAGGAAAAGAAATCTGGCTCCCGGCCGCACTGCGTTCAGGCACGGCTTCGGAAAGCGCCTTCAAGATGACATCCGCTACGCCCTGTTGGACAAAGTGGCGGGCCGCGACCGCTGCTGGTTTGCGCGGATTGAGTACGCTTCCAAGCGGTGCCTCGACAGAAAATACGCGATTAAACCCGCCATTTTGCGGAGTATCAGGTGCGACAACGCACTTGAGCGCGTAATTGGTCATGGAGATGGTCGAGGACCAGGGGCAATTGAGCGCCGCAGGGCGCTGATCACTCGACCCGGCAAAATCGACCTTGATCGACGAACCTTCGATCGTGACGACGACATGCAACCGGATATTATCTTCGCTTGCGATCCCGTCTTCGAGAAGCGTTTCAGCTTCATAGCGGCCGTCCGCAATGCGTTCGACCATGCCGCGTGCATAGGCCTCGCCGTAATTGAGGGTCGCGGCCGCCAGTCGCCGGAAGGTTTCGTTACCGTGGAGGGCTGCCAGTTCGGCAAGGCGCCGCTCCGCCGTGCGGCAGCCCGCGACCTGAGCACGCAAATCGCCAAGGCAGATGTCCGGGAAGCGGACGTTTGAGCGAATGAACTCGACCGCAGTTTCGTTCTGCACGCCACCATCGATGAAGCGGATCTGAGGGAAGATCAGGCCTTCGGCATAAACCTCAACATTGTCCGCGACCGTTGTTCCCGGGAACCGTCCGCCAATGTCGAGATGATGCGCGATCGTCGAGGCGACGCCAATGATTTCGCCATCGTTGAAGATTGGACTGAACAGGGTGATGTCGGGTGTGTGCGTGCAGCCCTTATAGGGGTCGTTGCAGATGAAGACGTCGCCGGGCTTCCATTGCTCGAGCGGAATGCGTTGGCGAATATGCCCATAGGCCGTCGACATCGTGCCCAATTGCGATGCGATGGTCTCGGCCTGTGCGAGCATTTCACCTTCCGGGGTGAAGATACCGCAGGCATAATCGTAGCTATCCCAGATGACGGCCGAGAAGGCGCTACGCCGCAGCGCTCTCGACATCTCTTCGGCGATACCGACCAGCTGATGCTGAAATACATCGCGATCGATGCTGAAATTAGCGGACATTCGGCTCTCCTTGCGAGCGGATGCTAATGACTCCGAAGTCGTCCACGCGGCCGATCTGACGCGGTAGGATGATCACGGTGGTGTCGCTCTGGCTGATCACGGCGGGGCCCTCCATCACGTCCCCGGGAGCCAGATCTGCGCGAGCGTAAACTGGGCATTTCTGACGAGAGCCGGTGCGGTCGAGCAGCATCTCGCGCCAGCCGATCGGGTCGGGATGGGCACGCGTCTTGGGAGGGATCTGATTGAAAGTCGGCTTTGCGACGTCACCGACCGCCGTCATGCGCAGGTTGACGACCTCCAACGTGCCGCCCGGATTGCTATGGCCGAACGCCTGCCGATGAAGTGCGTCGAACGCTTCCTCGATGGCTGCGATATCGACACGTCCGTCCGCTGCACGAGCCAGAGGGACAGTCAGGTTGTGGAACTGCCCTTTATAGCGAAGGTCGAGTGCCTGCTGATAAGAGCGTTTCTCGTTTGCGATTCCATCGCTCTCGAGAGAGGCTTCGAGCTTACCAAAAAGCTCGTCAAAAGCGCGTTTCAGGGCCTGGTCGGAAATTGTCGCGAGGTCGCCTGCAAACACCGCCTGTGCGCTATGACGGACGTCCGCCATAAGCAGGCCGAGCGCTGAAAACACACCTGGCCGTGGTGGGATAAGGATCTGCTCGGCCCCTAGTTCGCGCTCCATGAAGGACGCGAAGATCGAACCTGCTCCCCCGAATGCCAAAAGCGAGAAGTCGCGTAGATCTTGTCCGCGTTCGACGGTGAGCGTCCGGATGGCCTGCCGCATCTGGGCACAGGCAACCGCGATCATTCCGAAGGCGGCCTCTTCGATACTGATGTCGAGAGGTCCCGCCACATCCTTGGCGATGGCCGCGCGAGCGCGTTCAATATCAAGGCGAATGTCGCCCCCGGTGAAATCGGCAGGATCGAGAATGCCAAGAACCGCCACAGCATCGGTCAACGTCGCCGCGGTGCCACCCTTACTGTAGCAGGCTGGACCTGGCACAGCGCCCGCCGAATGCGGGCCGATATGGAGCGAGCCGGCATGATCGACCGTTGCAATGGATCCGCCGCCTGCCGAAATCGTCTCGATATCGAGCATCGGGACCCGCACGACCTGGCCGTTGATCGCGCGTTCATGGGTAAGGCCAGGTTGGCTATCGATGATGAGGGAAAAGTCAGCCGATGTGCCGCCCATATCGAAAGTGACCAGATTTTTTGCGCCAATCTGTCGCCCTAGTTCGGCGGATGCGATTGCGCCGCCCGCGGGGCCCGACAGCAGCATTGCGGCTGGATTGGCCTCGATCGAGGGAGGGGCTGCAACACCGCCATTGCTGCACATCAACCTCAGCGGTGCTGCGAAACCGACAGCCGACAATTTTGTCGTTAGAGACTTCAAATAGGCCGAAAGCTCGGGTCCCACATAAGCGGCCGCAGCTGTCGTATTCGCCCGCAGGAACTCACCCATCTGCGGATTGATCTCGCACGACAGATAGGGCTTTTGTCCCGTACCCGCTTCGATGGCGTCCGCCAGCAAGCGCTCATTGCCGTCATTGTGAAATGAGAACAGGAAAGAGATGGCGACCGCTTGCGGGTTCATCTCTTTGAGCTGCGCTACAATGCTATCAATAGTGGCCTGATCCGGAATTGTGATCCGTTCACCGAAGGCGTCGACCCGTTCTTCAACCTCGATGATTTTGGATCGAGGAACTACGGGCCATCTCTTTTCGGACGTCAGGCCATAAGTGTGAGGGCGCCGCTGATCCCCGATCTCCAGCACGTCTCTAAAGCCGTTGGTAACGAGGAGGACAACGTCGGCGCCCTTGCGTTCCAGCCAGGCGTTCGTCGCAATGGTCGATGCATGGATGAAGCTGGTCAGGTCGCTGATCGACAGGCCCGCTTTGGCTAAAAGACGTTCAATGCCAGTGATGATTGCTGCGCCATCACCGGCGCTCGATGGCACCTTGTCAACCAATATATTGCCATTTTCGGTATCGATGAGGACCAGATCTGTGAATGTCCCGCCGACGTCCGAAGAAAGGTACAACATGCAAAATAGCCCCTAATCCCGCCGGATTGCGCTATGCCAGGGCTCCGAGGGTTGAGTGGAGCGTGCACGTAGGGCAATCAGCTTGCAACAGTTTATTGAAATTTTTGCGTCAAATTGACGATCTGTTCACTGCGTCGTCCGTTCGGCTGCTGGTGCCGCCAGGCGATCGAGAACGTTGCGCGTGATCCGGCTGACGGCCGGATCTTCTAGGCCATGAATCCAATCCGTAGTGCCGGCGGTGAAGACGATCCCTCCAGCAGGAGAAGTGAAGCTTCCCATCACAGCGTGGCCATGAGCGTAAGTCGCAAGGGTTTCTGGCTCGAGATTTCCACCTGCTTGCTGAGCAACGAACTCAAGATCTGAAAGCATGCCGTCAGGACAGGAGCCGGCTGGAGCCGTCTCGCGCGTAAATAACGCGACCGGAGCAATTCCCGCGATCTCGAAATTCTCCGGCGTTCCGTCTTCGCCTGTCGGAAAAGGCAAACCCTTTTCGAGTTTCAGCGCGCAGCCATCGCATTCATAGCCGATGATGGCATGCGTCGCGCCCAGCTGATCACCATAACTCAGCCCCGTATCGGCCAATGCCCAATGGTTGGGGCGATAAATTGTGTATCCGCCAGCTGACGCGGGAGTTGCCCCACCAAAGCGCGCATATCCGCCTCGGGTGAAGCTGACGCCGGTCATCGTATTCTCTGGCCGCTGCGTCAGCCGATCGGACCAGATGCTCGTGTTGCGTCGCTTGTCCGCGGTATGAAGGATGGGATCGCGTGCAACCTTGCGCTTGAACGCGACCATTTGGCGGCCCTCCTTTTCAAGGCGCACCTGCCAAAAGGCCGTGTTGCCGGAGAAGAAGGCCGCGTTACCGCCGTTGGCCACGTGGGCTTCGACTGTGTCGCGCATTTCCCACGACCAATATTCATCATGTCCAGTCGACAGGATCAGGCGATAGCCCGACGCCAGATCGGGGAATTCTTGGAGGTCGCCATTGACCGCATAGTCAACCTCGATCCCCTCACGCGCGAGCCATTTAGCAAATTTGCCGCCCCATTGCGCCCAGCTCGCCGAACCGGCGAACTTGGAGATGTGATGGCGCTGGGCCCATGCGACGAAGTCTGATGCGGTGCCGGCCGCAGAGGTCGCAAATCGATGCGCGGTTTCGGGAAGAGAGATGAAGCCTTTGGGTAGGGGTCTTTCGAACGAGACAATGGGCGCGCCACCGAGATAGCCTAGCTCGTCTGAGACGTAGGTGCTTGCCCCGCCAAATGTATTATAGGCGTTCCAGGTATTGGTCTCGAGCACCCACAGGATCGCAGACGAAGGCTGAGGGGCGCGCACAACGAAGAAGGTTTCACCTGTTTCTCCGGACGCGCTTTGCAGCGTGAGGATGTAGAATCCTGACTTCAGATCTTTGGGTAGTGCGATCGAAAGCCCAACAGGCCAGCCACATCCATTGGCGACCACATCTTTAGGGATTTCATGAAAAGCGCCCGCACAGTCGCCTTCAGCGACGCGCTGCGACGACCTGCCTGCGCGGTCCAGATAATAGCGCAGGGTTGGAGCATCGGTGGAGAAGCACAATTCCGCGGTCTGCCCTGGCGCGTAGGACTGTCTGCGACTGTACACTTCGATCATCTCTCACCCATCCTCATATCGGGCCGCTGATATTGGTCCCGGGCTGAACGGTTCGGCGCGCAGCTTTTGCGCTTCGGTTATGAGTCCTAATCCTACGCGCCGCCGACTCATTTTCTGGCAAGGCGAGCGGTAGGCAGTCCTTGCGATATATTCAATATAATAAACTACGGGCTCCTTCAGGCGCCCTGTCGCTCTGGAGGCACATGCCTCGCCACAGCAGCATGAGATAAGACCAAAACTCCAGTGGATCTCAGAAAATCGATAAAATACTCACGCTCTGGCGCGTCGGCATGCGTCCGATGCGGGGCGCTGCACGCTCAAGGCACATGCAGTCTTTCCCGCCGAAACATTCAAGATTATGATGCAATATCTGACTGGCAGTGCGAAGCCTGCCTCATAACGCACCGTGGAAAGGCTCGATCATGGCAACGACATGCGGGACGAATGATATCCTCTCAGCGCTTGTCGCTATTCGACGTGATTTGCATGCCTACCCAGAATTGGGTTTCAAGGAGCAGCGAACGGCGGCTCGCATCGCCGACTTCCTCGAACAGCTCGGTCTTGAGGTCCATCGGAATATCGGGACTACGGGCGTGGTTGGCGTGCTCAAAGTAGGCAATTCGTCGCGCAGCGTAGGCCTGCGCGCCGATATGGATGCCTTGCCAATACAAGAGATGACGGGGCTCGATTATGCGAGCCGCCATCCCAATGTCTTTCACGGCTGTGGTCATGATGGCCATGTCGCAATGCTGCTGGGCGCAGCCCAGGAGCTGGCAGACAAGCGGGACTTTGACGGTACGGTCAATTTCATCTTCCAGCCGGCAGAGGAGGGGCTGGGTGGTGCAAGGGCCATGATTGAGGATGGCCTTTTCCAGCGCTTCCCATGTGATCGCGTCTTTGGAATCCATAATTGGCCGGGATTGCCGGAAGGCGTGGTGGCGACCCGCCCCGGCCCGATCATGGCGGCAGCCGATAAATTTGAGATCCTCATCGAAGGGAAGGGGGGGCATGCAGCGCAGCCCGAAACCGCCTCCGATGTCGTAGCGGCCGCAGCTCAGCTCGCTCTCCAACTCAAGACATTGGTGGCACGTTGCGCATCGCCATCTGCAATGGCTGTTCTATCGGTTACGCGGATCTCGGCGGGCCATACGCACAATGTACTCCCGGCCTCAGCTATTGTCGGCGGGACTGTGCGGACATTTGATGCGGATGTTCAGGATCGCATTGAGGCTGAGCTGCGGCAAGCGGCGGACGGCATCGCCATGATGACCGGGACCCGAGCTACAATTGACTATGACCGCTATTATCCAGCCACCATCAATGACCCCGAAGCTGCCAATGATGTGATGACGGCGCTTAACGGCGTTTGTTCGGCACAGATTGCGCAAGCTCCCGCTCTCACATCGGAAGATTTTGCGTTCATGCTGCAGGCTTGCAAGGGTGCCTATCTTTGGCTCGGTCAAGCACCCGTCTCGGGAGCGGCTGCCGTGCCGCTCCATCATCCCGGTTACGATTTCAACGATGCCATATTGCCTCATGGTATCGCGGTGAACGTCGCTCTCGCGCGGCATACGCTCGGCACGGGACAGTAGATTTTTCGGCGATGGGGGCAGCGCGATCACGTCGGTGCCTCCCGATCATTGAGGCTTCGGCGTCAGGGCCGTTTCATTCTAGCGCTCGTTGAGTGCTTCAAGCCGGCTTGTGGCGATCGCGCTTACGCCAGCAGCCCTAGAAGAGAAGCTGTCCAGCCCGGCACACAGGCGAGGCTGGACAGGCGAGATTAGAACGACTTGCTAAACGACATGCCGATCGTGCGCGGAGCAATGCTCGTCGCACGAATAGCGGTGGGACCGCCGTTCAGCGTGGTGTTGTCGATGCGCAGGATGCCAACCTTATCGAACAGGTTGGTCACAAACGCGTCGACATGCCAACCGGCATCCTCATTCCCGATCCCGATCTTGGCGCCCACGGTCGCAAAGCCAGGGACACGCTGCGTCGCGGCGTCGGTACGACGGAAGAACATCCACTGGGTCGACTGATACGAGACGTCCGCTCGAACAATGCCCTGTAGGCTGGAGGAGACGTCCCAGTCATATTGGGCCGCGGCTTGTGCGGTCGTCCGCGGGGTGCGCGGAACATTGTCATCCTTCAACCCTGCGCCCGTAATCGTGAAGCCGCCAGGGACGTTCTGGTTCCCCTTGAGCTTGCTCACAATGTAGGAGCCCGACGCCGTCAGAGTCAGGCCTCGCACCGGGCGGATCGCCAGATCACCTTCGATACCGTCGACGCCGACCGTGCCCGCGTTGGTGACGATATTGAAGATACCGCTGGGGTCAAAACCGGTCGACTGGAGGTTTTTCCAATCGATGTGGAAGATATCGAAATTGGCCGTAATCGCGTGATCGAGCCAGCTCGACTTCACACCGGCTTCGTAGTTCCACATGCTGTCGCCCTTATAAGGGACGAGCGCGGCGGGAAGGCCCAAGGCTTGGTTTGCGCCACCCGGACGGAACCCGCTCGAAGCAAGCGCATAAACGAGCAAGTCTGGCGTCGCCTGATAGGAGACGTTGAACTTGTACAGCCAACCATTGTCTGAGCCTTTGCCTTCCGAATAAGGCGAAGGACGTATGTTGATGCGGGTGAGACCGATCGGGATCGAGCCGCCGACCGTCACCTTATAGTCGTAGTAGCGAGCGCCCGCATTCAGGGTCAGTGCGTCGAAGAGTTTGTAAGAGAGGTCGGCATAGCCGGCGGTTTGTTCCAGACGGCTATTGATACGCCGATCGTAGATCAGCGTGCCGGCCGCAACCGTCGCCGGAAACACGACCTCGCCGGTGGTGGCATCGGCAGCCTTGATCAGGCTGCTGCTGGTTTCTTCACGCAGCGAGTGGAAGCCACCAACGGTCCACTGAAGCGGGCTTTCGGTCGTGCTCGATGCACGCAGTTCCTGTGTTTCGGACCTCACGCGCTGGCGCACGACGTTTACGAGCGGCGCGCCTGGATAGAAGCGGTTGAGAAAGTCAGACGAATCCCAGTTATAGCCGCGATTGCGGCGAAGCCAGGACACGTTGCCAACGATCGCGAAGTCGTCGAGATCCCATTTGAGATTGCCGGTGTAGAGGCGCAGCTTGTCGCTCTGCGGCTGTGTCGACCGGAGCGGCTGAACATAAGCAGGCCCAGTCCCGTCGCGATACGTGTTATACCGCCAATTGGCATTGTTACCTGTCGCATCCTGAATGACGGCCATGCCGTCTAGCGTCAGATTTTCCATCGGCTGGAAACGCAGCATCGCCCGTCCGCCGCGGCTCTTGGTCGTGTTGAGGTTCTTCTTGCCCAGGACCGGATAATCAACCCAGCCGGGCGCGTCGGTGTAGAAGCCAACGACGCGAACAGCGAGGATATCCTTTACCAGCGGCGTGTTGACGACGCCTTGGACTTCGTAGCCCGTACCGCCATGATCAACGGTCATTGCTTGGCCGGCGACCTTGCCCTCATAATCGGTGAGATTGGGGTTGTTGAACAGCAAGCGAACCGTGCCGGCCATCGAGCTCGAACCATAAAGCGTGCCCTGTGGGCCACGCAAAACTTCAACGCGCTCAACATCGAACAAGCGAACATTGGGGGTGGCTTCGCCGGCGTCGTTGTTGTTGCCGAGCGGGCTGGTGAGCGGAGTTTCGCCATAATAGAGGCCGACCGTCGGTTCGCCTGCAGCCTGAATGTTGCGCAACACGATGCGGCTGCCACCATCCGAATTGGCTGCAAAAGTTAGGCCCGGAGCCACCTTCACGAGATCGGTGCTGTCCGAAATATTAGCGTTGGAGAGCGTGTCACCGCGCACAGCTGTGATCGAGAGAGGAGTCTTCTGCAGCGTGGTGTCGCGCCGCAGCGCGGTCACGACGATGTCACCAACTTCCTGGGCGTCTGCCGGCTGCTGGGTTGTAGCGGTTTGTGCGCCGGCAGCGCTCGCCGCGCTTAGAACCACCATACAGCTACTGACCATCAACGCGCGGCGAATACCCCCGCTCGCTCGCGCTTTGGAAAATGCGATATTCATCATTTTCGCCCCCTCATTCATTTTCATGCCCTCGCACCTGCAGGCCAATCCTACGTGGCTGCTTCGGGCTCCCTGTCCAACTCACTGTTTTACATCATTTTTGATCGGAAATTGCCGTGAGTCGGATCGAAGAAGATTACACCTGATATTTGAAGGCGCAATAAGCAAGTTCAAGATACTGATGTATGGAGTTCAATCTATCGTGCCCTGCCATCATATAATGTGGGGTGCCGGCAACGGAAAAATATCGGTACCAAGTGCCGGGCATTGGGAGAAAGCGGGTTTGCGATGAGCGGGAGGTCGTAAAACGGCGCTTGCAATTTTGCTCAATATATTGAAATTCTCCGTCACGAGTTGTGCGTTCTGGCAACGCAGGGGCCTTGGGATGTGGGATTGAATCATGGGCTTTCGAGTAGGTGTGGACGTTGGTGGATCGTTCACGGACTTCGCCATTTTGGATGAGAGCGACCAGTCGGTGAGGACGTTGAAAGTGCTTTCGCGCCCCGATGAGCCGGGGGCCGAGGTGATCAAGGGGCTGACGACGATCGAGGCCGAATATGGGATCAGCCCTTCTGATATCTCATATTTCACTCATGGGACCACAGTCGGCGTCAACACCGTTATTCAGCGCAACGGCATCAAGCTGGCGCTGTTCGCCACTCGAAACTTTGAGGATGTGCTTGAGCTTGCGCGTCTTAAAATTCCGCAGATCCACAACCTATTGTCGAAGCGGCCCGAGCCGCTGATCTCACGTGACAGGGTATTTTCAATCGACGAGCGTATGGGCCCCGATGGGCACCCCTTGCTCGCGGTTGATCGAGGAAGTGTCGAGCAGGCGCTTGCAGCCGCGCGCGCAGCAGGCTGCGAAGGGGCGGTCGTTTCACTGCTCCACTCCTACCGCAATCCCGCACACGAAGCAGAGGTGAAGGCGATCGCTGCTGAGCTTGTGCCAGATTTCCCGATTTTCCCGACGGCTGAGATCTGGCCGATCATTCGTGAATATGAGCGGACGATCACCGCCACCATCAGTGGATATGTTCAGCCCAAGGTCGAACATTATCTAACGCGGTTCGAGCAGGCGCTCGAAGGTCTTGGGGTCGTTCCCAAGCCGCGCATCACGCGTTCTAATGGCGGAGTGATGAGCGTAGCTCAGGCCAAGACCCAATGTGTCCAGATGATCCTGTCCGGCACAGCCTCGGGTGTCATCGGCGCCAGCTATCTCGCAAAGACATGCGGTTTTCCTGCCGTGATGAGCTTCGACGTTGGTGGGACCAGCGCTGACGTCGCAGTGATCGTCGATGGTCAGCCGCAATATGGCGTGGGAGAGTTGATCGGCGATTTCCAGATCCACGTGCCCACCGTTTCGGTCAGTTCCATTGGCCAGGGTGGGGGCTCGATTGCTTGGCTCGATGAGCTTGGCATTCTCAAAGTCGGCCCCGACAGCGCGGGATCGCGACCTGGTCCTGCTTGCTTTGGGCGGGGCGGCGAGCGTCCTACTCTTACGGATGCTTTTGCAGCGACCGGTTTCGTTGGCCATTCTGACCTTGGCTATAATGCGATCAGTGTCGACCGATCGCTTGCCGAGAAGGCGATCGACACAGTGGCCCGCCCCCTGGGGCTTTCGGTGCAGGAGGCTGCCGAGCAGATCATCCGCGTCGCAGTGTCCGGCATGTACACCGATACAAGCGGGCTTGTGTCCCGCTTTGGCGTAGATCCGCGGGACTTCTATTTTCTTGCCTTCGGTGGCGCAGGACCAATGACGGCCTGCTTCCTCGCGCGCGAACTCAATATGAAGGGCGTGATTGTGCCACCCACGCCTGGCGTGCTCAGCGCCCTGGGCGGATTGATCGCGGACCTTCGCAGCGATTTCATCAAGACGCTCTATGAGGATCTTGAGGCTGGCATCGAAGACTCCCTTCGCGCAGCTTATGATGATCTGCGGACCCGAGCGATTGGATGGTTGCGCGATGATCAGGGCTATGAAGATGCGCCTGTCATCAGCTGCTCGGCGGACATGCGCTATCGTGGCCAGTCATTCGAGATTGAGACGCCCATTGAGGCGACTTGGATTGAGGCAGGTGATCTCGAGGCGATCGCCAGTGCTTTCCACGATCGTCATCAGCAGCTGTTCGATCACCAAGACCGCACAGCGCCGGTGCAGCTCATCAGCCTGAAGCTCGTCATTTCGGGAGCGACGCCTAAGCCGACCTTCCCAGAGCAGGAGAAAAGGACCGGGCAAGCGCCTGTTGCGCGACACGTGCCTGTTTTCCTGGGTGGCTCAGAGGTCCAGGTGCCGCTCTATAATCGCACAGACCTTTTCTATGGCGCGGCTTTTACCGGCCCTGCAATCGTCGCTCAAGCGGACTGCACCACCTGCATTCCGGGCGGTTTCGACATCGAAGTCGACCGCTTCGGCAACCTTATCATCGCGTCGAAGTCGTAGGAGCTGCGCGAAATGGCTATCAGCGGACAAAATCTCCAAATCCTGATGAACCATTGTGCTGCAGCAGCGGATGCGATGGCATTCACCTTGCTTCGGACAGCCCACTCCACCTTCATCAAAGAAACCGAGGATTTCTCCTGCACAATCCTGTCGGCTGATGGCCACGCAATTGCGTCGCCGCACAGCTTTGGTGCGCCATGGTATAGCGGTATCGATTACAGCCCGATGCTCGACCTCATCCCGTCCTACAAGCCGGGTGATATCTGCATCTCGAACGATCCCTATAGTGGACATGTCGCAACGCACACGCCGGACATCCACATTTGGAAACCGGTTTTCTACAAGGGCGAGCTTGCCTGCTTTGTTGCGGGCCATATCCATAACACAGACGTCGGCGGGGCCGTACCTGCATCCCTGTCCCGTTCGCTGAGCGAAATTGTCCAGGAGGGACTTCGGATCCCGCCCGTTAAGATCGTGTCAGCCGGTCTTCTCAACGAAGAGCTGGCGGCTCTGATGCAGCGGAACGTCCGCGCACCCGATCAGAATTGGGGGGACTTCAAGGCTCAGCTCGCCTCGGTCAATATCGGTGAGCGCAAGATGGTCGAAATCATCGACCGCTTTGGCCTGGATGATTTCCGCACCGGAACAGCTGCGATCCTGGACTATGCCCACGCGCAGGCGCGGCGGGTGATCCAGACCATCCCGAACGGCGAATATTTCTTCAGTGACTATGCCGACGATGATGGCGCGAGCGAAAATCCATGCCGCATTGCGCTAACTTTGCGCGTCGAAGATGATGCGGTTGAGTTCGATTATACCGGTAGCGACCCGCAGCTCTCCTCGTCGCTGAACATGCCCACGGGCGGCTTGGAGCGTCACCCTCTGGCGCTCGTCGGGCTGACCTTCGTGCTGTCCACGTTGAGCCCCGGCATTTTGCTGAACGCCGGGACGCTACGCGCGGCTCGCGCGATCTTGCCCCAGGGCACGGTCGTCAATTGTGAGCCGCCTGCTGCGGTAGGTATGCGATCGCTGACCTGCACAGTGATGCAAAGCGCAGCATTTGGAGCCTTCGCGCAAGCGCTTCCAGAACTCCTGCCGGCCGCAGCCGCAGGGGGGATTGCCATCGTCAACGTGAAGACGTTTGACCGGCACAGCATGCCGGTCATGGCATCGCTCGGCCCCGTTGGCGGCGGTGGTGGCGGTATGCCGGCTGGCGACGGCGCTGAAGGCTGTGGAGGTTATACGGCCTTTTTGCGCAATACGCCCGTCGAGATCATCGAGGTCGAAGTGCCAGTCCGCATGAAGCGTTATGGGCTGTGGCCGGATACGGGCGGCCCTGGTCGTTATCGCGGCGGACTAGCCTCGGTCATGGAGTTCGAGGTCACATCCCCCAACACCGTTGTCACCTCGCGTAGCCGCGATCGATCTTTGTTTTCGGCCTGGGGGCTGGCCGGCGGTCAAGCTGGCACGACCGCGCTCTTCCTAAAAAACCCGGGCACCGGAAAAGAGCGAAGCCTGGGCAATATCGATTTCGTCAATTGTGAGCCGGGTGACGTCATTCGCATGATTGGCCCCGGGGCGGGTGGTTATGGCGATCCTCTGACCCGAGATCCCGCATTGGTCGTTCGCGACGTGCAGTGCGGGTTTGTGTCGGCTGAAAATGCCAAAATCCAATATGGCGTGATCTTGAGCGACAATGGGTTCGATCCGGTCGCGACTGAGGCTCATCGAGCCAATTTGGTCTCTACGCGAGCCAATGGATTCTTCGACCTTGGCGCCTTCCGAGACAGGTTCGAGACGACGTGGACCACAGAGCGTTATGGGCTGCTGACCGAGCTTCTGTCGTCGGTCCCGACCTTATGGCGCCAATTCCTCAAAGATCAGGTTTTCACGGCCGTCGCCGAAGGGCGCTTCGCCGAGAACGGCACTGCAAGGCAAATGCGGGCGCTCAAGGATGATCTGATCGAGCGCTACCCCTTCATCGTCAAGGCCGCTTAGGTCCGGGGCTGCCCCGATCCTCCGTGCTCTTCGTCATGCGGGTGGCGAGCGCGGAGGATCGGGGTCTTTTTGACGCTTCACTCACCAATATGTGCGGTGCGCCGGGCACGATTGATGTGCCTAGCAGCAGTGCGCTCGCCTTGAGCCTGATCCTCGGGCGGCGGGAACTCTATCGGATAGGAGCAAGCCGTGATCCAACCTTCGCGCGCCTTTCGTCTGGAGCACGATCTGCTCGGTGACATGCCCGTTCCCGAAAACGCCTATTACGGAATCCACTCGTTACGAGCGATGGAGAACTTTCCGATAACAGGTACGTCGATTGGAACATGTAGGGATCTGATCGTAGGCCTCGCAGCGATCAAGGAGGCCGCAGCAGAGGCGAATTGCGAGTTGGGTTGCATCGATGCGGTGAGCAAGGACGCAATCGTTGCAGCGTGCCGGGAAATCCGTGGCGGCGCATTGCATGATCAGTTTGTCGTCGATCCCATCCAAGGTGGGGCGGGCACGTCGACCAATATGAACGCCAATGAGGTTATCGCGAACCGTGCACTCGAGATTATGGGTTTCGAGCGCGGTGAATATGTCCGCCTTCATCCCAATGAGCATGTCAATTTCGGCCAGTCGACCAATGATGTTTACCCGACGGCGCTGAAGCTTGCCGCCTTGTCGGCGATTTCACGCCTGCTCGTCTCGATGGCCAATCTGCGGCTGGCCTTTGATGCCAAAGCGCAGGAGTTTGCTGACGTCCTCAAGATGGGCCGGACGCAGCTTCAAGACGCTGTCCCGATGACCTTAGGCCAGGAGTTTGGCACATACGCGTTGATGCTGGCGGAAGACGAAGCTCGCTTGCTCGAGGCTTCGGGCCTGATCCGTGAAATCAATCTCGGTGGTACCGCGATCGGAACAGGCATCGCCTCACATCCCCGCTATGCTGCGCTGGTGCGTGAGCGTTTGTCAGCGATCGTCGACCAGGATTTGATCACTGCCCCGAACTTGATCGAAGCAACGCAAGATTGCGGTGCCTTTGTCCAACTCTCGGGAGTTCTGAAGCGTATCGCGGTCAAGCTGTCGAAGGTTTGCAATGACCTCCGCCTGCTGTCGTCGGGCCCTCGATCAGGGTTCAACGAGATAAATCTGCCGCCGCGTCAGGCAGGGTCCTCGATCATGCCCGGTAAGATCAATCCAGTGATCCCCGAGGTCGTTAATCAGATCGCGTTCGAGGTGATCGGCAACGATATGACGATTACGATGGCCGCGGAAGCCGGCCAGCTTCAGCTCAACGCGTTCGAACCGATCATTTTCTACAGCCTCGAGCGGAGCCTTTCCCATTTGACCGCGGGGTGTGAAACGCTCGAACGGCATTGCGTTCGCGACATAACGGCCAATCGTGATCTTCTGAGGGCTCAGGTCGAACGATCGATCGGGATTGTCACCGCGCTCAATCCACACATCGGATATCAGTTCGCGACCGAGGTGGCTGTCGAGGCGCACAGTTCGGGGCTCAACGTTTACGACATCGTTCTAAGCCGCGGGCTTATGACGCGCGAGCATCTGGATCTTGTCCTGTGCCCAGCTGCGCTTACCCAACCGAGCAGCATGCTCAGCTAAGAGCTGGCCTTTGAGTGCGGCTGTTGAAAATATATAAAGGTGTCCGGCGTCGTGCGCAGGGCATCAGTAAATATCGTGGTGATCAGTGCACGATGCGTTTGATGCGTTAGCATTCGCGAAGGCGCGGTAATTTGACTCGCTACCTTTAATAACTTCGACGTGGCGGTATGAACCATGCCGGATCATTTGTAGCTTGACGCATTTCGTTGCTGATGCCCAGTTGTTCACAGTAGCGGGGGCTACAATTCAGCGGGGGGAGTAAATGGGCAAGGCGTCAGAATGTCGGCGTGCAATCGCTGGAGCCCGCCATTCGTACTGGGTGCTCGCGTTTATTGCTGCAGCGCCGACCATCGCGCAAACAGTGCCGGATACGGTTGCTGCTGTGGCGGCCTTAACCCCACCAGCGGGTGGCAAGATCGTCATCTACCGTCCATCTGCGATCATGGGCTACGGCGTCGCTTGCCCGGTCCGCTATCGTGGCCACGAGATTGTCGAGTTGGGACGCGGTAAGTTCGCAGAGTGGGTGGTGCCGGCTGGGCCCTATATTCTCACCAATAAGACCGCGAGCGTCGAAGTGAACGTTCGCCCTGGTCAGACAAGCTATGTCCGCTGCCAGATCAAAACCGGCTTCATGACGGGGCGTGCGGATCTCCAGATCGTCGATCAAGAGAGTTTCGCCGAACATCAGGCTGATTACGTCCGTAAGGACATCTCTGCGCCGCCGCTCTGACGGTGCCTTTGCGAGACTGAATGGCCGGTATCGGCGCGTCGCGTGGCTTTGTAACCATGACCTTAGTGGAGGCGCCGATGAAAGCCATTCTCACACTCTGCATCGCATTCTTGCTCAGCGGCTGCGCCGTCACTCAGGTCGGCTCACTCTATGGGCTGAGAGGGCAACCGCCGGAGCGCCCGCGCAATATCTTCGTCACCGTTGACGGGACGGGAAATAGCCAGATCTCTCGCACTAATGCGGCACGCCTTTTCGAATTCGTTGACAACTACGCTGGGCAACAGGGCGATCGCACGCTCGCAACCTATTATGCAGAAGGTGTGGGCAGTCGCGGTGGAGCGCTCGGCCTAGCAATGGGCTACGGCATGGCGGCCGATGTGAAGGGCGCCTATGCATTTCTGACCGAGATCTATCGGCCGGGCGACCATATCTACTTGAGTGGCTTTAGCCGAGGTGCTTACGGCGTCCGCATTCTGGGTGGTCTGATCGCCATAGCTGGGATCCCGGATCTCGCGGCGCGGCCAGTCGCCCAGCGCACGATGATCGTCGACAAGATCTATGACGCGTACAAAACCGGACGGCATAAGGGGGAGACCCTGCATGCTCAGAATGAACGCCGGCTTGGCGCCATTCGCAATATTCTCGCATCCTATAATATCGAGATGCGCGGCGAAAATCTCGCGACCGAAATCGAGACTATGGCGCTTTGGGATACGGTGGAGGCACTTGGAACGCCCGACCGAACCGAGGATCCAACAGAGAGCCCGGACCATTATCTGATCACGACCTGCAACGTGCGCCACGTCTATCACGCGCTCTCGCTCGATGATGATCGCGCCTATAGCTTCACACCAATCTTCGCCAATGCGCCCAAGATGCGCGAAGATTGCCACAACGCACCACCAACCGACATCCAGGAGATATGGTTTGCTGGCGCGCATGCCGACGTTGGTGGCAGCTACTCTCCCGACGATAGGGTCGACGGCTTCTTACAGGGCGTCTCGCTTAACTGGATGCTGGATCGGCTTCGGCCTGCCAAGCTGTTTGCGGCCGATGCACGCGTGTTTGAGGATCGGTATGGTCCCATCCATGACGCCAAAGCTTACACGATCGCGTATAAGGCGCTGTATCGCAATTTCCGCGAACCGCTCCGCTATCATCAGATCGCTCACAGCGCAGGGCGGCCCAAGATCCATATTTCGGCCGTCGAAAGGCTGCGACAGCTAACAAAGCTCGACGAACGCTTTCCTCAATGTTCGGCCCAATCCCTGCAGGCCAGCGGACCACCGCTCTTATGCTCCGCTGCCCTTCAACCTTACGGATTCATCCCGGAAATGATCGCTGCTGGATGTCTCGAAAAGAGCCCTGACGGCTTCGATCTGCGGTCCGGTCAAACTTGCGTGACGATTGTCTGTGATGACGGTAGCGAGAGCGACTTTAGGTGCGACAGGCGCTCGGCTGATGCGGTAATCGACAGGCGGCAGCGCGTCGCTCACGTTGCAGCAAGGCCGATGTGACGCAGGTCACGCCTGAACAGGCGGCACTTCGTCAAGACAGGCCAGCATAGTGCAGAAGGAACACATCCATGAACAATAGCGACCTCGCTGATCACATCGCGGCAGCCCACGGTCTCACCAAAGCGGATGCGAAGAAGCTGGTTGAGACGGTCTTCGCCGGCATCGCCGACGCAGCCGCCAAGGGGGAAGAGGTCTCGCTCCCGGGCTTCGGCAAGTTCAAGGTCAAAGCCAGCCCTGCACGGGAAGGTCGCAATCCTTCGACGGGCGCTACGATCCAGATCGCTGCTTCGAAGAAGCTTGGTTTCACGCCTGCCAAAGCGATCAAGGACAAGCTGAACGGTTGAACTGATCACACGCGACCGGGCGGGCAAGGCGAAGCCGTTGTCATCGACAGTCACATATTCTTTTTGGGCATGCGGGAATGCAGGAAACTTCGCCGGCGTTTGGCGGCCGGACAAGCATGGCAGGCGATCGAAGCGCTCGAGAGCAGCGGCTATACCATTACAGTCAACAGCGCGCGCGATAAATCATTAGCGATGATTTGTGTTTCTGCCGCGAAAGCGTCGACTAGCCTTGTGTTCTTACTGTCGGCGCTTCGGCAAAGCTGAAATTTAAAAGGAATGCTGGGTTCAAAAGGACGGGCAACTAAATGGTTCTCAAGCCCGCTGACCATCAACGGATGTACCAAAGATACGCCATGCCCCGCGGCTACGAATTCGCACACCGTGAGCACCGCGCTGGCTGATACAACGATGCTAGGCGTAATCCGATGCTTTTCGAACATTTCTTCGACGAGGTGCCGTACAAAAATGTGGGGTTCGAAAGCAACGAACGGCAATTGATTCAGATCGTCTGGCTCGACATGCGTCTTGTAGCTGAGGGGGTGATCCTTCGGCATGATGCATACGAGAGGGTGCTCAAGAAGCGTTGTGACGAGGACGTGGGGGTTATCCAGCCGGCCATTGATTAGCCCGACGTCGATCTTTCTCGCAACAAGACGTTCGACCACCCACTGTGAGTTCATCGCTTGCACGGAACAAATGACGTTTTCATTCGACCGGAGGAAGGCGCTAGTCACACGTTGCACGAAATTGCCTGACAAGGCTGGCATCACACCAATTACAAGACGTCCCTGCCCCTCGCGGTGGAGCGCCGTGATGGCACTTTCGACCTGATGCACACCGGCAAAAATCCGCTCGACCTCGTCTCGTAACCGCAGGGCATGTTCTGTTGGCACCAATCGTTTTTTGACACGATCGAACAGGATGAGACCGGAATCGAATTCCAGGTTGGCAATGAGTTTGCTCATGGCAGGCTGCGAAATATTCAGCATTTCGCCTGCTCGCGCGATTGTTCCGTTCTGCATGACGGCAGCGAAAGCCTCGATTTGTCTCAAATTAACGTGGCGCCGCATCTCATAACCTCAGCGAAAGAACGACCGATATTGGTGTCTTACAGAAATGTTTCTGGACTAGGAAGGTAGTTGGGGGCGCGGCTCGCGCAGCCGGGTCCGCTGTTGACGGCCAACTAAGAAAACATAACTCCGCAGAATGAACTCGTCAGAAATCGACTTTGACGCGTGATCTCAGCGCGGACAAACGTGGCGCATAACAGATCGTCGAAAGCGTCCATGTTCAGAAAGTACAATAGCCTGACCACAGTGAAGCAGGTGACCATTTCAGTAGATGGCCACGCTATCAAGGCGGATCTCGGCGAGCCGGTTGCTGCTGTCTTGTTGCGACATGCTCCTCACATGAGCCGTACAACGGTCATCGGCGGTTCGCCGCGGGCGCCCTATTGCATGATGGGGGCTTGCTTCGAATGCCTCGCGGAGATTGACGGCGTAACTTCGACGCGCAGCTGCATGGCCCGGGTGACGGAAGGCATGGTTGTCAATCGGCAGGCCGGCCGGCCAGATCCTTTTAAGGATGCTCTTCGTTGACTGCGGTGCTCGTCGTCGGCGCGGGACCCGCTGGAATGTCGACTGCGCTGGATCTTCAGTCGCGCGGAGTTTCGGTGACCGTCGCGGATGACCAGCCCGCACCGGGTGGGCGGATTTTCGCCTCCATAGAAAATCGGAATGCTCATTCCGCAGAGGACCGAGAAGGTGCTGAACTTGTCCGGCGATTCCGCGCGAGCGGTGGCACTTATCTTCCGAACGCGGAGGTCTGGCAGATCGAAAAGGGGCCGCGCGTTTTCTTGAGCCATGGCGGCAGGACACGCGTGTTCGAGCCCGATTTCCTTGTGTTGGCCACGGGCGCGCAAGAGCGGCCAATGCCGTTTCAAGGCTGGGAACTGCCCGGGGTCATGACGGTCGGATCCGCCCAAATCCTATTGAAGGTGGCACGGCAAATTCCCGATAAGCCGGTATGGCTCGCAGGCAGTGGGCCGTTACTGCTTCTTTATGCGCATCAGTTGACCGCCGCCGGCGGTAGGGTTGCAGGGCTGCTGGATACGACGCCGCCCAATTCAATGGCTCGGTCGCTTCGCTATTTGCCCGGTGCATTGGCTTATGGGTGGAAGGATATTTGCCGAGGTCTGCGCTGGACGGTGGAGACATCTGGGCTTCCAGCCATAAGACATGTGGTTTCGCTCGAAGCGCGTGGCGGTGAATGCCTCGAGCGCGTGCAATACGAAACGAGCTCGGGGACTACAGGGGAAATCGATACTGAGTTGCTGTTGGTCCACGATGGGGTCGTGCCAGCATTGCATGCAACGCTGGCTGCGGGATGCGAACATCGCTGGAATGACAGGCAATCCTGTTTCGAGCCCGTCCGGAACAGATTTGGTCAAAGTTCTGAGCCGAAGATCTTCATTGCTGGCGACGGCGCGACGATCGCGGGGGCTCGGGCAGCAAGGCTTTCCGGCCAGCTCGTTGCGATAGGCATATTGGCGGCAGCAGAGCAAATGCCGGGTTTCGAGGCGATCCAATTAGCAAAGCCCCTAGAGCGAGCGCTCAACGCGGCCGCGCGCTTTAGGCGCTTCATTGATGCGGCATATCCTCCTGTCGAGTTGGCGATCCAGGACGGTGCGACCGTGTGCCGCTGCGAGGAGGTTAAAGCAGTGACGATCCGTTCGTCGCTTGAGGGCCGCACCCATCTCGGTACGGATGGCGTGAAAATCGCAACAAGGGCGGGGATGGGGCCATGCCAGGGGCGGCAATGCGGCCTCAGCCTAGTGCGGCTTGTGGCCGAAGCTCAAGGTGTAGAACGGCGATGTGTCGCGTTTCCCCGCATCCGTCCGCCCCTCAAGCCGCTGACATTGGGGGAGTTGGCTGACTTGCAGGTGTCGCGATGAAGAGGACCTCAGACGCTCTGGTCGTCGGTGGTGGCTTGCATGGCCTTTCAGCGGGACTGCAATTGGCGCGAAGAGGGTTGAAAGTCACATTATTCGAGCGCGCACGGATCGGGCGCCATGCTTCCGGAGCCTCGGCTGCCGGCGTCCGAACGCTCGGCCGAGCCCGCGCCGAATTACCGGCCTCTCTTGCCGCCATGGAAATGTGGCATCACATGGAAGAGCTCGTTGGCGATAACTGTGGGTTCGAGCCGAGCGGGCAGATCAAGGTCGCTGAAACAGAAATCGAGCTGATCGATCTGGCGACGAAAGTGGAGCTCCTTCGCGCGGACGGCTTTACGCATGAAGAAATGATCGACGCGGCGGAACTGCGAGCGCTCGTACCAGCAATTTCTCGTCACTGCGTTGGCGCGCGGCTTGTTCGGAAAGATGGTGCTGCGGATCCTCATCGCACGATCAAGGCATTCTACGCTGCCGCGCGAAGTGCAGGCGTCCACATTCACGAAGGGATTGGCGTAACGTCAATCGATCGACGCCGGGCGCTCTGGTCAGTGGGAACCACGACAGGAGATTTCGAGGCGCCCCTGCTCGTGAACGCAGGTGGAGCTTGGGCTGCGCAGATCGCTGCGATGGCAGGCGATGAGATACCCCTTGATAGCCCGAAAGCCTCCATGATGCTCGTGACAGAGCGCGTCAGGCCCTTTCTGAAGCCCACGATCGGAGCTGTCGGCAGAAAGCTTTCGTTCAAACAAACTGCTCAAGGGACTATATTGATTGGAGGTGGCCAACAGGGCAAGGCTGATCTCGTAGCCGAAACATCTGAGATTGACGGGATGGCTATGTCTCGATCCGCGGCTGCCGCGCTGGCGCTCTTCCCGGAGATCGCCAATCTGCGGATTGTTCGAACCTGGGCGGGTCTGGAGGCAAAGACTTTCGATAACATTGCAATCGCGGGTCTGTCGCCTTCGCGCGACGGGCTAATGCATCTCTTCGGCTTCTCCGGGCATGGCTTTCAGCTGGTGCCCATTTTGGGTGTGGCGACGGCAGAATTACTGGTTGATGGCTATTCCAAAGTTGATCTTAGCGGTCTCGCGCCAGAGCGACTGATGGACGCATCCGGTGCCCGCCCAGTCGGAAATGGCGTCGGTTGGGGGCGAGATTGACCGATGGATGAGGGCACGTGAACAAGTTGATCGGCTACTTCGCATGTGGATTGAGGGGCAAGCTGACAGCCTTCATGTTGTTAGCCGCACTCTCATCAAGCGGCAGCGTTGCTCAGCGCTTTGAGGATCTGAAGAAATCCGGCACCTCACTAACATTAAGAGGAGTGGGCAGCTTCTATGTGGGTGGGAAATCCGTTGCGAGAACCGCTGCCCAGATCGGCCTCTATGGCAATGGTCAGATCATCGTTGATCAGATGTACGTCGCGTACATGCTCCCCGCCAAAAGCGTGGGAACGGCAGTGGTGATGATTCATGGCGGAACTCTCAGCGGCAAAAGCTTCGAGACGACGCCCGACGGCAGGATGGGTTGGTACGAATATTTCGTTCGCAAAGGCTATGACAGCTATGTCGTTGATCAGGTCGGCCGGGGGCGATCGGGTTTCGATCCGGCAAAATTCAATGATGTGCGTGCCGGCGTCAGTCCCTCGGGATCACAACCGAACATTCGGCGTATTGGTTCGGACACGGCGCTGACCCGCTTTCGTATAAAGCAAGCTGACGGTTCCGATTTTCCTGACAGCCAGTTTCCATTGGAGGCCACAGGCGAACTCGCCAAGCAGGTCGTGCCAGACATGACCGATATGTATTCTGTTCCAAACCCAACGATCCCGGGACTGTCCGAACTGGCTGACGATCTAACGCAGGTCGTTATGATAGGTCATTCTCAAGCAGGTCGCATGCCGCTCGAGGTTGTGTTGCTGGGCAAGGGAAATATTCGCGGAATCATCTCGGTTGAACCCGCCGGCTGCACGTCATCGGTTTACACTGAAGAGCAAATACGGGTCTTGTCGGCGGTCCCGATCCTTGTGATCTTCGGCGATCATCTTTCTTCTCGCCAGCCGGTGGGGGCGAATTGGGGGGATGCGCTGGCGGATTGTGAGGCATTCGTGTCACGTGTCGTCCACGCAGGTGGTAACGCATCCATTTTTCGTCCAGTGGAAAATGGCTTTCGGGGCAATAGCCACATGCTCATGCAAGACAGGAACAATCTGGTCGTTGCCGACTATATTATTCATTGGATCGAGCGATTGCCCCCGAAACATTGATCCAAGTTGCCTCACAAGGCAGCGCGCAAGTTATCACAACAAGAAGAAATTCGAAGGGCGGCCGAGCTCCAACCGTGCCTTTACACCTGCGCTATCTTTCTCGGCGTGGGTTCAAATCGATGAAAAATGCGAACCGTTGGAAGCGTGCAAGCGCACTTTCGCATTCCGAAAAACATAACGCTACAGAATGAAGTCCGACAAACACGAATTAGACAGCGTTCATTCGCGCAGCATAGCCTCCCAATGTCGTCGAAATATCGGCAATATAAAAAGGGGGGTCGCGATGCGGCACAACATTCACGGCAAAGCGCACAAAACCAAAGCGATCACTCTGCGTGTAGCTTTAGCCTGTTGCGGTTCGATGACGGCACTATGTGCTGCGTCGGCGCAGCAGGTACCTGCCGCGTCTGGTGCGTCGGCGGCGGCCGAGGCGACGTCCGACCCAGCGCAAGTGTCTAGCAGTGCGGTTGCGCCGGAAGACATCCTGCGCGAGCTTGTCGTTACCGCGAAGCGGGCGGTTGGCGGCGGCAACATGATCGCGCAGCGCGAGCCCCTAGCTGTCAGCAGTGTTAGCGCTAAGGCGATAGCGGAGCGGATGTCTCTGAGTGGCCCCCTTCAGATCATTGCGACCTTACCCGGCATCGCAACGGGTCAGTCGGATCCATTCGCGATGGCCCAGCGTAGCTTCGTCTATATCCGCGGTTTGCCGTCCAACGAGCAGGGTTGGATCCTCGAAGATATCCCGGTCGTCGACCAAGCCTTCTTTCTTCCTTACTCGGAGACCTTCGTCGACCCTGAAAACTTAGCGGGTATAACCGTGATCCCCGGGTCGTCGCGTATAACCGATCCGGTGCAGACGGCTGTGGGCGGTGAGATTATCGCGACGGTTCGGCAACCAAGCGAAGAACTCGGTGGATTCGTGGCCTACAGTCATGGCTCGTACAAGACCGACCGCATCTTTGGGCGTCTCGAGACTGGCGTTATCGGTGAATCGGGCCTGAAGGCGTTCGCCTCTGGCTCTTACACGAGAGCGGGCACCTTCAATCTGCCGGGCACGGGGGACCGCGTTCATGCTGATGCGAAGATCACGAAGGAGTGGGGCGACAAGGCGACCAGCACGCTGTTCGTGTCCTACACCGATTGGAACAGCATGCGCTCGAATGTCATCTCGTTGGCGCAGTTCAACGCTGCAAAGGCCGCCGATGACTATACGATAGGGAACTATGCCGGAACATTCGTGCCCGGCGTTACTACGAATTATTACAAGCTGAATTACTATCAGCGCAAGAATCTGATTGTTTCGTTCAAAAATGAGATTCGCTTCAGCGATCGGCTTACCCTTACGGTGGTGCCCTACTATCATTGGACGAAAAGCAATAGCCCGGGTCAAACATCCGTGAACCCGGCGAGTGTGTTCAATGGAACGAGCCGCGTTCAGATCAACACCACTGGCCTATTTTTGGTGAACGGCCAGATTCCTGCGATGTCGAATAGCTTCCAGGACCACTATGCCATTGGTGCGAACACCTGGCTGACCTATGATGTGACAGACTCCAATCGTCTACTCGTCGGCTACTGGCACGACTATTTCGATATCGACGCGATCAACAATCTCACGCCTGTTGCTCAGGACGGGAGCGTCAGCAGCGTGTGGGCAAACGATGCATTGCGCTCCACCGATGGGAATGTAATTGCGGGACTGAATTACAAGTTCAGTTCGAAAATTGACGCGATCTCGATCGGTGATCAGCAGAAACTGCTGAACGATCGTCTAACGCTCGAAGTTGGACTCAAATATTTTCGTAAATCTCTCAGGGGAACCAATCTAGCGCCGGGACCGCAGACCGATTTCGGATCGACTTTCCATCGTTTCCTGCCTCGAGCGAGCTTTGCGTTCGATGTGACCCCGACGATGCAGATCTACGGCAATATCGTGAAAAGTCTTCGGTCGCCATTCACGATCCAGCTTTACCCGAACACCTACAATTTTGGGACGGGCCGCGTGGCTCAACTCGGCCGGTCGGACAAGGGGCCGGAGACCGGCCTCGGCCAGGAGTTCGGATATCGTTATCACGACAATCTTGTCACATTCGACGTCGCATTCTTCAACAAGACGATCAAAAATCGTCAGATATCCGCTAGCGCAATTCTCAATGGAGCGGGTGTCTCGACAGTTCTGGTCGCCGGCACCCAGAAGACGCGCGGTGTCACTGCCGAGTTAGGTTTCGCGCCAATCTACGGCTTCTCACCTTATGTGAACGGACAATATCTAGATGCGAAAACAAAGAGCAACTTCGCGACAGGCGGCGATTTCCTTCCAACGGCCGGCAAGGTCGCGCCTGCTTCGCCGAAATGGACTGCGACCGCGGGGCTAAATTATCGGACTGGGTCGCTGTTCGCCAATGCGCTCTGGAAGTATAACGGTTCCCAGTTCTCGACGCTCATGAACGACCAGAAGATCAAATCCTACAGCACAGTCGATCTGGGTATCGGTTATGAACTTCCAGAATTTTGGGGACAGAAAGCGGCGGTGAAGTTCAACATCACCAACGTCGGCAACAAGCCTTTCCTGAGCGCAATCTCTGCGACGCAGCCGAACGCTGTGGCAACACGCGGGGTCAATGGCACCCTTATTGCGGCAGGTACGCCCACATACACACTCGCCTCGCCGCGCGCGTTCATGGTCTCCCTTTCGAGTGAGTTCTAAAGGCATTGCTCCACGCGAGACGGTGTCAAAGCGGGCCGAGGAGCGTGATACCTCCAACGTGGCGCCCGACATCGGATCGCGTGGGTGGTGTCCAAAATTTCTGCAGACGAAGTCAGAATGATTTCTCACGCAGATTGTATGGATCGGTCGATGATCGATCTGACGAACTTGATCAGAAAGCTGGTCGAAAGTCGGGGTCTGCGTGAATATGTCGTCAGCCAATAATCCCACTCTGAAGCTCAAGGCTGACTGGACCGCCTGGTGGGCGCTCGCCGTCCTTTGCTTTTTCTATGTGATGTCCTTTCTCGACCGATACCTCCTAACGATGTTGGTGGAACCTATCCAAGCCGATATCGGGATAAGCGACTTTCAGATGGGCCTTATTCTAGGGCCTGCATTCGGCGTTACCCTCGGCGTGTGCGCACTTCCCCTTGGTTGGATAATCGATCGATATTCGCGCCGCCGGACTATTTTTCTTGGCGTAGGCTTCTGGTCGATCGCGACGGCCGCTAGCGGTTTAGCGAAGTCGGCATTGGCTCTAGGATCGGCCCGCGTTTGCGTTGGGGCCGGTGAAGCCATATTAGGGCCGGCGGCGGCGTCGCTTCTAGCGGACAAATTCCCGCGCGAACGCCTCACCACCGCAATGGCGATCTATCAAGCCAGCAATAAAATCGGATCGGCAACCGCCTTTGGACTGGGGGGATTGCTGATCGGCTTACTAAGCGGAGTGTCGCTTGCCGTTCCGCTGCTAGGTGATCTCAAGCCTTGGCAAGCTGTATTCTTCGTCGTCGGCATACCGGGTGCACTGGCATCGCTTCTTGTGTTCACCTTTGCGGAGCCGCCGAGGCTTGGGCGGAGAAGCGCTACGCCGCCGAAGCCTGGCTATCTCTTCGAATATCTTAGAACTCATCGCCGCTTGATGATTCCGATGTATGTCGGATTTTCCCTGATCGCCCTGTGCGGATACGCGCTGACGGCTTGGGTGCCGACCTTTGTTGCGCGCCGCTACGGCCTCGACCCGATCCAATATGGTCCTATCTTGAGCGTTGTCAGCCTTTTCGCCGCCGGTGCCTTGGTTTTGAAGGGAAGCATCGTCGATTGGCTCTATGCTCGCGGCAGGACGGACGCCAATCTCCTTTTTTACTCATGGGTCGTGTTCGCTTCGACACCGATTTCCGTGCTCGCCTTTTTTATCCCGAATCCCTGGCTGTTCTTCGCCGTTTACGGCGTGCTGCTCGCGGTCACGATCCCGTCTATGCTGTACATGGCGGCGAGTTTGGCCATTTTGGCACCGAATGAGCTTCGCGGTCAGCTAACCGCATTAGCCTATGCTTTATATGGCGTTCTTGGCCTTGGGCTCGGGCCGACACTGGTGGGCGCGTTGACCGATTTTGTGTTTGGCGACGCGGGTCGGATTGGCTGGTCTTTGTCACTGTTGTGCTCCTTTACGATGCCTTGCGGGGCCTGGCTGCTGCGGCTGGCAATGAAGCCGATGAGGGAGGCTGTCGCAGAGTCCGAACGGCAGGTCGCCGACCACGCTGGGTAGATGTCCGGGCGCCGCAGACCGTAATGGGGCTGAAGCTCCCGACGCTTCGAACCGTCGCAAACGACTGCCGCCGAACACAGAAGCTAGCGAACATCGGTCACCGACTTACGCGCATACACGGGCGCCGAGTTCATAACATTTTGGAATGAGTTACGCATTCCACGAGTTTGACTGAATTAAGTAACTGCCCGATCGTTCCGTGAATTTTCGATGGGCGCTCGATTGAGACAGTCCAGGATCCAGGTGGAGTTTGCGCGAAAAATGTATCGCATAGGTCTAGATGTCGGCGGGACTTTCACCGACTTTGTCGTCTCTGATCGAGACGCCGGTACGTTGCGATTTTTCAAGACCCCTTCCACTCCGTCAGATCCGTCAGAGGCGATCGTGGAAGGCATTCGCCAGGTGCTCGATCTGTTTTCGATCGCACCACACGAAGTTGAATATGTCGGGCACGGCACGACTGTCGCTACGAACATGATCATAGAGCGGCGTGGAGTAAAAACGGGCCTTCTGACCACTCAGGGCTTCCGTGACGTGCTTGCGATCGGTCGCCAGACCAGGCCAGATTTGTTTGACTATTCAGTGGTCAAGCCGGAGCCGCTGATCCGGCGCGTACACCGTCTTGTAGTCGATGAGCGTTTGGATGCTCAGGGGCAGGTCTTAACTCCGCTCGATACCGACAGCGTTGATGCGGCACTCGACGAGCTGGCGCGCGCGAAGGTCGAGGCAGTCGCTATCTGCTTTCTGCACTCCTACCGGAATCCGTCGCATGAACAACTAGTCCGAGACAAGGTCGCGGCGCGCCTGCCAGGCGTGTTTGTGTCGATTTCCTCCGAAGTGCTGCCTGAATTCCGTGAGTTCGAGCGCATGTCGACTACGGCGCTCAACGCGTATGTCGGGCCGAAGATGAAGGCCTATCTCGATCGGCTGCGCACCAACATCGCTGCGAGCGGATTGAAGGTCGAACCTCTGACGGTGCATTCAAACGGCGGCCTGCTTCCTATGAAAACCGTCGAGCAACTTCCCGTTCTGACCTGTTTGTCCGGGCCGGCGGCCGGCGTCGTGGGCGCCGCGAGTATTGGTCGAGCAGCGGATATCCTCGATCTAGTGACGTTTGACGTCGGGGGAACGAGTACGGACGTTTCTCTCATCACTGGCGGCCGGCCGAAGTTCACCAGCGAGCGTTTGGTGGCGGGCTTTCCCGTAAAGCTCCCAATGATCGACATTCACGTGATTGGTGCTGGAGGGGGTAGCATCGCTGCGGTCGATGATGCGTCGGCGCTCAAGATCGGCCCCCGTAGCGCTGGTGCTGTGCCAGGGCCTGTTGCGTTCGGCAAGGGTGGCACAGAAGCAACGCTGACGGATGCGAATATCGTCTTGCGCAGGCTCAACCCGACTGCTCTTCTCGAAGGGCGCCTCAAGGTCGACCATGACGCGGCGCGTAAGGCGATCCATGATCAGATTGCCGGCCCTCTCGGCATTTCGGTGGATGCCGCAGCATATGGCATGTTAAGAATCGCGACGGCGAACATGAGCCGGGCGATACGTGCTGTTTCGAGCGAGCATGGTTATGACCTGGCAAAGCTTACGCTGTTCGCCTTTGGCGGCGCAGGGCCCCTTTTCGCATCGGACGTGGCCGTTGAATGTGGCATGCCCCAAATCCTTGTTCCACAGGAGCCCGGCACCCTCTGTGCACGCGGTGTGCTTTTGTCCGATGTCAGCCGAGACTTTGTCCGCACCACTCTATTCACCGCCGATGACCTAAGTTGGCCTAGAATTTCCGCGTGCGTTTCCACCATGGCTCAAGAGGGGCGCGATTGGCTGGCGTTCGAGCAGATCCCTCCCTCGGATCGTCTCATCAATATCACGCTCGACGCCCGCTATCTCGGGCAAAACCATAATCTGCGGGTTACTTTGCCAGGTGATGGATCCGGTAGTCTTAGCCTTTTTGTCGATGCATTTCACGAAACGCACCGACGTGAGTTCGGTTACGAACTCCCGGAGCATCCGGTTGAAGTCGTTAATTGCCGCGTGCAGGCCGTCGGCCGATTACCTGATCTTCCGAACCCCACTCTTTCGCCGGGGATCAGTTTGGCCGCCGCTATGGTCGACGAGCGTGACGTCTATTTCGGCCAGGCCGGATGGCGTCCAACCACAGTGTACCACCGTGCGCTACTTCCGCTCGGCACGCCCTTAATCGGGCCGGCGATCATCGATGAGATGAGCTCTACAATAGTGTTGCGGCCCGACCAGACCGGAATCGCAGATAGTGCGGGCAACTTCATTATTAAAACCTTGGCCTGAAGGAGCAGCGGAATGAATCAGGCAATCACTCGCGCTTTCGACGCCATCGCAATGGAAGTGTTTTCAAATCGTATGATGTCGATCACTGAAGAGATGGCCATCACGATGGTAAGGTCATCCTTTTCTGCACAGATCAAGGAGCGTCGAGACTTCTCGGTTGGTCTGTTCGACGATCGAGGCCGGCTGCTGGCGCAAGGAACTCACATGCCGATTCATCTCGGTTCATTGATGGGGGCAATGCAGGCTATCCTTAAGAGATATTCTGCAGACGAAATCAGCGATGGCGATGCGTTTATCTGCAATGATCCCTATCTTGCTGGTGGCACGCACCTGCCGGATATCTCTATCGTCACGCCAATCTACCATGATGGCCGGTTGTTGGCTTTTGCGGCCAATATTGGCCACCACTCGGATGTTGGCGGTTCTGTGCCCGGATCAATCTCGGCGAAGGCCCGTACCATTTTTGAGGAAGGCCTACGTATCCCAGTCATCCGGATTGCGCGGAACGGCGTTGTGGACGCCGACCTCGTCAATCTGATCGCGGCAAACTCGCGTCTCTCGGAGCAGCGGGGGCTCGATCTTCGGGTTCAGATCGCGACGAATGATCGTGGCGCCGAGCAGCTGCTCGAACTCGTCCGCCAAATGGGCGAGGCCGAAATGCGGGCCGCGATCGAGGATACCTTGACTTACACGGCGCGCCGCTTGCGCCGCCGCATCGCTGATCTCCCAGAAGGAACCCACAGCTTCACGACCTGGCTCGACGACGACGGCAATGGTGGTGACATGGTGCCTATCAAGGTTGCCGTGACGGTCGACGGCGAGCAATTGCTGATCGATCTCGATGGAACGGGGGCGCAGGCGCGCGGGGCGCTCAACGTGTCAGAAAGCGCTTTGCGTGCGACGATCTACTACTGCGTCAAATCGCTTCTCGATCCCGAGCTTTTGCCCAACAGCGGCATGTTCGAAGCGGTCAAAATATGTGCGCCACTTGGAACGCTAGCGAACCCGCGGGCACCAGCGGCCAATGGAGCCCGCACCATAGCCTGTCAAAAAATTGCCGGAGCAGTGTTCGGCGCATTTCGGAATATCCTTCCGCCAGAGCGAGTTGTTGCTTCAGCGTTCGACGTCCTCCCGACGATCAATCTGTCCGGCGAAATCACGGATGGGGATAGCCGGCGCTTCTACGTTTTTGGTGAATCGATCGGCGGCGGATCCGGCGCACGCCACGAACATGACGGGATGGACGCCACTCATGTTCATGTGACCAATAGCCTGAACATGCCGACCGAGGCGCTCGAAAACGAATATCCGTTGCTTGTCGAGGAATATGGTCTGGTCGTGGATTCCGGGGGAGCGGGGCGCCAACGCGGAGGCCTGGGGATCGCGCGCCAGATCCGTGCATTGTGCGATGGGACGATCGTGTCGGCGCGCTCTGACAGCCATAAGCGCGGTGCCGCAGGCGTGGACGGGGGTCGAGAGGGCGGGCGAGCGCGCCTCTTGCGTGATGCTGATACGCCCGACGAGCAAGTGCTCGAATCCAAAATCGCAGGTGTGATCCTTGAACGAGGGCAAACACTGCGCATCGAAACGGCCGGCGGCGGCGGCTTCGGGCCCACCCAGGACCGATCGATAGAGGCCATCGCAGCGGATTTGGCAGACGGTGTCATATCCGAAGCTGCGGCATTGAGCGATTACGGCACGGATATGGTGCAGCGCGCCCAGTCTTGGTTGCTGGAACACTAACACAAGATGCGCCATCTCGCTGACCGGCACCGCTTTTAAGCATTATCTCGGCACCCGAATACAGGGATATGACAATGGATATTACACGAATTGTGACGAATGCTCGGCGGGGACGCGCTGTGGTCTATAACGGGGTAGTCTATGTCGGAGGCCAAACCGCGAGCGACAAGGACGCTGATATCAAAGGGCAGACCGAGGAAACTCTCGCCAAGATTGACAAGGTCCTCCGTGACGCGGGGACTGACAAGTCGCGGCTGCTCACCGCGCAAATTTGGATGAAGGATATTGCCCGCGACTTCTCGGAAATGAACGCAGCTTGGGATGCTTGGGTTGAACCGGATGCGTTCCCGACTCGTGCGACGACTCAGTGTTCTATGGCAAATAGCGCTACGCTCGTGGAGATCATCGTAACAGCAGCGATCGGATCGGATTGATCACCTTACCGGGCGACTGCCCGCCGAGATAAATTTCGTAGAGCTTGTTGGCAAAACGATCGGTTCAAGGTGAAAGCCGCCCCCGGACGGGAAGACCGCAATCCTTCCACCGGCGCTGCGATCCAGATCGCCGCTTCGGTTTCACGCCTGCCAAGGCGATCAAGGACGGGCTGGACGGTTGAATTGATTAGAAGCGACCGGGCGGACCCGTCCGATCCGGTCGCTCTCGGCTGTAAATAAGGGATTGAATTAAGCTATTTCCCTCGGCGTCGGCGCAGAGGCATGCGAGCCAGGCCGGGTCACGCTTTTAAGGTGGCGCCGAACCGTTTCCACATATTGCCGCATCTCAGCGTCCGCACGAGCTGCGTCCCCGGCAAGGATCGCCTCCAGCACTTTGGTGTCATGCGCGATCTCAATTGCGCGATATTCTTCAACCTCGAAGACGGCTCTGCGAGACGGCTGAGCCTGATCGTCAAGCATTTGAGAGCAGCGCTCGAGCAGAGGGTTGCGACACATGGCCCGCAAAGCGGCCCGGAATTCGAGATTCGCCTTGATGAAGGCCTTTAGGCGGCCGGCAGAATGGGCCGTGCATTGGCGCTCATGCGCCTTTTCGAGCGCTCGCTTCTGCGCTGGCGTGCCATCGGTAGCCGCATGGGCAGCAAGCCGCGGATCGATCAGCTCGCGAACCTCGTGGCGGTCAATTGTGGTTTGAACATCGTCGGCCGCCACAACATATCCGCGTTCGGCAGGACTAAGAAGGCCGTCTCGCGAAAGCTGAAATAGCGCTTCGCGTATCGGTGTACGGGATACATTATACCGTTTTGCGAGATCGCCCTCGACCAAGCGTTGGCCGGGTTCGAGCAGTCCGACCTTCAGGTCCTGATGGATCAGGCGGTACACCTGATCGCGCAGCCTATCGACCTGAACGACAGCCGTTGCGCCCTTTCCTCGTACATTCAACTTTGTTCTCCGATCGTCGATCAACCGTCTGTGCGGCCCCGCATCGCTACTCCTTAAGCGAATCCACAGGATCGCGTCACTCTTCTTTGCATCTCCCGAAAGCAAACTGCTCACGCTCGAAACCAGGATTGCTTCTCGCCCCATGCTCCATCGGACGCAACTCTTTGTTGCGCGGTAGATGGAATGCGGTATGCAGTATGCAAACAGGAGATGAGTGGTGGATCTTCAAAAGCGCTACGTTGAGATCGAAGGAGTGAAGACTCATTACATCGAGGCGGGAAGCGGTCCGGTGCTCATTCTCATCCATGGTGGTGGATCTGGTGCGGATGCATGGGGCAATTGGCGAGGCTGTCTGGAGGCCTACGCGCAGCATTTTCGCGTGATCGCCGTCGATATGCCTGGTTTCGGGGAGTCCGATCGGCCGGACCCCAAAGATTTCGACTATGGGCAGACCATGCGCAACCGCCACATGGCGGGCTTCGTGGAGACGATCGGCGCAGGAAAGGCCGTCAATCTAATCGGCAATTCGATGGGTGGTGCGACAGCACTTGGCATCGCAATTGAGCGACCTGAGCTCGTCCGCAAGCTCGTCTTGATGGGGGCGGCCGGTCTTGATGTGAGCAACCCCGACCCTGCAGCAAAGAAAGCTCTGGGAAGCTACGACTACACGCCGGAGGGGATGCGCAAGCTCGTTAGCTTTCTCGCGGGCTCGCGGTTCGAGATCAGTGACGAAATGGTGGCTTATCGTCATGAGCTCACCATGCGTCCCGGTGCGCGCGCTGCGATGGGAGCCATCCACAATAGACTCAAGGAAGATCCGATGACGTATCCGCGCGAGCGGATCAGTTCGGTGAGCTGCCCAACGCTTGTGGTTGGCGGCAAGGAGGACCAGGTGGCCGTTCTCGCGCGAACCTATGGCTATCTCGATCTGATTCCAAATAGTTGGGGCTTCATACTGCCCCACGCCGGCCATTGGGTGATGATCGAGGCTCCAGAGGCCTTCGTTGCGGTAACCACCGCCTTTCTAAACGGGCCAGGGTTTGAGGCCTGACATGCCAGTTGTTGCGCCTTACCGGATCCACCGAATGATCCAGGATTTGCTGCGCGATGCAGCAGCTGCCGAACAGTTCTCGATCGATCCAGCGCCGGTCTTCGAGCGATATGCTGTCACCTCTGGTGAGGCTGCAATGCTTGAAGCCGGAACGATCGAGGCGATGACTGACCTGGGCGTGCATCCCAATCTTCAGATGAAATATCTGCGGCTACGCAAGGGCAAAGCAACCGCGCAGGCTGGACCGCTCGACGTCTATCTCGACCGACTTTTGGAACGTTGAAATGGGTCGAATTGTCGGCGCTTTCGGTATGTCGCATGTGATGTTCCCGCCCAAAGGCGTTGAGCATCAGGCGGAGGCAGTTCTTCAAGGAATGCTGCACATCCGAGAGCGGGTATCGGCCTTACGTCCGGATCGGCTCGTGTTGATCGGCCCAGATCATTTCAACAATTTCGATCTCGCTCTCCAAATACCGCTGGCTATCGCAACCTCAGACCGGCTGCAGACATTAGGGGATGGCGGAGTTCCGGTGACCACCATGAACGGTGACCGTGCGTTTGCCGAAGACTTCGCACGTTTCGCAGCCCATGCGGACTATGATCTGGTCCAAGCTGAAGAGGTCATACCCGACCACGGTATGGCCTTTCCCAAGCTGGTGGTGGATCCCAGTGATGCCGTTCAGACAGTGTTGCTGTATGTAAATAGTGGGATGCCGCTTCCGCCTTCGCCGGCGCGGTGTCACAGGCTCGGCAAGATCTTGCGCCAATTCATCGAATGCGCCCGTCCCAAAGGAGAGCGGGTGATTGTGATAGGTTTGGGAGGCCTTTCACATTGGCTTCGCATGCCTGGCGAAGGTCAGATCGCTCAAGATTTTGACCAAGATTTCCTGAGCACGCTTGAGCAGGGCGGAGCAGAAGAGTTCGCCCGCACCCATGACTGTGCGCAGATCGTGGAGCTGGCAGGCAATGGGGGTCTAGAGTTGTTGTCCTGGCTCGTAGCAGCTGGGGCGGCAGGCGCTACGTCTGGGCAGCGCATTTTCTACGAACCCGTTGCGCCGTGGATCACCGGAATGGCGGCCATCGAACTATTTCCCCAGTACAGTTACGGAGCTGATTAATGCCTGCAACACCGCCGGGTGCGTCGGACACCGTCATCATCGTGGGCGCAGGCATTGCAGGGGTCAGAGCCGCCTTAAGTCTGCGAGATGCCGGTTTTGAAGGGCGTATCAAATTGCTCAGCGATGAGCCCCACCCGCCTTATGATCGGCCGCCTCTATCCAAGGCCGTTCTCACGAATGATGGGAGTGAGGCTCGGATTGGTCTCGATCCCAAAGGGCAGTTGTCTGCTTGTGGGGTCGAATTGTCTTTGTCGGCACGTTGCGTATCGATCGATCCGGACGTCCGAACCATCGAATTGGCCTCAGGCGACAGACTCTCTTATGATCGTCTGATTCTCGCGACGGGGTCGTCAGTGAGAGTGCTCGATGCACTCCCATACGGAACGCCGGGCGTCCATTATCTGCGCTATCTTCACGACGCGATAACATTGCGAAACGCTGCCGGCACACCGTGCCGTGTCGTGGTCGTAGGGGCGGGTGTCATTGGCCTTGAGGTTGCATCTTCGCTTGTGGGGCGCGGACACCAAGTGACGATCATAGATCCGGCAAGCCGGGTCATGGAACGCTCAGCCTCGCCGCCACTGTCACACCTTCTTCTGAGGCGTCACCGGCGCGAAGGCGTCGATATCCGTCTGAAGACGACGATATCCAGAACCGAGCGAATGGCAGATGGCTTCGTGTTCCATCTCTCTGATGGGACACAGGTGGCCGCCGATCAGGTGGTCATCGGTGTGGGGGTCACTGCCAATACAAGCCTTGCTAGCGAGGCCAATCTAGAGGTCGCTGCGGGTGGTATCGTCGTTGATGCCAATGGTCGCACGAGCAACCCGTTTATATACGCTGCTGGCGAGGTCACCTTCCACATGAACGCGGGCCTCGGTCGGTATGATCGCCAGGAAACCTGGGCGCATGCGGCGATGCACGGCGAACATGTGGCGCGCGCGATCATGGGCGCAACCGATGAGTATCGGGAGCCAGGATCCTATTGGACCGATCAATATGACATTAATGTGCAGGTGATCGGTTGCCCGATCGGCGACGAAGACCTGGTCCGAGGCCGCCTTGATCAAGAAAGCGCAATCATCTTCCACGTCGTCGATAGCAGTATTGCTGGCGTTACCGCTATCAACGCCGTGCGTGACATGCGCACGGCGCGTAAGTTGGTAGGCCGCAAGAGCATCGATTTTGCCGCCCTGACAGATGATGCGGTCGATCTCAAAGTCCTGGTCTAACGAGATGGTCGACCATCAGGGGGAGAAGCCAGGCGGCGATGGGGCAGGCGAGGCTCCTGCCAGCGTCGCCGGCTCCGCCCCAGGTCATGCAGGAAAGCGCGTTGATCGCGTCGATCTGGTCATGAATGGTCTGCTGCTGCTCGGGCTCGTGCTTGTGCCGCTCTATATGCTCTACAAGATCTGCGAATATTGCCTGAGCTGAGTGACCGGGGCCAGCTGGCTACGCTCGGCGTCTAGGCTAGGCCGAGCTGATGCGACCAGCGGGAATGATATCGCGTCGCCGATCATCCCAGGGCCGCGAAAATATCCTCATCACGCACTTCGACCGGGTAGGTACGCAACTTAGTCCGACAGGGCAGTTCCGTTGCCGCCCCGGTGCGAATGTCGAAGGCGCCACCGTGGAGTGGGCAAATGATTTGTCCGTCCTCAACGTCGCCGCCGGCGAGCGAAACCATCCCATGCGTGCACATGTCGTCTGTGACGAAGAACTCTCCGCCAAGGTTGTAGACGGCAAACTCCTCATCGAAGGAGGCAAGGGCGACCTGCTTAACGCCATTGAGCGGCACATCCCCAATTTTGCACACGAAGGTCATCGACGTCATTCTTATCTCCTGCGATGTTCACTGCATACAGTATGCCGTTTTTATTTGCAAGGCGACATGCCTTCCTCCAAGAAAGCTGAACATCGATTTTCAGGAGGTACGATGACCAAAATTGGTATCGCGGGCTTCGGCACGATCGGAAAAGCCGTTGGGAAATGGGTGCTTGCCCAGCCCGACCTTGAGTTGGTCGGCGTGGTCGGCGGCGATCGAGCCAAGGTTGAACAGAGCCTAGCTGATCTTGGAGCAGACGTGCCTATCATGTCCGCCGATGCGTTGGCGCTTCAGGCTGACATCGTCGTTGAAACAGCGCCTACCGCTGCGTTTCGTGACATCGTGGTGCCGGCTCTGACCGCCGGTGCGTGCGTTGTGACGGTCAGTGCCGCAGCGCTGATCGAAAATATGGACGTGGTCGACATCGCACGTGCGCATGGTGGACGGATCATCATGGCGACGGGTGCCCTTTTGGGGCTCGATGCCGTTCGTGCGGCCGCCCAAGGGACGATCCATTCGGTCACGATGGTGACACGCAAGCCGCCCAAGTCGCTTATTGGCGCCCCGGAGGTTGTGCGTCAGGGCGTCGATCTTTCGGCTCTCACCGAGCCACTCATGCTGTTCGATGGCAGCGCTCGGGAAGGTGCTCGCGGTTTCCCCGCCAATGTGAACGTCGCTGCCTCGCTCGCCCTCGCTGGTATCGGGCCTGATCAGACCCGACTGCAGATCTGGGCGGACCCTGCACTTGAGCGCAATACGCATCGAATCCTTGTGGATGCGGACAGCGCGAGCTTTGAGCTCCGGATCCAAAATATTCCGACGATTGAGAAGCCGGGAACTGGTCGGATAACCGCCTTGTCGGTTATTGCGGCGGTCGAAGGGCTCACCAGCGCGCTAAAGGTTGGCAGCTAAGAATGAGGCCAATGCGCAGAAAGGCGGACGTGCCGGCCGCAGGCACGTCCGCAGGGGAGAGCTGGTTCGCATCAGATTGATTGAGAACGCGATTGGCCGGCCTTGGTTCGTGCCGGCGGATCAGCACCAAGCGAGCAAAAGGGTAGATCGGCATCACCGAAACCCCAAAATGCGGAAAGGGCACGATCATTACGCGCCCTTCCACTGGTTCAAAGTACGTCGCTCGGCTTTTGGACGCCGCTGGAATGGCGATGGCACAGTTCGCGCCATTGGATGATGCCATTGTCCTCCCGGACTAGCGTTTCCTCGAGCCAGTTATCGTCATGATTGTAGAACGGCTGGAGCGCCTCACGCGCGAAGACATCCTCGTTATTGAATCCCTCGAGCGAGACGGGTTTCCAGCGGTGCAAGAACTCATGCTCATGCTCCGCACGCTCTTCTTCGGTCGCGCACCGCTTAGCGATGGTGATGATGTAGAGATGCGTGTCGTCAGACACGGGGACATACCATTCAAATTGAAACAGGCCGGTGAATGGAAAATTGTCCACACGCAGCACGCCTGGCAGGCACACATAATGGCCGGTAGTCCGCTTCTTGGCGGCTTCCTCGGGGGTGGTGTGCATCTTGGTGCCAGTGACAACGACCTTGCCCTCAACCCGGCCTTCATAGGCCATCGGTTTGGCGTCCTTGAATTTGCGCGGAGCTATGCCTTTGGGGCCGTCGCTCGCTTCAAAAAGTTCGTAGAAATCATCGGGGCGGTCAGTGTGGCCCAGGGGCAGCGATCGCTGTGTATTGGGAACCAGCGGTGATTGACGGTGCAGATAGATGTGCAGGTCGTCGATGCCGTTCTCACACCCCAGCCGCCAATTGGATTTGACCATGTAGGACGCGCCGTGCGCCACCATGTCGTCGTCCAGAAAGGTCGGTGGAACGTCACGTGAAAGGGGATGGGGCTCGTAATCCGGGTCGCCCACGAACACGAAGACGAGGCCCTTGGCCTCTTCGACGGGATAACTCTTCAGCGCCTTCTTGCCGATGATGGGAGTGTTGGGGCTAGCGATGATGTCGCAGAGCTTCCCGCTGTCCCACTTATAGGTGAATCCGTGATACCAGCAGGTAATGGTGCCACGCGTGTAGCACTCTACCTTTTCTGAGAGTTTGACGCCGCGGTGGATGCACCGATCGCGGATGGCAAAAACCTTCCCATCGATCCGCTTCAGCAGGATTTCCTCACCCATAATTTTCGCGGTGATCACCTCGCCTTCGGCAATCTCACGCGAAAATTTCACAGGATACCAATGGTTCCTGAAGCCAAACTTGGCTTCGAGATAATTGCGCCAACGCGGCACTTTTTTGAGAAGCCGTTCTTCGACGAAGCTGTCTGCCACAATTCTATTCCCGTGCTGTTGACTGCCCCGCTTCGGCCCAGCCCGAAGCATTGACGCATAAATGGTCTATGCATACCGTATGCAAAAATCAAGTATGCGATCCGGGGTGATTTATGGCCTTCTTACAAGTCGGTGCGAGCCGCATTCGCTATGATGCTTATGGCGATGGGCCGGCGCTCATTCTCGCTCATGGTGTGGGTGGGAACCGCGTCTCGTGGTTTCGACAGGTCCCGCATTTCTCGCAGCGTTACCGCGTCGTGGTGTTCGACCACCGTGCTTTTGGGGGATCGGAGGACGTCGAGGGTGAGGGGCGGTCGCGCTATGTCGGTGACCTGTTGGCATTGCTCGACGAATTAGAAATTGAAACCGCTATCTTGGTGGGGCAGTCGATGGGGGGCGGGACCTGCGCGGCCTTCACTTGCCAATATCCACACCGGGTTCGAGCTCTCGTGGTCGCCGATTCTCTTGCGGGGATCCAGGTACCTGAGCCCTTGGCTTCTGCGCTCCGTGCAACCTCTGAAGCCAATCGTCAGCTTTCGCAGGTCGAACGGGTTTTGGGACCGTCGATACGGTTGAAGGATCCTGAGAGCACGCATCTCTATCTGCAATTGGCGACCTTCAATTCAGTCAATGTCCACACGGTGCGCGGTGTCATGCCGCGTTGGTCGCCGGCTGTCCTGGCGGAAGCCGGAGTTCCGACGTTGTTTGTGGCAGGTCAAAGCGACATTTTATTCACATCTGCTCAAATTGCCGCGGTGCAGGCTCTCGTGCCGAACTCGCATTTCATCGAGATTGAGGATGCCGGCCACTCGGCATATTTCGAGCAACCAGCCCGTTTCAATGCGGCTCTCGATGCGTTCCTTGATGGGCTCTTGCGCTGACAAGTGTGATGTCGCCATCTAAATGGTGAGGCCGTGCGAAGCAGATCGCACGGCCTTTGTATCTCATGCCTCAGGTGCCCGCCGTTCGAACTCGGCAGGAAAACGCGGCAGCCAGAGCAGCAACGCACAAATTGCAAAGAGACCCAGGGCTGCAAGGGTGAACGACAGCTGATAGCTATGGGTGTAGTCGTGGGCGCGTCCGGAGGCGAACGGGCCAAAGGCTATGCCGACCATGAAGGCTGCGTAGACTGTGCCGAAGATCCTGCCGGAATGGCGCAGCCCGAAGTAGCGGCTCACCAAATATCCGATCAGATCAGATTCCGCGCCTTGGCCGATGCCCAGGAGAATGCTCCCCCCGATCGCTACAGCCGCAACGGGGTGGGAAGCCATCAGCAAGGTGCTGATGGCTGGTAGTGCAAATACCACAAAGGCAACCCTGGGCGCGAAAAAGCGATCAAAGAGATGTCCTGCGACAAGACGGGCGGGAATGCCAATGGCGGCTATCAAGGTTGTCATAATGGCCACGCTGGAGAGTGGAAGCCCAACATCTTGCAGGAATGGCGCCATGTGAATGGCCAGACCTTGCAGGCAAGCTGAGATCAGGAAGACTAACGCGATCAGCTTCCAAAAATGCCCGGTGCGGCTGGCTTCGCGCAACGTCAGGCCTGGTAGATCGACATTGCCGTGGCGAGCAGCTTCCTGAAGAGGTGCTTCTCGGACCGCAAAGATCGAGATTGGTAATGCGATCAAAAGCGGAATTAGGGCCAGGCCATGAAAGCCGCCAGCCCAGCCAAATTTGGCAATCAAATAGATGGCAAGCGGCCCAGAGAGCGCAGCGCCAAGCGGGACGCCCGCCGAGCAGCAGCCCAGCGCAAAGCCGCGGGATCCAAGCAAGGGTCCCGAAAACCAACCCGACAGCAACCGAATGAAGCCGACGATCGTCGAGCCCGCGCCCAGGATCGAGATAAGGGCATAGCCTAGATAGAGGCCGCTAATGCCGTTGGTGGAGATCAGCCAGGGGATGGCGGCGGTTGCGAGACCAAAGCCGAGTTGAGACAGGATCAGCATCCTTCTGCTGCCCAGTCGATCGATGAGTTGGCCAACGAATGGGTTGGCAACCGCCATAACAAGCGCGCCAATCGATAGTGAGGCGACAACGTCTCCGCGTGACCATCCGAAGGCAGCACCGAGAGGCCGAATGAACAGCCCGGTGTTGATCATGACCGTCGAAATGACGCTGCACATGACGCCGATCGTCGCAAAGCCAACCATGAACCACGCCTGCCGCCGGTAAACGGCCGATGCTTCGCCCCCATCACTCATTCCGACCTCCAATCCACGATATTGCATACTGCACACATCAATGACGTTTGCAAAAAGATTAGTCACCATTATCGCGCCGCGCGCCCGGATTATAGGGTCTTGCGTGAGTTGACATCGCATACGGTATGCAATAGCCAGCTCGTCAACGGGGCGCTGCTCCACCTTTCCATGCTGCAACGATGGTGTGAGAATGTTCACTCGACAAGATAATGAGCGGCTCACGCGCGTTGGTCCCGGAACGCCTATGGGCGAGGTTCTGCGCCGCTATTGGATGCCAGCGCTTCTGTCTGAGGAGATGCCGGAAGCTGATTGCGCCCCTGTGCGTGTGCGCCTCCTCGGAGAGGATCTGATCGCCTTTCGCGATACGGACGGCAGGATCGGAGTCTTAGATCGTTTTTGCCCTCATCGCAGGGTCGATTTGTTCTTTGGGCGCAACGAAGAATGCGGTTTGCGCTGCGTCTATCATGGCTGGAAATTCGACGTGTCGGGCAACGTCCTCGACATGCCGGCTGAGCCAGCAAACTCGCCGATGCGCGATGAAGTTAAGATCAAATCCTATCCGGCTATGGAGTGGGGGGGCTTGATCTGGGTCTATATGGGCGATCCAGATCATATGCCGGATCGGCCGCCGGAACTCGAATGGGGTCTCGTTCCGTCCACTCACCGGAATATCCAAAAAAGGCTGCAGGAGAATAATTACGCCCAGGGCGTCGAGGGCGGCATCGATTCCAGTCATGTCGGCATCCTTCACAGCCTGCTCTCGCCCCGCGAACCAGGGCGAGGGTTTCGAGAGCGGCAGCAGGCGATCGATCCGCGCCTGAGTTTTCTAGCGCAGGATACTGCGCCTAAATTCTTCGTCCGGCCTAGCGACTACGGTATGTTGATCGGTGCACGCCGTAAGGCTTCCGAAGAGGAGTTCTACTGGCGGATCACGCAGTTCCTGGCGCCCTTCTACACCATGATTGCTCCACGTAGTCCGGAGGGGCCGATTGCTGGCCACGCTTGGGTGCCTATCGACGATTACAACACCTGGACCTTCACGATGTATTGGAGTCCGGACAGGCCACTCCGCGAGTTTGAAGGGCTAGACAGCGCGAAGGTCAACGTCCCGGTTCTCGACGACGGCTCTTTCAAGCCGGTCCATAACCGCTCGAACAATTACGGCATCGATCGCGCAATGCAGCGCGATAAGAACTCGACCGGCATTATCGGTATTGGTCTGCAGGATTCTGCCATCCAGGAAACTATGGGACCGATCGTAGATCGGTCGCGTGAGATGTTGGGTTCGGGTGACGCAGCGATCGTTGCTTGGCGCAAACTCATGCTTGCTCTGGCAGACGAACTCGAAAGCACTGGCAAGCTACATCAGCCTCTTCAGCCCGAAATTTACCGCGTGCGATCCGCTGGGATCGTGCTGCCGCGCGGCGTCGATTTTGCAGACGGTGCACGCGAACGAATGACCGTCGCTTAGCCGGCAATCCGTCGCTGCGACCAACGCTCATTAGGTAAGGATTACACAATGGCGAAAATTGTGTTGGGGGTCGGCAGTTCGCATTCCCCGATCTTGTTAATGGAGCCCAAAGCCTGGCTCGAACGAGGTGCGGTTGACGATAAAACGCGCTTCACATTGTTCGACAATGATGGCGAGCAGATCAAATATGCCGACCTTCTCGCTAAAGCTCCTCCGCAGACCGAAGCAGAGCTTGATCCGGTCCTCATGCAGCAGCGGCACGAAGCCAATGAGGCAGGCATTCGCGCGGTGGCAAAAGCTCTGAGCGATGCCGACCCTGATGTGATCATCGCGATTGGTGATGACCAGCGGGAGGTTTTCCATGACGAAAACATGCCTGCGCTCTCAGTCTATTGGGGCGAGACTCTACCCTATTTGCCGCAGGGCATCATGAAATGGAAATATGCCGACGAGCTGCGCAGCGAAAAATGGTATCCGCAGGAAGCTCTGAATTTTCCGGTCAATGCTAAGCTCGCGGAACGCTTGATCGGTGACTTGTGCGAGATGGGCTTCGACCCTTCGCACAGCAAATTCTACCCTGAGGGGCAGGGTATGAGCCACTCATTTGGCTATATCTACCATCGGCTGATGATAGAGAAAGTCTGGCCGCTCATCCCCATCAGCATCAACGCATATTATCCGCCGAACCAGATTTCCCCGCTACGGGCTTTCGATATCGGTGAGGCTATCCGCCGTGCGGTGAAGAGCTGGCCCGAAGACATTCGTGTCGCAGTCGTCGCAACGGGTGGCCTCAGCCACTTCGTTGTCGATGAGCAGCTCGACAATATGTTCCTCGACATCCTGCGCGAGGGTGGGCGTGAAAGCCATGCAACGCTCCCGCGCAAGCGACTTCAATCAGGAAACTCAGAATTGCGGTGCTGGTCTATGTTGGCCGGCGCCGTCGATGGCATGACGTTTGACCTCATCGACTATGTTCCTTGCTATCGCACACCTGCTGGGACGGGTTGCGGTATTGCCTTCGCGACGTGGCGTTGACGCCATGTCCGGTGATCTTGACATCGCGGCCGGCCGCCTCATCGAGGCCTATCGAGCAGGGCAAATCCAGCCGCTTCGTGACATATTGGATCCGACAGATGCTGTTGGCGCTTATGCTGTTCAGGCAATCAATACCCGACGCTGGCTAGAGTCTGGGCGTCGCATTGTCGGCCGTAAAGTTGGTCTCACAGCCAAGGCGGTTCAGACCCAACTCGGCGTCGATCAGCCCGACTTTGGTGTGCTCTTCGCAGACATGGCGATCCCAGATGGTGGGGTTCTGCCGGTCTCCAATACGCTGCAACCCAAGGTAGAGGCCGAGGTCGCGCTCATTATGGCGCGTGATCTCGACGTGCGCGATGCAACACCGGATATGGTTGCCGCCGCGGTCGACCACGCTGTCGCAGCGATAGAAATCGTCGACAGTCGGATCGCTGACTGGAAGATCAGCTTTGCTGATACCGTCGCCGACAATGGCTCATCGGCATTCTTTGTCCTTGGTGAAGAGCGCAAGCCGCTTGCGGGTCTAGATCTTTTCACCTGCGGGATGGTGCTCGAGATTAACGGCGCGATAGCCTCGCTCGGCGCGGGAGCCGCTTGTCTCGGACATCCGCTCAATGCTGCCGCTTGGCTGGCGCGTACTTTGGCAAATGTTGGATCGCCCCTTCGTGCGGGTGACATCGTGCTCACTGGGGCTCTGGGGCCTATGGTTCCGCTCAGTCCAGGAGATCGCGTCACGGCAACCATCGGCGGGCTTGGTAAAGCTTCGTTCAGCTTCGAAGGACGCCGCTGATGGCCGCGAAAGTGAAGGCCGCGATCATCGGATCCGGCAACATCGGCACAGACCTCATGATCAAGATCATGCGGCACTCCCAGATCCTCGAAATGGGGGCGTTGGTGGGCATTGATCCTGAGAGCGATGGTCTGAAGCGGGCCGAGCGACTGGGTGTCGCCACGACGCATGACGGTATCGAAGGCCTTCAGAGGCTCGCTATATGGCCTGACATCGGCGTGGTGTTTGATGCAACTTCTGCCGGTGCGCATCAGCGGCATAGCGATGCTGTGACTGCTGCTGGCAAGGTGATGATTGACCTCACGCCGGCAGCGATCGGGCCCTATGTGATCCCCGTCGTCAATGGCGACGAACATCTTGATGCATCCAACGTCAACATGGTCACCTGCGGTGGCCAAGCAACAATCCCGATTGTCGCCGCGGTCTCTTCGGTCGCAACGGTCCACTACGCTGAGATCGTTGCCTCGATCGCTTCCAAGAGCGCTGGCCCGGGCACGCGTGCGAACATTGATGAGTTCACCGAGACGACGAGCTTGGGCATCGAAAAAGTTGGGGGCGCCGCTAAGGGCAAGGCCATCATCGTCCTCAATCCGGCCGAACCGCCGTTGCTGATGCGCGATACTGTGTTCACGCTTTCGTCTGGTGCGGATGAGATCGCGATTGAAGCAGCGATCCAAGCGATGGTGGCGAAAGTCCAAGCTTATGTGCCTGGCTATCGCCTGAAGCAAAGAATCCAGTTCGAGCGCTTCGGATCTAATAATCCGGTCAAAATCCCAGGCGTCGGACAGTTTGAGGGGGTCAAAACCAGCGTGTTCCTCGAGGTCGAGGGCGCGGCTCATTATTTGCCGGCCTATGCGGGCAATCTCGACATCATGACCTCTGCAGGGCTCGCCACTGCCGAGAAGATTGCGATGAAACGGCTGCAGCGAGACGCCGCATGACCTTCGATCCTGAAACCACCAAGCTCTACATCCAAGATGTCACCTTGCGTGACGGCATGCACGCTATTCGCCATCAATATGGCATCGAGCATGTTCAGACGATCGCCAAGGCGCTCGATCGAGCCAAAGTCGATGCAATCGAAGTGGCGCACGGCGACGGCTTACAAGGGTCGAGCTTCAACTACGGCTTTGGCGCCCATACAGATGGGGATTGGATCGCCGCTGTTGCCGACGTGTTGGACCATTCGGTACTAACGACGTTGTTGCTGCCGGGCATCGGCACGGTGCACGATCTCAAGCATGCTTATGCGCTTGGCGTGCGATCGGTGCGCATCGCTACGCACTGCACGGAGGCCGATGTCTCCAAGCAGCATATCGAAGCCGCGCGACATCTGGGCATGGACGTGTCGGGCTTCCTCATGATGAGCCACATGAGCGAGCCCGACGCGCTCGCCCAACAGGCCAAACTCATGGAAAGCTATGGTGCGCACTGCGTGTACGTCACTGACAGCGGCGGCGCGATGAATATGGACCAATATGCCGCCCGGCTTCAGGCCTATGATCGGGTGCTCAAGCCCGAGACCCAACGCGGTGTTCACGCGCATCATAATTTGTCTCTGGGCGTCGCAAACTCGATCGTCGCGGTACAAAATGGTGCGATGCGGGTCGACGCGAGTTTGGCCGGAATGGGAGCAGGAGCTGGCAACGCTCCGCTCGAAGTCTTCATCGCCGCGGCCGATCGCTATGGCTGGACCCATGGTTGCGATCTTTATGCGCTCATGGACGCTGCTGAGGAATTGGTGCGCCCTCTTCAGGATCGTCCTGTGCGAGTTGACCGCGAGACGCTGACCCTGGGCTATGCCGGCGTCTATTCCTCATTCCTGCGCCACGCGGAAAAAGCGTCGGGCGAGTATGGCATCGATACGCGAGCGATCCTCGTCGAGCTCGGCCGCCGCAAGATGGTCGGCGGTCAAGAAGACATGATCGTTGATGTGGCGCTCGACATGGCCGGCAAACGGCCATGACCCAACCCACACCTAACTGAACATTCCCGCTGGCTGCGAGGCCGGCTCCAATGGAGGCGATATGGTCGCTCATAACCTGCAGCAGTCCGTGGGGCGCGACTGGCGGCACGTCGTGCGTCAGAGTGCCTATGTGGCGGGTCGCTGGATCAAAGGATCTGACGAGACGATTGTCGTGCGGAACCCGGCGACCAACGAAATAGTCGGGCATGTGCCCTGCCTTTCAACAACGGATGTTGATCAGGCAATTATTGCCGCTCAAGGCGCATTGCCGGGCTGGGCAGGGCTCCTTCCGCGGCAGCGCGGCGACATTTTGATGCGTTGGCATGACCTCATCATAGCTGAAGCAGAGCCGCTGGCGGCGCTCATGACAGCCGAGCAGGGTAAGCCGCTGGATGAGGCTCGCGGCGAGATTGCTTATGGCGCGAGCTTCATACGCTGGTTCGCCGAAGAAGCATCTCGGATCTATGGGGAGGTCATCCCCGCGCATCTGCCCAGCCGCAAGATGATGGTTCAGAAAGAACCTGTCGGTGTCGTAGCCTTGGTTACGCCTTGGAACTTCCCGTCTGCCATGCTGACGCGCAAAGCCGCCGCTGCTCTTGCGGCCGGCTGCACGGCAATCGCAGTGCCTTCGATTGAGACACCCTTCTCCGCTTTGATATTGGCTGAGCTGGCGGAAGAAGCCGGTCTGCCTCCCGGTGTGCTGTCGGTCTTAACGGGAGATCCCGAGACGATTGTAGGCCATTTGTGCGACAGCGATATCGTTCGCGCGCTCTCGTTCACCGGCTCCACGGCGATTGGACGAAAGCTCTTCGCGCGCTGCGCCCAAACGATGAAGCGCGTATCGCTCGAGCTCGGTGGTCACGCCCCCTTTCTGGTGTTTCCCGATGCTGATGTAGAAGTCGCGGCCGAAGCCGCTGTCGCTGCCAAATTTGCGACGAGCGGACAGGACTGCCTCGCCGCCAATCGGATCTTTGTTCACCAAGACATTCTGCCTGAATTTGCCGAGGCCTTTGCCCGGCGGACTGCAGCACTCTCCGTGGCTGATGGTTTCTCTCCGGGAGCCGTTATCGGTCCGCTTATAAACGTAAATGCGGTCGCAAAATCGCAGGCCCATGTTGATGATGCGCTAGCCAAGGGTGCGCGGCTCTTGGTGGGCGGCCAACCTCATCCTCTAGGCGGTGCTTTCTTCACGCCGACGGTACTCGCCGATGTCGTCCCTGGCATGGCGATCATGAGCGAAGAAACCTTCGGTCCCGTTGCAGCCATCATCGGATTTAGCGATGAGGCCGAAGTCATCAAGGCTGCCAACGACAGCGAATATGGCCTGGTGGCTTATGTGTATACGCGCGATGTCTCGCGAGCGTGGCGCGTAACCGACGCACTGCAATACGGCATGGTCGCGATGAATACCGAGCGCCTCACAGGCGCGCCTATCCCGTTTGGAGGCATCAAACATTCCGGGCTCGGGCGTGAGGGTTCGCGTCACGGCATCGAGGAATTTCTCAACCAGAAATACATCTGCATGGGCGCTTGAGGCGGCCTGCGGCGGGGAGACTGCAATGAGCGAGAAGAAAGTTGCCACTGAGGTGGTCGAGACGCTGCGTGATATGGGCGTTCGTCATGTCTTCGGAGTGCCAAGTGGCGGATGGGTCGATTATATGGAGGCCCTTCGGGTCACCGACGGCATCGAGTTCATCCTGGCGACGCATGAGGGCGGCGCAGGCATGATGGCTGAGGTCTGCGGGCGCTTGAGCGGAGCACCTGGTGTATGTTTTGGGACGTTCGGTCCCGGTGCGACTAACCTTGCCACCGGCGTCGGCGAAGCGCTGCTCGATCGCTCGCCGATGATAGCCCTTACCGATGAAATGACAGAGCCAATGCGCGGCAGGGTCACGCAGATGGGGATTGATCACCAAGCCCTGTTCGCTCCGATTACGAAGAAGACAACACGCCTGCGAGCGGATGGCGTTCGCGCTATTTTGAACGACGCAGGCACAATCGCAATGTCTGGCCGCCCCGGTCCCGTTCATGTCGGCCTGCCCGTCGGCTTGTCGGCTGAGATTTCTACCGGGGGCGATGCCCCGGCTGCCGAACGGCTGAAGCCAGCGGCTCCGGATCGAGCCTCGCTTGAGCAAGCTCTTGCGCAGCTTGCCAAGGCCAAGCGTCCTATTCTCGCCGTTGGACTAGGGGCTGTAGAAGCGGGCGTGCGGGATTCCGTGATCGCGCTAGCCGAGAAGTTCGATATCCCGGTCGTCCTGACCCCGATGGCAAAAGGGATGCTAGCTGAAACGCACCGCTGCTATGTGGGCATCGTCTTTCACGCTTTGAGCAATATCGTGGGTGAGACCCACCGCGATGCTGATCTCGTTGTCGCGGTCGGTTATGATCCCGTCGAGTTCAATCTCGAAGGTTGGATGCCCTCAGTTCCTCTGGTGAACCTCGACGTTGAACCCGTCGACATCGACCGAACAGCTTATCCCGAAGTGGTGGATGTAACTGGTGACATTGCCTTGTCGCTCAACCATCTGCTGAGCGGCTCGATGGCCAAGAAGGAGTGGGATTTCCAGGCGATTGCCGATCGCCGTAGCCTCATGGTTGACCTCATGTCTCCCAACTATGAGCAACTTGGTCCGACCAAGGTGCTGACGTTGTTGCGCGAAGCACTCCCGCCAGAGGGCATTATGGCTTGCGATGTTGGTGCTCATACGCACCTGATCGGGCAAAAGTGGGATACGCCGGAGCCACGTGCGCAATTGATGACCAACGGCTGGTCAACGATGGGGTTCGGCATTCCAGCGGCGATCGCGGCGAAACTGACCCGTCCCGATGTCCCGGTATGTGCCGTTGTTGGTGACGGCGGATTTTTGATGACTGTAGGCGAGCTAGCTACGGCCGTCCGCTACAATATCCCGATCGTCATCATCGTCCTTACCGACAACGATCTCGCCCTCATTCGCATCAAACAGCAGAAGAAGGGCAATCCCATCTATGGCACGCCGGTGCGTGATACCGGAGCGATCGGAGGTCCCGACCTCTTCGGCGTGCCGGTGAAAACCGTGTCCGACGAGGCTGGTTTGCGTACGGCGTTGGCGGAAGCATTTCAGGCCAACGGGCCGGTCATAGTCGAAGCGATCGTTAACAGTCTCGAATATGATGCTTTGGTTCTCAAGAAGGACAAGGCGTAGCACCGAAAAAGAGCTCCGCTTCTTCCAAGGCGCAAAGTTCGAAACATGGCTGGCCGAGCGTGATCGCGTCAGATCACGCCGGCCTCAGCTTCCGCCAAGAAGCGAAAATATCGGCAGAATACTGCCATTTTCTTCTCAATAAAATTTACTTGCCTGACTATTGTGTGCTGCATACAGTGTGCAAACAATGCGGGCCTGGCTCGCTGGCTGGGGCGGAGGGCAAGTCCGCGCTCAGCTGAAGATGTCTGAGAGCGCGCAGGGGATCTGCCGTGGTCTCGTTCAGGGGGCAGCATCATGAACTTCAGAGACAAGTTGCCAATCTACTATATCGCCGCAGCTAGCCTCTATGCCGTCGCTGGCATGGGGCTCGGGCTCTACATGCATCTGACGCATTGGAAGCGGCCTATTCCCTTCCACGGTCATCTGGATTCGGTGGGTTGGCTATCTCTCGCGGTCGTAGGGATCGTGCTGCACATTTTCCCTTGGGCAAGGGATCATAAGCTCGCGCTGCTGCAGTTCGTGCTGTTGCAGGTGGGGAGCTTCCTCATGCTGGGCGGTCTGCCGCTCGTCATCCTCGGCATCACCAATATTCCGGTCACCGTGGGTGCGCTCATGGTTCCAACAGGTTTTGTCGTGTTCAGCGTAATCATTATCTCCGGAGTATTCCGAAAATAATAATCGATACCCGGATTTAAATCGGGCTTTCAAATAAAATAGACCAGGGAGTTAGTCATGGGGATTTCGAATAAGGTCAGTCTTCTTTCCGGCGCGATGCTTGTGGCCTCAGCAAACGTGATCTGCCCTGCTGCGGCCAATGCGCAGTCTGCGACGGCGCCGCAGGCGTCGTCGACCGATGTGTCGGAGATTGTCGTCACGGCGACCAAGCGTGATCAGGCTCTGCAGGATGTGCCCGCCGCGGTCTCGGTGGTGAGTGGTGATCTCATCAAGCAGTTCAACGCGTCGACGCTGCGCGATTTCGCGAAGCTCGACCCGGCGCTTCAATTGACCACCAACGGCGTTGGCGACAATAACATCATTGTGCGTGGTATTCGTTCGACGGGTGCTGCAACGGTGGCGCTCTATTTCGATGAGGCGGTGATCACGGGCTATAACCGTGAGAATCCCGTCAACGGCCGCGCACCTGATCTTGGTGCTTACGACATCGAGCGCATTGAAGTCCTGAAAGGGCCGCAAGGGACGCTGTTTGGTGCTGGGTCGATGGCTGGTGCTGTCCGGATCATCCCTCGCCGGCCCAATTTTAACGGCGCCAGTGGTAACTTGACCGGAGCCTTTTCCGACGGCAGCGGCACGAACGCTCTTTATGAGATGAACGGCTATATCAATCTGCCGATCGTCGACGATAAGGTCGCGGCCCGCGTGGTTGGCTGGTATTCGCGCGGCGGCGGCTATATCGACAACATCACCTCGGGCAAATCCAACATCAATGATGCCGAGACCCGCGGCGTACGCGCTTCGCTGCTGTTCAAGCCGACTGAGAATTTCAGCTTCCTGCTCACCGGCCTCCACCAGGACATTACGGTCGATGGCGCCCAGCGCTTCAAGATCACCGACGGTGAATATAAGAACTCGACGAGGACCCGCGAACCCCACGACGAGTACGCAAACCTCGTTAGCGGTGTGGCGGACTTCGATCTGGGCGTTGGTAATATCATCGCGACCTCGTCTTATTTTTACCGCGCCGTCGATGAGTTTGTCGACACGACGCCGACGGCAGCGGGCCTCGGGATCGCCGGAAATTACTCCGGTCCGCGTCACCAAAATCGCTCGATTTGGTCGAACGAGTTGCGTTTCGCATCCAAGTTTGAAGGGCCGTTTCAGCTCGTCGCTGGCGGCTTCTATGAGAAGGATGAGAATACCTACGAAACGAACACTACCCAGACCCCACTCAATGCGCTCCCCGCCTGCAGCAGCAAGGCGGAGTGCGACAAGGCCGGTCTAGGTGGGCTCATCATTAGCGCCCGCGATGTGGATAATCCGATCGAACAGTGGGCGATTTTCGGACAGGCTGACTGGAAAATCGTGCCTGGGCTGACGTTGACGGCTGGCGCGCGTTATTACCATGCAAGCCTCAAAAATCTCGAGCGTACGCTTCAGAGATTGCGCCGGAATCCTGCCGATCTGTCGACCGTGCAGACGGTGCCAACCGTGGCAGTCAATTCGTCGGACAGCCAATCGAAGCCAAGCTATAACTTCTCGATTGCCTATGAGCCGTCGCGCGAATTGACCCTTTATGCGCGTGCCGCGTCCGGCTTCCGTATCGGCGGCCTGAACAATGCTTCAACCGCGGCGCAATTCGGCGTCACGATTCCCGACGGATTCAATTCGGACTCGCTGTGGAACTACGAGGTCGGCGTCAAAGGCAGCTTGGCCGACGGGATCCTGAATTATGATGTCGCTGGCTACCAAATCCGATGGAACGGGATGCAGGTTACGGCCTTCTCGCCGACCGGCGCATTCACCTACATCGTCAATGCGGGCAAGAGCGTCGTAAATGGCGCAGAGGCACAGCTGCGCTTCAACTTGCGGAACGGCTTCACGGCTACCTTTGGCGCGTCCTACACCGACTCTCATCTGACCCAAGATCAGCCCATTGCTGCTGCCAATGCTGCCAATCGTGGCTTCGACGGCGACCGGACGCCCTTTGTGGCCAAATGGTCGGCGGTGGGTCAGCTTCGCTACGAAGCCGAGCTCAACGAAGGTTGGAAGGGTTATGCCAGCGCCAACGGAAATTATCGCAGCGGTTCGGCGACGAACTTCAACCCTGGCACGAGCAACTTCTACCGGCTGCCGGACTATTTCCTCGCTGATCTCGTATTTGGCGTGAAGAACGATAACGGGCTCGATGTTTCGCTGCTGGTGACCAACCTCACCAATAAAGCGGCGCAAATCTCGATCGAAGTCAGTGCCGACGGTTTTCGCGCAATTGCGCCACGTCCGCGGACATTCGGCTTGCGTGTGTCGAAGAACTTCTGATGTCTTGAGGCGGCGCCATCGAAAGGTGGTGCCGCCTAACTTTGCCTTGGGTAGATATGATATGATCACTCGGTGCCGCTCATTGACATTGGGCTTCATGGTGACTGTTGCCATGAGTCTCGCTGCCTGTTCAGGTGATTTCACACCCGGGGCGATGCCGCAAAAAGATCAGGATTGGGCAGTTCATAGCGGTGATACCCATGCAACCCGCTATTCGCCTCTTGGCCAAATAACCCCGGCCAACGTCGATAAGCTTGAAGTCGCATGGACATATCATACTGGCGAGATGACGCGGCGTGGTGACGAGGCGTTCAAGCGCACCAAGGATTCCGACATTCCGATCAAGGTGGGCAATCACCTCCTGGTATGTACGCCATTCAACCGCGTAATCAGCGTCAATCCAGCGACTGGCAAAGAAAATTGGGCCTTTGAACCCAAGGTCGATCTAGCGATGGACGAGCATGACCGCCTCGCTTGTCGCGGCGTCGGCTATTGGCGCGATCCGGTTGCGCCGGCGGGGTCCGCATGCGCTGAGCGTGTGTTAATGAACACCACGGATCGCCGATTGATCGCGATTGATTTGAAAGACGGTAAGCTGTGTCAGTCGTTCGGTAAGGCTGGGACGGTGGCCTTGCTGCCCGAAAAGCCGCTCGTCACTAAGCATGAGCTGAGCTTCTTCATGCCGCCCGTGATTGTGAGTGACACGGTCATTTTGGGTTCTGCGGTTGAAGATAATCGTCGGCAGGATTCGCCTAGCGGAAAAATCCGCGCCTATGACGTGCGCACCGGTAAGCCGAAATGGGAATGGGACATGGTCCCGCGCGATCCCAAAGATCCCGCTTATGCGACCTGGCTTAACGACAGCGCGAAGGTCAACGGCAGTGGCAATGCCTGGGGTTTCTTGACGGCTGATCCCAAGAATGATCTGGTTTTCATCCCTACGACGAGCCCGTCGCTCGATCACTACGGGGTGGGTCGCCCTGGCGACAACAAATATACTGAGTCTGTGGTTGCTCTGCGAGCTTCAACAGGCGAGCGTGTGTGGGACTATCAGACGGTCCATCATGACATTTGGGATTATGATGTCGCACCACAGCCGCTGCTTGCGGATCTTCCCGTACAGGGCAAGATCGTTCCGGTTCTCATCCAGAACACCAAGCAAGGCTTGATTTTCGTTCTCAACCGTTTGACCGGAAAGCCCGTCGCCAAGGTCGATGAGAAGCCATTCCCCAAAGGAGATATTCCGGGCGAATGGTATGCTCCGACCCAGCCTATTCCGCAGTGGCCCCGGCCTCTGCGCAAGCTCACCATCAGTGAAGATGATGCTTGGGGCGTTACACCCTGGGCCAAGTCCGCTTGCCGCGACATGATCAAAAAGTATCGGCACGGCGGGCTCTATATTCCGCCTTCCGAGCAAGGAACGATCGTCCCCTGGTGGGTTGGCGGCGTCGAGTGGCCTGGGCCTGCTTATGATCCAGGTCGCCGCATCATGGTGGTCAACACGAACCGGGTTTTTGGCGTGCTCCGACTGCTCAAGCAGTCCACGATGGATCCGACCAAGAAAAAGGGGATCGGCATCAACGGGGCGACCGTGATGGCGGGCACACCTTATGCGATCGAGAAGCAGCAGTTGGTCGGGTCTGATGGCGTGCCTTGTACGCCACCACCCTGGGGTGCGCTTACCGCAATGGATATGTCGACGGGCAAAATCCTATGGGATGTCCCGCTCGGTTCGATTGAGAAATTCGTACCCTTCAAGCCCAAGATCAATTTGAACTCGTGGGGTGTGCCGAGTGTCGGGGCCCCGGTGATCACGCAGAGCGGTGTCATCTTCATTGCGGCGACGTTCGACCAGCGCTTCCGGGCTTTCTCTCTGGCGACAGGTGAGGAGCTGTGGAACGAAGTGCTTCCGGCCGAAGCGCAGACCACACCGATTACTTACTCCGCAAATGGCCGGCAGTTTGTCGTCATCGTTGCCGGCGGCAATGGGCAATTGTTCAACAAGCGTGGCGATTCCGTGGTCGCATATGCGCTGCCGCAAAAGAAGTAACCGTGGCTGATCTCTATCGGGCCGGCCGCGCGATGCGGATTGTCCGGCTCGACGAAATCGGCCCGCCAGAGAATCTCCGGATTGTGGAGGAGGACATCCCTTCTCCCGGTCCGGGAGAGTTGTTGGTCCGAACTGCGCTCGCCGGAATGATCTACGGCGATATGGAGGCGCGTCGCGGAACCTATTTTAAGCCGACGCGACTGCCCTTTTATCCGGGACGGGAAGTCGCTGGCGAGATCGTAGCGGTAGGTGATCAGGTTACGAGTTATGCCCCCAGCGACCGGATCATGGCGCTCGTGCTGACCGGTCGGTGCTGGGCGGATTACGCCGTCATATCAACCAAGCCGACCATTCTCGACGATGGACGATCCTTCCCGCCGGACGACATCATTCGTTTGCCGGCGGTAACGAGCTATGCGGATGCTCTTCCTTACCTAATCAACTTCCGCCTGGCCCATCTCCTATTTCATGGTTCGAGCCGAGTACCGCGCGGCTCCACAGTTCTCATACATGGCGCGAGCGGCGGTATGGGTTCGATGATGAGCCAATTGGCGCGAGCGCATGATTGTGAGGTGATCGCTACCTGCATATCCGATGCGGAAGCGGACTATTGTCGAACGGTAGGGGCCAACCACGTAATTATAGCCTCGCATCAGGACTATGTCTCAGAATGCCAGCGCATCACTAATGGGGCAGGCATATCTTTTAGCTTCAACGGCGTTGGCGGTGACACACTCAACCGCGATTTCGATGTGCTCGCGCCCTTCGGGGAATTGCACGCTTATGGATATGTCGCCGGAAAAATACCTTTCGAGGCGTTCCGATTGGGCAAAACGATTTCGCTTAAGACCTTTTCAGCGGACGATTATCTCGCAACACCAATGTTCGCAGATGCGACGCTGGCCATGATGGAATGGCTCGAGCATCAGCCTTTGAAGGGCGTTGATCTTGTTCTGCCTCTCGAGGCGGTTGTCGAAGCAAACCGGTTGCTGGATGCAGGCAAGGTTCGTGGCAAACTCGCTCTAGCGCCGTGACAGCGTCGGTCGGCATAGTCACTCCCGCCTCTCGAAAGGATTCTAGTGGATCTCGCTTTCTCATTGCCGACGTCACCGGTCGTTCCGATTGCTGGCGAACAAGTGCATTATCCGGTTCGACGGATTTTCTGTGTGGGGCGGAATTACGAAGCGCACGCTAGGGAAATGGGTGCGCAGGTCGATCGCGAAGCGCCGATCTGGTTCACCAAATCATGCTGGTCGATTTGTCCGTCGGGCTCGACGATCGCTTATCCACCGGGAACCACCAACTGTCATTTTGAAGCCGAGCTCGTCGTTGCAATCGGCAAGTCGGGCTTCAGGGTCGATGCCGACAAGGCGTGGGACCTTGTATTTGGGTTGGCGTGCGGGATCGATCTGACGCGGCGCGACCTGCAATATGCTGCGCGTGACAAAGGCTATCCCTGGGATGTCGGCAAGGATTTTGAACAGGCGGCGGTGATTGCTGAGATCAGCCGTGGGGCAACCTTGGTACAGGGCCAGAGGATATCGCTTCAGCAGAATGGGATCGTTCGACAGGATGCTTCCTTTGACGATCTGATATGGAGCGTACCCGAACTGATCGCTGATCTCTCGCGCCTTTATCATCTTGAACCGGGCGATCTGATTTACACGGGCACGCCCTCAGGCGTGGGGCCTGTCGCACCAGGTGACACCATCACTGTGCGCAGCGATGATTTAAATCCGCTCACGCTGACCATCGGCCCGAAGGAATGAGGCGGTCAGGCAAATGACGATTGGGGTTAGACCATTTTTCGGCGCGGCCGCGTGTCGAGAGATCGCCCTACAAGGTGGCTGACCACAGCCTTCGTGGCGCGACGGCACGCGCATGGGGTGTCGGCCTGACGATCGTCGTCGGCTTGGTGACGCCGCTGACCAGCGGCTTTAGCCAAAGCTTAGATGCGATTGTCCGGCCGAAGTCCTCCCTCGTCCTTGAAGATGTCGGCAGTTTCATAGTCGGGGGCCAGACGATCACCGACGCGCGAGGCAAGCTGATCGTCGTCAATCAGATGTATGTCGAATATATGCGTCCGCGCGGTAGCGCTAAGTCTGTGCCAGTCGTGATGGTTCACGGCGGCGGCTTTACCGGCAAAATCTACCAGACAAAGCCTGACGGAGGCATGGGCTGGGAAGAGTATTTCGCTCGTAGGGGCTTTGCGGTTTTCGTGGCCGATCAGGTGGGGCGTGGACGATCTGCGCCCGACCTCTCCGCAATCGAACAAGTTCGCACTCGCAATTTGCTGCCCTCTGCGTTGCCCAATATCAGGCGCACGAGTGTTGACGATGCCTGGACAACGTTTCGTTTAGGGCCACGGCCTGGTGTGCCTTATGCCGATACGCAATTCCCCATTGGGGCGATCGAAGCATTTTCGCGCCAGATCACGCCCTCTGTGGGAAAGCCGCAGCAGCCAGAAAACTATTCGGTCCTCGCTCGGTTAGCCGCTGATTTGCGCGGAGCGGTTCTCATCGGTCACTCAGAATCGGGGCAGTACCCCATCGAAGCCGCGCTGCTAGATGCAGCTGGCATACGTGGCGCGGTGATGATCGAGCCATCCTGCAAGCGGGTATCGTTCGAGGACAAAAGCCTGATTTCCTACAGCGATGGTGAGATTGCTCGGCTCACCAAAGTGCCCTTGCTGATCGTTTTTGGCGATCATCTGGATATGCCGTGGATGTTCGGAGCGAGCTGGCGAAACGCCTTTGACGACTGCGTAGCACTTGCCGGGCGAGTCAATGCGGCCGGGGGAAGTGCGCATATATTATACCCACCCGACAAGAGCGTGCGTGGCAACAGCCATATGCTGATGGTTGATCGGAACAGTGATCAAATCGCCGATTGGATAATCGATTGGATACGCCAATACGTCCCGGCTGAACCTAGTAAGAAGAAGCGGCCGCATTGATAGGTGCCAATCAAACGGGGCGTAATATTGCCTGTCGCATACGTCAGGTGTGCTGATCATAAATGGTACGGCGGTCTGTCTGATCATGTCGCAACTCAATGGCGACTTTACTCGCCGCGGCCCGTCAGTCGCTTTGCCCAAAGCTCGTAGCGCTCAGCTGTCGCGGTGTGATGTGGGACCATCCACATGGTAGCGTGGGCGGCTAGTTCACGCTCCCGCTTCGCCCGAGCGAGATAATATTGGACACTAACCTTCCGCATGGGGTGCTCCGGTGGATCACGACCAAACGCGGGTACGAAGCCATATGTCCTTGGAACATCCATTTTGGGTCAAAGCCCGAAGCGAGAGCCGGACTGCGATACGGGCGATAGCTAAAGCCCTAAGCGGACATCCTCATTATCTCGAACGCTCAAACGCTCACGTGCAAGGAGTGTGCGCGCTTGGTTGACGAGTTCAGCGAGCATCGCTGGACTGACTGTCACTGCAGCTCTTATCCGAAGCGAGAGCTTCTGAAACCGTTCGAGGGCGGCTTGGTGTTGCTCAACCCATGAATCAAAGTCGGTCGGAGCCGTATCCGGCGGGGACCGCATCAGAAAGTTCGTGCGAAGCTGCTGGCAATCTCGCGCAATGGCACGCGCCTGCAAGCGCTCCCAGAAATCTGTCTGATCGAGGCGCGATGTCGCGGCCATTGCCCAGGAAAGACCCAGAACATCACCGAGGCGGTCATGAGCGCGTTCAACATCGAGCACATCCCAGCCGCGGCTTTGCGCCACGGTTGCGATCACAGCCGCCTCAGACAAGCGATCTAGACGCATGATCTGCTGGACGATGGAATTGGTGGCGCTCAGCGCGTCTAGACGCTGGCGCAGGTCAATAGCTGCATTCGATGGAAGTTCATCGACAAGATCATGCTTATCGAGGCGCTCGACACCCGTCGAAAGTGCGGCGGCCATTGCGCCTGGCAGCGCGGAATGAGCGGCGCTGCGTAGAATGTTGGCGATATGCCGACGGGATATGCGCGCTGTGATATCGAGCAGTTCAAGGCGCGTTGTTTCAGCAACTGGCTCTGCTTCGATCGCTGCGAAGATATCTGAAAGCCCAAAGATCAGGTCGCACGCTAAATAGGCGCCAGCAACTCTTGCCAGGCTCACCCCTTCCTCTTCGGCGAGCTCGAATGGCGCTACCAAGCCAAGGCGATTGACGACGAGATTGGCGATCTTCGTTGCCAGGATCTCCCGGCGGAGCTGATGTTGGGTGATCGCGTCGGCGTGAATCTGCTGCATCGCGCGTGGAAAAGCGCGGCTGACGAGGGGTGAAAGAGCGGGATCGCTGGCAAGAGGCGAGATCTCGATGGCTCTCTGCAACGCGAGCTTTGCATGTGACATGACGATGGCGAGTTCTGGACGGGTGAGGCCTCGCCCTTCTTTTGCCCTGCGGGCAAAGAGTTCGTCGCTGGAAAGCCCTTCGACGTTTCGGTCGAGCCCATGCTGCTCCTCCAATTGGCATATCACAGCGACGTGAGAAGCCGTTTGATCTGGGCCTCCTAATGTAGCGACCGATAGAGCGAGTGCTTGCAGCCGATTATCTTCCAGCACGAGACTGGCGACATCGTCGGTCATCGCTGCCAGCAGAGCATTGCGACTATCTGGTGTGAGCCGTTGCGATAGGACTTCGGCATTCAATGCGATCTTGATGTTGACCTCATTGTCTGAGCAATCGACGCCGGCGGAATTGTCGATAAAGTCCGTGTTCGAGCGTCCACCGAGTAGCCCGAATTCAATCCGGCCGGCTTGTGTGATCGACAGATTAGCCCCTTCGCCGATGACCTTTGCCCGTAACTCCCTGGCGTCCACACGGTTGGCGTCATTGGCGGTGTCCCGAGCCGCCAAATGTGGCTCTTCAACCGCTTTGATGTACGTGCCAATGCCGCCGAACCATAAGAGATCCACAGGGGCTTTGAGGATCGCTTTGATCAGGGTCGCAGGGTCATATGTACCTGCGGTGAGCCCGAGGGCGTCGGCGGCTTCGGGCGACAGCGCGATCGCCTTTTGCGATCTGGGATAGACGCCTCCGCCCGTCGAGATCAGCGAAGGATTATAGCTCTCCCAACTGCTGGTCGGCAGCGAGAATAGCCGCTCACGCTCTGTCCAACTGGTGGCGGGATCGGGGGACGGATCAATGAAGATGTGTCGATGGTCGAACGCTGCAATGAGGCGGATCGAGCGGCTCAGAAGCATTCCATTGCCAAACACGTCACCCGACATGTCCCCACAGCCGGCAACCGTGACAGGGTCATTTTGAACGTCGACCCCCATCTCGGCGAAATGGCGCTGCACAGAGACCCAAGCTCCGCGCGCTGTGATGCCCATCGCTTTATGATCATAGCCGTTGGAGCCGCCGGATGCGAACGCGTCCCCTAGCCAGAAGCCTTGCTCGATAGCGATAGCGTTCGCGATATCGGAAAAGGTCGCTGTGCCCTTATCGGCTGCGACGACGAAATAGGGATCGTCGATATCGTGTCTGACAATGTCTTGAGGATGGATGATCGCGCCATCAACAACGTTGTCGGTCAACGACAGGAGCGCACGAATGAAGACACGATAGCTTTCTGTACCTTCCGCGATCCAAGCAGATCGATCGTCGGGCGCTGGCAGGTTTTTGGGGTAGAAGCCTCCTTTGGCCCCTGTCGGTACGATGACGGCGTTCTTGACGATCTGGGCCTTGAGCAGTCCGAGAACTTCTGTCCGGAAGTCGTCACGGCGATCTGACCAACGCAGGCCGCCGCGAGCAATAGGCCCTCCTCGCAAATGGATCCCTTCGACGCGTGGGCTATAGACCCACACCTCCCGCCACGGCCGAGGAGCCGGTAGGCCTGGGATCTTCTCACTGTCGAGCTTGAATGCGAGCGCCTCGTTGCCCGTTGCAGCAAAGGCGTTCGTGCGCAGGATCGCCTCGATCACGTCACGCATACGACGCAAGATCCGATCGTCGTCGATGGCATGTACTGCCACCAGGCCATCGTTGATCGTCGCGCGCGCTGCATCAGCGTGTTGGCGTGAATAGTGACGGGGGTCGAGCCGTGCATCAAACAGAGCAATGAGCCCGTGGGTGACCATTGGTGCGCGAGCGAGTGCCTCCGCGCATGTCGCTAGGCCATAGGGCATGCCAGTCTGCCGCAAATATCTGAACCACGCGCGCAAGAGGACGATCGCGCGCGGTGCCATGCCCAAGCGCACGATGAGGTTATTGAAAGCGTCGTTTTCGGCTTGCCCTGACAGGACCGCGGTTATCGCCGCTTCGACGATAGGCGCCCGTTCAAGGATGATCTCGTCACAGCGCGCGGGTGTTTCAATCAGGAATTCGTGGATGTTGCCTTTCGCGCCCGCAAGCGACGTGGGGACCTCCTCCAAGACGGTGAAGCCGAAATTCTCCAGAACTGGAACGATGTCTGACAAGCGGACAAGGCCACCTGCGCGATAGATTTTTAGACGTAACCGATCGGGCAGGTCTCCAGTTGTTGGCAGCAGTCGGACGGCCCGGTCAGTATCGTCACCCAAATCGGCAAAAGCTAAGATGTCACCGGCGGCGTCGTGGGCGTCAGATCGGGTTTGGTAGTCGGGTGGAAATGCATCCGCATAGTCCATTGCAAGCGCAGCGGCGCGGCCGGCTGTAATATATTCGCTAAGCGCCGCCTCGACAGCGGGCCGCCATCCGCGCACCATATTTCGGATACGCTGCTCAACGATATCGGTCGCAGGAAGTCGTCCCTGCTTCCCAAGAGCGATGGTGAAGCGAATGAGCGACAGATCGCCATCACCGATGTCCACGGTCCAGGTAATCATGTGTCCATGCGCCTCGTCGGCAATCAATTGGCCGATAGCTTCGCGACGGCTTGTTGTAAGGTCGGACCGAGCGAGCCACACAAAGGCAAAAAGATGCCGGCCGAGAGTCTCCTGGATCAGAACGACCTTTGGGCGTGGTCGATCGATCAGGGACATGGCCGTCAGCGCGATCGCCCGCAGAGACGCAGCAGGAAAGCTGATCAACAAATCGTGAGGCAATCGCCGCATCGCGTGGATGAGTGCTTTGCCCGCATGGGCGAACGGATCGAAGCCAAATTCTTGCGCTAGTGCGTCGATCTGCTTCCTGAGCACAGGCACGTTGTCCGGCCGGGTCGCAAGCGCGTCGGATGCCCAAAGTCCGGCATGGACGTTAAGACCGATTATGGCGTCCCCTTGTGTGCGAGGAACAATGATCAGATCGAACGGGGCTCGGCGATGCACCAGCGAGAGGCGCTCCGCTTTAAGGAGGAGAGGCGCTGAATGCCCTGCCTCGAACCATTGGACTGCTAACTGGTAGGTCGCAGCGCTCAGCAACGGCTTGTCTGAAACATTCAGGCCAATAGTGGCGTCCACTGCCCCCATTCGATCGGTCTGACAGAAGGCCAAAAGGGTCATGCGGCTTTCCAGAAGCCATCGGAGAAGTTCAGCCCCCTCACTCTCGGCCAATGTAGAGGCGCTGGATCGCAGGGCCTCTTGGAGCATTGGATATGCTTCAACGGCAGCGCGGACTGCGCTGAGTACAGTTTCAATCTCCTCTAGCAATGCCTGCCGATCTCTGGCGCCAACCCGGTCCAATTCCATGTAGATGATCGATTCCCGATGCCGTTCGGCAAGGCGTGCGGGCTCTACATGCTGCAGCCTTCCTGCCTCGTCTCGGCGCGCAGCAACGATGGGATGGAGAAGTCTGTGGATGGCAATTCCACGGTCCGCCATCAACGCTGCGACAGAATCGACGAGAAAAGGCATGTCGTCATTGACGATCACGAGACGCATCAGCCGGTTGGACCCCGCCGACGGCATGACTTCTAGATTTACAGCAGGTCGTGAAGCTGAGCGGTCCAGAGCGGCGGCGAAGGCAAAGGCTACGGCTGAACGGCGGGCCTGATCGTCAAATTGTTCAAGCTCTCCGGGAAGAGCGCCAATTGTCAGCTGGTCGTCGATCGCGCGCAAAAGCTCTGTCTTAGGCGCGGGTCGCTCATTGGGGGCGTTCATGCTCAAACTCGCAATGAAGGAGGGAAGGCGGGGCGAAAGCGTGAGGTAAAAGCGGTGATCACCGCTGCTCCGCTTGGATGTGGTGCCGCCGGATATGGCGTACTGCCAAAGCGACCACGGCGATGATCGGCAGCGTTGCAAGGCTCGTCAGAAGTTCAGGTTCGATCATCTGTCGAACGGGCTGGAGGCCTGTGACCAGCAAGTGGAAGAGGCTCGTCACATAATAAGCGATTGCAGCGACGGATAAGCCTTCGACAGTCTGCTGGAGCCGAAGCTGGAGACGGACACGATCTCCCATCGTCTCGAGAAGATCGCGATTTTGGCTCTCAAGCGTGATCTCAACACGGGTGCGCAGAAGCTGGGCAGCTCGCGTTAGCTTGCGCGCGAGAATAGCTTCTCGGTGAGAGATGGTGGCACATGTGCGGATGGCGGGTTCGAAGCGCCTTGAAAAGAACGAAGCGAGGCCTGGCCCTCCAAGATCAGGACGCTCCAAAAGAGCGCCGAGTCTGAGCCGCACCAACTCCGCATAGGCTTTCGTCGCGCCGAACCGGAAGTGCGTTGAGGCGCTGCTGCGCTCCAGATCGAGTGTCATCGACGTCAGCCGATCGAGCAGTTCCTGATTGTCCTCGAGGTTGGAAGCCGCGTCCATTTTCTCCATGACACTCGGCAGGTCGTGCTCGATCATGCCCATGACCAGGGCAGCTTGTTCCGCGACCGGAAGCCCGAGCAGGGCAAAACAGCGATAGGTCTCGATCTCGAGCACGCGTTGTACGGTGGCGCCGGCGACCTCAGGCGACATGCTGCGATTGACGATGGCGATATCGACGAAGCCGTCCGCATTCTCTGCAAAGTCAGTTGCGATCAGAGCTTGGCCGTCTGCTATTGAGGCTTGGACCATCGCCGCTGGGCGCAAGCCCTCTGGAACAAGCCGAAGATCGACGGCAACCAGGAGAGGCCCCGGTGCCGCGAGGTGATCGGGCCAGCAAGCCTTTTGCTCCAAGGGTACGGCTATGGTGTAGCTGATGAACTCGCCGTGCCGTTCCCACAGCAGCTTTTGTGCGCCCAGTGCTAAATGCCGTCTGTCCCCCAGCCAGCCGGCCGGCTGGGATCCGCCAGCGAGTTGTTCGATCCGATCACGATCGCGGTCCGCTTGGCTCGCACTGGTCTGGAATGCGAAATGAAGAACCCGATGCGGTGTTTCGACGGCTGAAAAAGGCCGGGCATGCAGCTCCGCCAGAGCGCGTGATCTGTCTGGATGGCAGAGCAAGGACATCATAGCTGTTGGAGAGCCGCACAAGGGAGCATGTCGCGTTCAGGCCTGGATCCGTCTCTCAGCGCCGCTGCGTGAAGAGGAGGGCGGCTGCGATCGCTCCTGATCCGACCGTCACACGATCCTTGGCGGAACCAGCCGACCGCACGGCCGTCGGGGCGTCCTCCCGTCCCTTGATCGTGGGCGCGGCATCCTGCGATTTCCTATCCATCTTCATTGGTCCTCTTGTTGGTGAGCGCGTGCGGCGAGAGGCGCGTGTCTTTGAGCGCTCAGCCAATTGCCATGAGGCTGGCATTGCCGCCGGCCGCTGTGGTGTTGATGGAGATCGAGACCTCCTCGAGCAGGAGATCGACGGGATAAGCGCGAGGCTGCCGGCATTCGGCCGACGAGGCCGCATGCACGGGAACAATCTCACGATATTTGGTCGTTACGGACCGGACCACCTCAAGCACCTGCGCACTTGAACCTTCGACAAGCACCCCAGCACAGACTGGCTGCGGCGTCCGGGTCAGGCGTTGGGTCACAATCGTCGGAAGATCAGCGGGCAGCTCCATGCCTTCGACAATCGCATCGCAGCCGGAAGCTAGGGTGGCAGAGATCTGCTGGAACAGGCCAGCTTGCGTCTGCGGCTTCAAAAGGAGCTGCCCACGTGGATGCAGCTCGTAGAGGTTGCGCTCGCCGACTGGCCCTGGAAGTTCACTTCTTTGCCGAAGGCGCGAGGCCAAAGCATAGTCGCGGGCCTTGGCGGCGTCGGCATCTAAGCCTTTATCGGTCAGCCATATCGAAAATGCCGACAAAGCTGGATCGACAGCATCATGTCCATGCGCGTGCTGCATGGATGGAGATTGGACCAACCGGCTCAGATATAGCGGCCCGCCAGCCTTGGGGCCGGTGCCAGAAAGGCCGCGTCCACCAAAGGGTTGAACCCCGACAATCGCACCAATGACATTGCGATTGACGTAAAGATTGCCAGCCCGCACCCGACTGGTCACGAATTCGACGGTCTCGTCGAGCCGGGTGTGCAGGCCGAAAGTGAGGCCGTAGCCGGTCGCATTGATGGCATCGATGAGGTCCGCCAACGTGTCGCGCTTGAACCGAACGACATGAAGAACGGGGCCAAAAACCTCCTCTTGGAGGTCAGCAATGCTCTCCAATTCGATGATCGTTGGGGCGACAAAATGGCCAAGCGAGGCCTCTTCTGGAAGGGCGAATTGCTCGACCTTGCGGCCTCGTTGACCCAAGGCGTCGATATGGTGTTCGAGCCTCGTTTGCGCTTCGCTGGAGATAACGGGCCCAATATCGATGGCGAGCGCATCCGGCCGGCCAATACGCAGTTCAGCCAATGCCCCCTTCAGCATTTCGAGGGTTCGGTCTGCCACCTCCTCTTGAAGGCACAATATGCGCAGAGCCGAACATCTTTGGCCGGCGCTATCAAAGGCGGATGCGATTACGTCGAGGACGACCTGTTCCGCCAAAGCCGAGCTATCGACGATCATCGCATTTTGACCGCCCGTTTCCGCGATCAGCGGAATGGGTTTGCCGGAAGATGAAAGCCTCGTGGCGAGCTGCGCCTGGATCAGGCGCGCAACCTCAGTCGAGCCTGTAAACATCACACCAGCCGTTTGAGGCGCGCCAACCAAGGCTGCGCCAATCGAACCGTCGCCCGGCAGCAACTGAAGCACCTCGGCTGGGACACCGCAGGCATGAAGCAGGCGCACGGCTTCAGCCGCGATGAGAGGCGTCTCTTCCGCAGGCTTTGCCAGCACCGAGTTGCCTGCGGCCAAGGCTGCCGCGATCTGGCCCACGAAGATCGCAAGCGGGAAGTTCCACGGGCTGATACAGACAACAGGGCCAAGGGGCTCTGATCGCTCACCAAGGACTCGGCGTGCCTGGCTTGCGTAATAACGCAGGAAGTCGATTGCCTCTCGAACCTCCGCTATCGCATTGGCTGCCGACTTCCCCGCCTCGCGGATGGCCAGGCCAATGAAGATGGCCATTTGCGCCTGGAGTGTATCGGCGGCTCGTTCAAGAATTGCTGCGCGATCCGCGATCGGGACGTTGCGCCATGTAGCCGCCGCAACAACCGCTCGATGCTGCGCCTCGTGGACGTCGCTATCGAGCGCGAACACAACTGTTCCTACTACATCCGACCTATCGGCTGGATTGGCGATGTCATATTCGCGCTGTGATTTTTCAGATGATGTGAAGGTGGGAGCAGCCTGCCATCGCTTCGTGGCGGTAGCAAACAAGGCCTGTGAGAGCACTGCAAGCGCCGTCTCGTCACTCAGGTCGATCCCGGCAGAATTGCGTCTGTCGGGATAGATATCGGCCGGCAGAGCGATCTGATCATGCTTGCGTCCAGCGTGCTGCGTGCTGCGCACCAGCATGACTGGATCAGCGATCAAATCATCGATCGCAACATCTGGATCACCAATGCGATTAACGAACGAAGAGTTTGCCCCGTTCTCGAGCAGCCGCCGCACGAGATAGGCAAGCAGCGTCTCGTGGGTGCCGACAGGGGCATAGATGCGGCATGGACGCCCCAGATGGCCCGCCCCGACGACCTCGTCATAAAGGGGCTCGCCCATGCCATGAAGGCACTGGAACTCGTACCGCCCGATTTCGAAAGCGGGGCCTGCCATATGATAAATGGTCGCGAGTGTTTGCGCATTATGCGTCGCAAATTGGGGGAAGACTTCCCTTTCGGCGGCCAGGAGTTTTCTGGCGCAGGCGATATAAGCAACGTCGGTATGAACCTTGCGCGTATAGACGGGGAAGTCGACCAAACCATCGACCTGCGCTCGCTTGATCTCAGCGTCCCAATAGGCCCCTTTGACCAGGCGGACCATGATCCGACGCCCGCTTCTACGCGCAAGGTCGATGATCCAATCGATCACGAATGGGCAACGTTTCCCATAGGCCTGCACGACAAAACCCAAGCCGTCCCAGCCGGCAAGATTTGGATCCGCTGCTAGGCTCTCGAGCAGATCCAGCGATAGTTCGAGGCGATCTGCCTCTTCCGCGTCAATGTTGAAGCCGATGTCATAGAGGCGGGCAATTTCGGCAAGCTTCTTCACGCGCGGCAGTAGCTCGCGCATCACCCGGTCAGACTGCGAGCGAGAATATCGGGGATGTAGAGCTGACAGCTTAATCGATATTCCGGGGCCCGCGTAAACGCCGCGGCCCGCTGATGCCTCGCCGATGGCGTGAATGGCGCTCTCATAATCATCAAAATACCGCGCAGCATCTGCAGCCGTGGTCGCTGCTTCGCCGAGCATGTCGTAGCTATGGGAGAAGCCCTTGGCCTCGGCGCTGCGTGCACGCCGCAGAGCGGCCTCGATCGTTTCCCCTTTGACGAATTGCTCGCCCATCATCCGCATCGCGAGATCCATCGCGCGCCGAATGACAGGTTCGCCTGTCCGCGCGATGAGGCGCTTCAATGTGGCCGCTAGGCCACGCTCACTGACGCTATCCAAGAGCTTTCCCGTCACGCAGAGCCCCCAGGCTGCAGCATTGACGAAGAGAGAGCGGTCACCCCCGAGGTGGGATGCCCAGTCTCCCCCAGAGACCTTATCGCGAATAAGAGCATCGCGGGTCGCGCGATCGGGGATTCGCAGCAGTGCCTCTGCAAGGCACATCAACGCGACGCCCTCTTGGCTCGAAAGCGAGAATTCCTGGACCAGGCCCTCGACACCGCCGCCAGTACGCTTGCCTCTTAGTGTTGAGATGAGGGCTCTTGCTGTCCGCTGAGCCTCTCGCACCACATCAGGGTCGAGTGTCGCTTGTTCGAGTAAAGGTACGAGGCATTCGGGTTCAGCTCGACGATATGCAGCGGTTATAGCCGCACGCAAAGCGCTGGGCGCACTGACGGGAGGGGCGAATGCAGCAAATGGCGGCCTGGTCATCATGAGCGCCACGATAGACAAGGCCCTCAGAGCGTTCAGACCTCAAACGTCGATCTGGCAGGAAGATCGACTTATTTGGGGCGCTTCAGCAGACGATTTTGCCGAGTTGATCGGCCTGTTTAGAACAATCGCCGTGCAGGCGTTTGCAAAGCGCCGTGAACGCGCCAGATTTGACGATCATTCTTTCTACCGTGCGGATTCCCGGACCGTTTCCATCGCTACGTAGGTCGATGTACTCGCGACGTAAGGCAAGGCCGAAATGCGCTCGCCTAGCACTGTGCGGTATTTGCGAATGTCGGCGGTTCGGACTTTCAAGAGATAGTCGAAACTGCTCGCGATCATGTGGCATTCTTCAACTTCAGCGATCCTGCGAACCGCCACGTTGAACTCGTTCAACGCTGCCTCCCGCGTATCCGAAAGCTTCACCTCGACGAACGCAACATGATCGAGGCCGATCTTTTGCGGGTCGACAATGGCTCGAAAGGCAACGATCACGCCGCTCTCGCACAAGCGCTTCACGCGCTGCTGGCAGGGCGTTTTTGAAAGTCCGACGTGTTGCGCGAGATCGGTGAAGGTGATGCGGCCGTCCTTACGGAGGACCTTCAGGATTTTTCGATCGAACTCGTCTAGCTCAGGCATGCCACCTGGTCGATCTGCCACTCCCAAGACGCGACGTGATCCACCGAGTTCGGGCAATGCATCGTCAAGCGCAGAGGATGGCAGCATCACTGATCCGATGTTCTAGAAGGGGCAATCGATAGAGGTTGAGCGCTCAGTAAACCACTCCGCGCCGCTATCCGTTACGAAGAAATGGTCTTCCAGGCGAATGCCAAACTTGTCTGGGACGATGATGGTCGGCTCGTTTGAAAAGCACATGCCCGGCATGAGAGGCGTGCGATCGCCCTTAACGAGATAAGGCGCTTCGTGGACAGCCAGGCCGATCCCATGCCCTGTTCGATGGGGCAAACCTGGAAGTCTATAATTTGGGCCGAGGCCCGCGCGCTCAAGGACCCGCCGTGCTGCGGCATCGACCTCTTGGCATAGCACGCCAGGCTGCACGACATCGAAAGCGGCCTGTTGTGCTTCTGCTTCCACCATCCACAGATCACGCTGTTGCTGGTTGGGCGTGCCGAAGACGTAGGTCCGCGTAATATCGGAATTATAGCCTTGGATCGCACATCCCGTATCGATGAGAACGATATCACCTTCGTTCAAATGGGTCGGCCCAGGCAGGCCGTGGGGGAAAGCTGAGGCCCGTCCGAACTGGACGCTGCAAAAGGTTGATCCAGCAGCGCCGAGCGCACGATGGCCCGCATCGATAAACGCGATCACCTCACTCGACGATATTCCGGGCCTCAAAATGCGGGCAACGCGCCGCTGGACTTCAAGCGTCATTTGCTTGGCTTGCCGCATGAGGGCCAATTCGGCTGTGGACTTATTCATGCGGCAGCCGTCGACGATGTCCGACCCTTCGATATGGGCGACTGAGGGAGCGGCGAGCGCCAACTGATCGACCATCTTGAACGGCATGGCAGGGTCGAGTGCGATGGCCGAGGCGCCTACACGGCTGAGCACTGAGGCAACCAAATCGTAGGGAGACTCATCCTCTTCCCAAAAAAGGGTTTCGACATCGAGGGCTGTCATTGCCGCGAGCGAGCCTTCTTCGAACTGCGGAGCGATGAGAATGGGTCGGTCGCTTTGCGTGATGATCAGCGCGACCAACCGCTCGGTGAGCTTCCAGCTGATCCCCAGAAAATAGTTCAAGCTGGGACCGGCGACGACCAGGAGAGCTTGAGCCCCGGCGCTGCGTGTTAACCGCCTGGCGAGTTCGACCCGCGTCTCCCGCTCCAGAGCCGTGATCGCCGGAGCCGGATCCGACCACGGTCCAAGCTCTGCAAGCTGCTCTTGCGCGTTCGATCCGCCGATCATGAATGTGGTCCCTTATGATGAGAATGAGCGGGCCCGTAGGCCCATGCACCGCAACCTGGTCGACGCGCTGGAAGGCCGGCGGCGATCTTTGTCGCGCTGGTTGGCTTCATAGGTGCGAGCGGCGTTGTACGACGATCCGCCAAAGCCGGCCGTCGATCGCTGCCAGGCCTAGGCCGATCAAGAGCATGCCGATGAGGTGCTTGGGAAGGAGGGCCTCGCCCAGCAGTGTGACGCCGAGGAAGATGGCGACGATCGGGACGGTAAAGGTGACGAGCAAGGCTTTGCTAGCACCGATGCGCGCGATCAATTTAAAGTAGACGATATATGCCAACACCGTCGACACGATGACGGCAGCCAACATCGCAGCCCACACCTTCGAGCCCGGCGTTGGGAGCATCCACGGTCGATCAACCCAAAGAGCGATCGGGATCATCACGACCGCTGCGCCACAAAATTGTGCCGTTGCGACGGCGAGCGGCGTCAGACTTTTGCCGACGAAACGGCGGGACCAAATGGCGGCCAAAGCATAACATAATGCGGCGATAAGGCAGGCAAGTTGGGCGAGAAGATCGTTGCCCAGACCTGCCATAGCATCATAGCCGGCCATCGCTGCCACGCCTGCCGCGCCGAATATGGTGCCAATGATCTTAGCCGGCGTCGCGCGTTCGTCAGTTGTGAGGAAATGGGCGACAAGCACACCCCATAGGGGCGTCGTTGCGTTGAGGATACCAGCGAGGCCGCTGGAAATAGACTTTTGTGCGACCGCAAGCAGTGCGAACGGCAGCACATTATTGAGTAAGCCCAGCCCCAGAAAAATGGGCCATGCGTTCGGGCGGGGGAGCTCGACACGGACGGCTGCTGCCCATCCCAATAGAAGCAATGCTGCAAGCCCAACGCGCAGCATAACGATCGTGAGCGGCGGCAATGATTGGAGTTGCACCGCGGTGAAAAAAAAGGCCGCACCCCACATGACGGAGAGTGCGGCCAATAAGCTCCATGATCGGCCATCCATTGACTGAAGGGGCCGTTCAGGTGCCGTTTGTCCAGCCGCGGGAGGAAGGCTTGTATCTGCGGCTGGAGGTTTCATCAGATCGACGCCGTCGGGTTGGTCGCTGAGGCTGTGCATCTTGTATCGCGATGCCTGCCCTATCCTGCCTGATAGCCATAATGCGCGATCGCTTGTTCGGTGGTCACAAACCCGTTCTTGATATCGCGTTCAACGAGCTCACGTGGGCGCAGCTTCGGGTCGCCATAGCCACCACCTGTTGCAGTATAGATGCGAATGACCTCATCGCGCTCGACTGCCACGGCCGTGCACATGCCATATCGCTCAACGCTACCGTCGTGGCGACGAACTTCAGCGTAATTGTTCGATCCTTCCTGGCCGCCCAATAGCGCCCAGGGACGCGACGATGTGCGCGCGGCCGCATATGTCAGAAAAGCCCGGTCGGCGGTGACACGATAATCGAGGACAACGCCCTTGCCGCCTCGATAGCGACCAGCCCCGCCATCTTGATCATGGAAGGCATATTGAGCGACCTGCAAGCCGTAGCGAGCTTCGAATAGCTCACATGGGATATTGTAGGTTTCGCCATTCGAACTGCAAAACTGACCGGCATCGCCGTCGCTATCGTGGCATGCCCCCCAACCGCCAACCAGCGGCTCGCCAATCACGAACAACTCGCCGGTGTCAGGATGCTTGCCCGAGATGAACGTCGCACATACGGACTGCTGATGGCCGGCGGGCAAGCGTTGCGGCAGGATTGGTGCAAGCGCCTTCCAAAACACGTCGACCGCCGCGTTGCGAGCCTGGAAGTTCATGGACACTGGCGCCGGTTCCTGCGCGGTCAGCACGGTGCCCGGAGGGCAAATCACCTCCAGCATGCGAAAGCATCCACCATTGGCGGGAATGCCGGGATCCGTGATCGCCTTGAAGAGGCAGCGCGAGCCGGTAAGCAGTCCAGCATAAGTGGTGTTAACCGGGCCGGGAGCTTGCGGGGCGGAGCCTGTAAAGTCAGCGATCAGTCGGTCCTGAGAGATTGTGACCTTCACCTTCACAACGAAGGGACCGTTGCCCAGGCCATCATCCTCGACGATGTCTTCGGCTTCGTAAACGCCGCTGGGAATGGTCGCCAGCGCAGCGCGGGTCATCTTCTCGCCATAGTCGAGCAGCTCATCCATCGCTTGCAGCACCATCGGCGCGCCATATTTGGCAACCAGCTCCAAAATGCGCTTCTCGCCAACGCGAGCGGCAGCGACGCCTGCGTGCATATCGCCGATCGTGGAATCGGGCAGGCGCACATTGTCACGGATAATCTGGACTACCGCCTGATTGATCCGTCCCTCGTCGTAGAGCCTGATGAAGGTGAAGCGCAGGCCCTCCTGAAAGATTTCAGTGGAGCTGCTGGAGACGCTGCCCGCTTGTGCACCGCCGACTTCCGTCCAGTGGGCCTTATTGACGGTCCAGGCGATGAGCTTTGCATCGTGAAAGACCGGGATCAGGATCGCGACATCGGACAGATGTGTACCACCCCCTTCATAGGGTGTGTTGGTGATGAACACGTCGCCCGGCTTGATGTCGTTGAGGTCGTAACGGCCCAGCGCCGACACAACAGCGGTATCGAGGGCTGCAAGGAAAGCAGCGACGCCATTACCCTGTGCCAGCAGATTGCCGCGGGCATCGGTGGCGCCGACGGCAAAGTCAGTCCCTTCGTAGATGATCGGGCTCATGCTGGTGCGCAGCATCGCCTGGAACATCTCCTCGCCTACGGCGACAAGCGAGTCCTTGATGATCTCAAGCGTAAAGACGTTGGTGGTCATGGATCAGGCCTCCCCACCAAAAGACAGGTGGATGTGATAATTGCCGAACTTGTCGATAGTGACGCGATGGCGGGGTGGGATCACGCAGGTGACCGACGGCTCTTGGATCACGGCCGGGCCGTGAAACTCCATGCCGGGTTCTAGCAATAGACCATCGTAGATCGTCGCCATGTGGATGCCGTGGACGTCATAGTCGACTTGGCGTTCGCCCTTGATCGTATCGGCGAGCGAACGACCCGTCTGCGGCTTGGTCGATAGCGGCGGTTTGGGAACGACCAGTTTGGCGACGAGGTGGAAGTTCACCAACTCGATGGCCGTGTCGAGGCGATAGGTGAAGCGCTTCTCATGCGCTGCATGAAAGGCAGCCGCCGTTGCTTCGAGATCCAGAGTGCCCGCGCCTGCGCCGACACAGGGGACTTTCACAGTATGCTGTTGGCCCGCATAGCGCATGTCGACCAGATATTCGAAAGTGATATCCTCTCGGCGGCGCGGGGCGTCCTCATCCGAATAATCTCTCAACGCCTCGGCTTCGAGTTCACCGAAAACGTCGCCGATGAGTGCGGTCGAACCCGGTACCAATGGCACCATGCGCGTGCGCAAATAATCTCGCCGAAGGTCGGTCAGCAACATGCCCCATGCGGAGAATACCGACGAATTGACGGGGATGATGACGTGCGGGACTTTGAGCTCTTCGGCGAGCGCCACCGCATGCATTGCACCGCCGCCGCCAAAGGCCATTAAAGAGAAATCGCGAGGGTCATGTCCCTTGTTGGTTGAGACCAAGCGTAGAGCGCGGGTCATGTTAGCGTTAGCGATCCGGATGATCCCTCGTGCGACCTCTTCTCGGCTCATGCCGAGCGCCGACTGGAGCGGTGCGAAGGCCGTCTCCACTGAGGTCCAGTCGGGTTCGCGCTCACCGCCAACAAAGCTGGTTGGATCAATGCGACCGAGCACCAAATTGGCGTCTGTCGTCGTCGCATTGGTTCCACCGCGGCCATAAGCTGCGGGGCCCGGACGCGCGGCGGCTGAGTGCGGGCCGACATGGAGTTTACCGCCAACATCAACCCAAGCGATCGAGCCGCCGCCATTGCCGATCTCAACGATGTCGGAGACAGGTGTCTGGATCGGATAGCCCGGGTTTTTGCCGTCACGCTCGATATAATATTCGGTCGTGACCTTGACCTGCCCCTCCTCGATCAGAGTGCATTTCGCGGTGGTCCCGCCAATATCGAGGACGATCAAATTGTCGTAGCCGATGGCATCTCCCACATAGGCGGCCGCAAAGATGCCGCTGGCGGGGCCGGACTCGACCATCGTGATGGGGTTCGCCTTGGCGGCCTTGGCCGTGGTGATGCCGCCATTCGACTGCATCATGAACGGTTTGCCGTTAAAACCTTGATCTGCGAGCTTGGCTTCTAGCGTGCCGATGTAGCGCTCTGCGATCGGGTGGACATAGGCCGAAAGCACTGTTGTGCTTGTCCGCTCATATTCACGCCATTCGCGGCTGACAGCATGCGAAGCGAGGATCGAAACGTCTGGCCACAACTCCCGAATTCGAGCGGCGGCGAGCTTCTCATTCTCGGGATTGATGTAGGAATGCAGGAAGACGATCGCGATCGCCTCGACGCCCTCGCGCTTGAAGGACGCGATCAGATCAGGGAGCGGCGAGAGATCGACCGGATGCTCGACCTGACCTTTATAGTTGGTGCGCTCGTTAAGACCGGCGCGCAGATGGCGCTCCACAAACGGTTCGGGCTTGTGAAAAGCAAAGTTGAACAGATCGGGGCGGTTGCCTCGGGCGATCTCTAGGACGTCACGAAAGCCCGCTGTGGTGATCAGGGCCGTTTTAACACCCTTGCGCTCGGTAAGGGCGTTGATGACGACGGTCGCGCCATGCGCGAAAAACTCGAGACTTGCTGGCGAAATGCCTGCTTTAGCGAGCGAACCGACGACACCCTCTTCAAAATTGGGTGGCGTAGTATCGACTTTGGCTATGCGAACCTGGCCAGACTGGCCGGTCGCTTGGTCGACCTCATAATAAACGAGATCCGTAAATGTCCCACCGACGTCGGTTGCCGCACGCAATTGACTTACTCCGCTTTGTCTCACGACGGAAAATGAAGCGTCCGAAGGCGAGCCTTACGGATGCGCTGGATCAAATGGGCCGGGCGGCAGCGTAGCTCGCGCGGCTTCGATCAATCAAATAGTCCGATGTCTCGGGCTGGTCGGCCGACACCTTGTGTCATGCCGACCGACCATCCCTATGCGCTCAAACTAGAAGCGGAAGTCCACATCGGCCCCGAAAGTCCGAGGCTCAGCGGGATAGGCAAAGCCGCCCGCGACGAACTCCGAATTATACTTCTTATCGAAGGCATTCTTCGTCCAAGCGGTCACCTGCCACTTCCCGTCCGCAGCACCGAATGACAGCCGGGCATCGTACAGGTTGAAGGCAGAACGGGCACCAGCCGTATTGAGCGTTTCCCAGAATTGCCGGCCCTTATGGTGCATGTCTACACGCGCCGTCAGGTTGCGGTTTTCCGTGATCGGAAACGCATATTGGGTCCCGAGATTGTAACCAAATTTGGGGACGTAGGGCATCGTCCGGCCCACCGAGGCTGGCGAAGCACCATATTTCTTGATGGTGGCATCGGTGTAGCCGGCATTGCCGTAGATATCCCATCCCTTGACCGGGCGGACGTTGAAGTCGACTTCGAAGCCCTTCATCGTGGCCTTGTCGATGTTGGTGATGATCTGCGCGCTCGCCTCGGGAATGAAGACGAAATATTGCGAGTCCCGGAAGCGGGTGTAGAAAGCGGCGCCATTAATCGTGACGGCACGATTGAGGAACTGGGCCTTCCAACCAGCCTCGTACGACGTCGAGATTTCCTTCTTATAGTCGTCGGTCACAAGCGAAGCAGGGTTGAGACGCAGCGCAACGGCCCGAACGCCATCCTGGTTGAAGCCGCCGCTGCGGAATCCCTTCGAGTAGCTCGCATAAACAGAGCTACCGGTATCGATCTTGTAACGCAGCGTCGCCTTAGGCTGCCAAGCATCGAAGGTTGCTTTGCGGAATGTGCCAGGCGTGCCGACGGGGTTATAGGCGGGAAGCGATGCCGCATCCTTGACCTTGCCGGTGTTGAGCGAGTTGCGCTTATCATGATCGTAGCGCAGCGCGCCCGAGAGCTCGAGCTGGTCGGTAAGATCGTAGTTCAGCTGACCAAAGACCGCATAAGACTTTTGATGATTGTCATCGGCGGTGTTGCTGGTCGAGGGATTGACCGTGCCGGCGGGATTATAGCCCGGCAGCACAATGCCCGGACCAGTGTCGATGCCATTGGCGCGGTTCGATTCACGGTCCAGGTCGAGATAATAGGCGCCGACAATATAGCGTAGCGGTTGTTCGCTGCTCGACGTCAGCCGCAGCTCGGTGCTTTTGGCATGCCAGCTGAAGCCGCTTGTCTGCGTTGTTTGCGCAGCGCTGGTATACGGGCTCGCATCGGCGAGCGTGAGCTCGTTGACCCAGTCGTAGGACGAGGTCGAGGTCAGGGTGCCGATCGGAGTTTCGTAATCGATCTTGAGCGAGGTCGAGAACAGCTTGCGCAGTGCGGTGCCATCGACGTTTGAGTTGAGGGGAGGGCCATAATCGTCCGGCGAACCCGGGCGCGATGACGTCGAGCGCACGGACGGGTAGAACTGATAGGCACCAGTCGCAGCGACTACGTTGTTGCGCGTAAAGTAGAGCGCGCCCGAGAAGGTGCGATTATACGAGATACGATAATCGAACTTGAGGTCGTCGGATGCTGCGTAGATCAGGCGGCTACGGACCGCCGTGTCACGCAGAAAATCGACCTTTTTGTTGAGAAAAATGTTCTTCAGATAGCCTTCGCGGTCCTTGAAGGAGCCCGAAATGCTGCCGAAGAGCTTGTCTTGGATGAGGGGGCCGCTGACGCCAGCCTGAGCCTTATGCTGGCCACCGTTGCCAATGCCGATCGTGCCGCTGCCGAAGAACTCATTGGAGGGTTCGCGTGTCGTGATGACGATCGCGCCGCCGATCGCATTGCGGCCGTAAAGCGCGCCTTGCGGACCCTTGAGCACTTCGATCTGCTGCAGGTCAAACAGTTCAGAATTGAACTGATTGCTCACCGTCTGAAGAACCCCATCGACCACGACGGCGACCGGAGATTCGCCGTTGCGAACCTGCGAGATACCGCGGACGGTGATGAAGCTAACGCCAGGCTGCTGCGATTCCGCAATGGAGATGTTGGGCGTAAGTCCGATGAAGTCGGCGGGGCGCTCAATGCCGGCGTCCTTGATGGTCTTTTCACTAAAGCTGGAGACCGAGATCGGAACGTTCTGCAGGGCCTCAGTGCGGCCGCGCGCGGTGACGACGATTTCGCTCGCTTCTACCGCGGACGATGAAGTCTCATTCACCGCCTGCGCATGTGCGCCCTGGAGAGCAAAGATGCTCGACCCAAGCGCGGTTCCAATCGTCAATAACGTCCTCAAATGCTTCATGTGATAGCCCCCTTTTAGGTTTCGCTCTTCCTGCGGAGCGCGGCGTGCCGCGCTCGGTTACCCGCGCTCTTTGAGCGTCGGAATTTCGTAGCCAGGCCGATCCTTTGCGGGCGGCGTGGGGTAGGCGCGCTTGCTGTGCGTCAAGCGAGTGCGCGCGAGAGCTGCTGCACTCAGGACCGTCAGCGGCGGCGAGTCGATCACGGGCACCGCCAGGCCGAGCTCTCGGAGGCGCTCTTCCATGATGCGGTCCATGTCCTGGAAGCAGCCGCAGCCCAGCACGATGACGTCGGCGCCATCCTCGGTGATTGCTGCTTTCGCGGTATCGATCAGGCGATCGAGCGCTGAACTATGATCGCCACCAATATCCAGCACGGGAATGTTGACTGGGCGGACAGAGGCCAGCTTGCTCTCAAGGCCAAAATGGCGAGCCTTTGTCTCGTAATTGCCGACGCGACGGTCGAGTGTGCACAAGATGCTGAACTTGTGCCCGAGCATCGCGGCGTAATGCATAGCGGTCTCGCCAATGCCGAGGACCGGTACCGAGACAGCTTCGCGCGTCGCCTGAAGGGCAGGGTCGCCCATGCACACGATCACAATTGCGTCGGCGCCGGCATTTTGCGCCCGAATCGCCTCGGCAACGACTTCGGGGCCAGCGAAGAGTTCGTCATATTCGCATTCGATCGATGCCGGGCCCCTCGTCAGGTGAGACTGGGTCAGCTTGAGATCCGGGCCTTCGAGGTGGCTCAGGCCGGCCGCAAACTCGAACTTGGTGGTGGTCGGAACGATGAGATGGACAGTGACCAACTTCTCTCTCCCTGATGGGATGCCGCAGGAGTAAACACCCGATCGCTTCATTATGGCAGAAATTATGCTATTACAAACTTTCTAGGATCCTGCAACAAGGATGTGTCGCTCACTGTGGCATTTGCGCAATAAGTGGCGTATGCCGCGGGATTATTGATGCTAGAAATTATGCTATAGAAGGCAAAAGAGGGCCGGAATGGACGCTGCAGGGAAGAAAGAATCGGCCTCAGAGCCCGGTCGCGGGCCGCGCCGGAAGGACCGAATCAACATCGGGCCGGCTGTTCGCGTCAGGAGGAAGGAGCTCAAGCTCACGCTCAAGGATTTGGCGGAGCGCTCAGGCCTGTCCGTCGCGTTCATATCTCAAGTTGAGCGCGGGAAGACGGCGCCATCGATCATATCGCTTCTACAGATTTCCGAAGCGCTCGGCGTTAATGTGAACTATTTTGTCGAAGCGACGCAGGAAGAGAAGCTGATCCGTCGCGCGCGTGATCCAGAATATATCGATGTTGATTCGCCAACGACATATATCCGTCTGAGTAATTCTTTTCCTGAACAGAAGATTGAGCCGTTCATATTCATTCTGCAGCCAGGATATGTGTCGTCATCTGCGAATATCGGCGAAGGCCATCTCGGCGAAGGCTTCCTATACGTCCTGAACGGACGCATCTCGGGAGAATATCGTGGAGCGTCTTTCAGTCTCTCGGAAGGGGATAGCATGCACTATCAACTGACGAGCGCTCTCATGCTGAACAATCCAAGTGCCGAAGAAGCGAAATTGCTTTGGGTCGGCTCGGTCGTTCTGTTCCCGACCAATGGATGAGGCGGTGGTGCGGCATCCGGCGCCAAAACCGGAAAACCCTTCATCCCATCACGCGCTCAACGCCGATCCGATCCGCAGCGATCCTGTGAGCTATCCATCCGCAGGGCGGGCTTGGTTCGCCGTGGCGATGCTCACTGGGCTCTATATCTTTTCTTATATCGATCGCACCGTGCTGACCCTGCTCGTCGGTCCGATCCGGCAAGACCTGCAGATTAGCGACACCGAGGTGAGCTTGCTGCACGGCTTTGCCTTCGCGCTTTTCTACACATTTCTCGGATTGCCTTTCGGCCGCCTTACCGACCGCCATCACCGTATCGGTATCGTCTCCATCGGGATTCTCGTGTGGAGCGTGATGACCGCAATTTCGGGGTTTGCCAGATCCTTTTGGCAGCTTTTCCTTGCGCGCGTCGGTGTCGGCGTAGGTGAAGCAGCGCTGTCGCCTGCGGCTTATTCAATCATCACGGACTATTTCGCGCCCGATAAGCGATCGCGAGCTCTCAGCGTTTATGTGCTGGGAAGCTACCTTGGCATGTCGCTCGCATATCTGATCGGCGGCGGGCTCGTCGCGGTGCTCGAGAGTGCGCCCTTTTGGGACGTGCCGTTGGCCGGTCCGCTCGAGGGCTGGCGCATCGCGTTTCTCGCCGTTGGTCTGCCAGGCCTTATCCTAGCGCCGTTAATTTGGACCGTCCGTGAGCCTCGCCGGCGAGGAACGCTGCGCCTTGACGGGGCGGCCGTTAAGTCCGTCCCCGTTTCAGAACTCGGCGGCTATCTCAGGCTACATTGGAAGACATATTCCGCCCATTTCTTGGGCTTTGGCCTTCTGTGCCTCCTGATCAACGGCATGGCCCTTTGGACACCGACATTTCTGATCCGCGTGCACGGATGGAGCGTCGGCGAAGCCGGCGCTGTCTACGGTCTCATGATCGGCATTTTTGGCGGCTTTGGGGTCGTTGCCGGAGGTTGGATCTCAGATAATCTCCAGAAGCGTGGTTTTCGAGGCGCCTGCTTCATCGTGGCGGCCGTAGGCTCTGCGCTCGCAATCGTTCCCACCGTGCTGATGCCCATCGTCACCGACAGCCGTCTTATGCTGGGGCTCATGGCGCCGGCGCTGTTCTTCGGCGGCATCCCTTTTGGTCTCGCAGTTTCGGCCCTCCAGCAGATCACCCCGAACCAAATGCGAGGGCAGGTCTCGGCTATGTATCAGTTCTTCAACAACCTGCTCGGCATCGGTTGCGGCCCGCTGCTGGTCGCGTTGGTGACGGATTACGTGTTCAAGGATGAAAAGGCCCTTGGTCACTCGATGGCGATCGTGGGCGGTGCTGCCGCAGTGATCGCGACCATCGTTTTGCTCGTCGGCATCCGTCCGTATGTTGAGAGCCTTAAGCTCGCTGACCGTTGGAAGCGGGAGGGCGATTGATGTCGATGACCATCGACGAAATCCGCCAGGTTGAAATCGTAACTGCAGTAGGGTCCATCAGAGTTGCCGTTAATCTCGCCGCAGCGCCCGTCACCGCTGCGAACTTCCTAACCTATGTGGAATCGGGACTTCTCGATGGGACGGAATTCTACCGGATCGTGGCGCCCTGCAACCAAGGTGGTCGCGCTGTTCCTATCGATGTCGTTCAGGGTGGCTTTCGGGAAACCGTAAAGGCGCCTTTGCCGCCGATCATCCACGAGCCCACGTGGAAGACAGGCCTTCGGCATCGGGACGGTACCATTTCGATGGCGAGATATGCTCCCGGGACAGCGGCTGGCGCATTCTTCATCTGTGTTGGTGACCAGCCCGTCCTCGATCATGGCGGGCCTCGTAATCCGGATGGTGAAGGCTTCGCAGCTTTCGGTCGCGTCGTGCGAGGCATGGATATCGTCCGGTCGATCTGGGCGCGCGCAGAGTCGGATGCGTTCATTAGGAAGCCTGTGCCAATATTGTCGGCGGCAGTGGCGGATGACGGAGTGCCGTTCCCAAATTAGCCGTATCAATGGTCGCGCTCGCGCAAGCGGAGCTCAGACGACTAGGTGCCAAACCCAAGAAAGGCCGCCGAGTATCCAATCTCGAACAGTCGGGAGCGCGCCGAGCGTCCACAAGGCGAAGGTCGCGCTGCCGGCGAGGCCGGCGCTGAGCGTCGCAAGTGCTGCGATCCAACCAGCATAATCCGCACCGCGCCGGGCGGACTTCTGGACCCGGCGGGCTACGCTGACACCGATCGCTTTGGTGATCCGCGACAGCAGTGAAAGGAAGAGCTTGCGGCCCGGGATAAGCGCCGGATCCCAGAAGATCAGCGTGAATAGTGTCACGCCCAAGAAGAACACCGAGCTGACAAAGAGACCTGGATGCTGCGCAACCCACAAAGACAGGTCTACCGCACTGTCATTTGCATAAGGCAAGCACATGCGCTGGCCTGTTGGCGCATCGGTTCCCGCGACTGGGCAGATGATTGGGCGGATTTGCACAGCCGCCGTCCACAAGGTCGCGCCGGAGAAGAAAACACCCGCTAGGATCGCATATGCTTGGAGGCCACCCGACCGCCGCCATTCGGCGAGACCTTCCATCGCCTCAACCGACGCGCGCAGATGCGCGAAGTCGTAGGTCGACAGGTTGGTCTTCTCGTCAAACCCGGTCTCCAACTTTGGCTGGCGGCGGACGCGGGCTAGGGTTGATTGGAACGCATCGGCATAAGCGAGGATACCGAGCGCCTTTTTGTAATCGTTAATCCGCCCCTGTCGGCGGAACTGGGCAACAACCCGTGCGAGTCCCCAAAGCGTATCGCGGCGCCAATCGTGCTCATTGGTATCGACCGACGTTAAGCTGCTCGGCGCCTTTAGCTGGACAAGCGGGAGCAGCTGGTCCGAATGAGGTTCGTGATGATAATGGAGGTGGGCAACGTCCTTGACGAAGAAATAGCTTTGCGACGGTAGGATGCGCGCAGTTTCCGCCTCCATGATCCCTTGCTCGACCGCTTGGGCGTAAACGTTGCTCTGCAGAAATTGTGGCATGTCGAACCAAAGACGGAATTCGCCTGTCCTGAAGAGCGCGAACGACATCCGGTACGAGCCGACAGTGTGGGTGGCGATCTTAGCTTGATCGAGGAGGTTAACGAGCCTGTCGGGAACTGACTCGGCCGCGTGCGTCTCATCGTCAAGAACCGCCCGAATATCGTCGAGAAGCTTGTTGCGGGCGTTCTCATTGTTCTTCTCAGCGTCGTGAGGGATGACAACGAGGAGACCTGCAAGCACGCCCTGTCCATCGGTCGAGGATTTGAGCGTGTCGCCCCGGAAGTAAGGCGTGATGGCTTGGCCGCTGCATCCGATCAGGAGGAAGTCCTGCTCGATCTCCGGCCGGAAATATTTGAGGATCCGGCGCGTGATGATGCTGTCTTGCGCCGCGCGGCGCTGAAGCACCGCAACCACGCGCCGAGCCCCGTCACTGGTTTGGCGATTAAATGACCGGCAGCCGTCGAGGCCGAGTTCACGCGATCCAATCAGGCTGAAGGACAGGTGGCCTGAGATAGTCGGCACCCACCCGGCATAAGAATGTGGCATGTGTGCCCAAGGAGGGTCACCGCTCGCCGGGAAATCGAACATGCTCACGAGGCGTTACTGTCAGGGCCGGATCAAGCGACCTCTTCGGTTATCGCATGCGTCTCGCGGACCTTGTAGGCACGGCCAGCGCGATTAAGAATCGCGGCGCCCGCCTGGACCTCAATATTGGGTCCCTTGTCGCCAGCTGCGACGTCGCCATCGATCATGGCGCGCACGCCATAGTCGAGACGACGCAGGCGACGGATCTCACCCGGCCCTTCGCGCCAGACGCGCCGCAACACCGCCACGATTAGAACCGCGACGGAGCCCGAGACGACGAAGCCCAAAAGGTTCAACAGTGCCATCCGTTCCTATCCTACCGATCGTGCGCGCACGATCGGTCCTGGCGCGCCGGTCCCCTTAACGGGGACTGAGCAAAAAACAAGTTCAATCACGCAGAAACCAGACATGCCGTGCCCGGTTCCCGGGCGGCCGAAGACAAGCCGGCCGCACGGGGAAGATAGGCACTGACACCGAGAGTGCTAGAGGGGCACAATATGTGGCGTGATCGCGATACGCCATACCACATTTAGTATCCCCTTTCTGAAGTGGAGTAGAATCAATGTTGCGAAGCATTGCAACCGAAAAATGCATCGAAAATTCTTTTGGTTACTACGAATGCTTGACGAGGCGCCCCTTCACGACCTTCGCGATAAATCGCGCTGATCAAGTTGGACGCTAATCTTATTAGATCTCTCAGAAGTTAACGCGCTAAAAAAGGTTAGGTCGCGCAGCGATCTCAGGATCGCTCGCCGAAAAATGGAAAACGACTTGCTTGCAAGTACCGCGCATCCAGAGCGCATTCACCCGAAGCTTTCATCCACATCATGTGCAGCAGTCGATGTTCCGGAGAATGTCCTCAGATCGGCCACCGTATTCGCGTGCAACGAGCGCCGGCATCCCGATTGCCGTGCACGTTCCCAAACAACCCATCGAGTACGGCGCGCAGTCGAAAGAGGTCGATGGCGACGTTACCTGCGACTGTCGTCCGCAATATCGATCAACTCTTACAGGTTGGCCGGCAGCCTTTGGTGGCCATATCAGCTATGAAGGCGCAGGAACGGGCGTCTGTTCGCGAGTTCCATCAGCCGTGCTCTAGCGCGTAATCGAGTGCGGCGCAGACGGCAGCAACCTGTGCATCGACACACTCGGATGGCGTGGTACGCGGGCTGTCGGGATAGACTTCGGTCGTTGTCGTATAGCGCGCTCCAGTGATCGAAGCGCATAAGCCAAGCTTGGCTAGAGAATATTCGATCACACCGGGTGCCACGACCGGTGAACCAATGATCTCTCCCTGTGCATCAGCCGGCGCAATATGGGTAACACGTTCGACGGCGGCGATGACCGCCTGACTAAACGCCGGCTGGGGGTTTTCGCTGTCGTCGACGATGTAGAAACCGTCGGGGATCTCACCCGGCTCATAAGCTTTGCCATCGCGCGCGGCGAGCGCTGGCCGAAACTCGCTCTCATCGCTGTCGGTCGTCTCATGGAGGTCGACATGGACGAGGAAGGAGCCCCCAGTCGATTGGACGAGCTCCATCAGCGCAACCGCTTCACGCGCCGGTCCGTCGATCCGAAAATTCCGGTTGGGGTCGATCGCATCATAGTTCCAGCGATGGATCCTCTCATAGGCCCAAGGGCTAACGCAGGGCGCCACCAGCAGATTGATCCGCTCCGCATAAGCGGCAGCTTCGCGCTCGAGGAAAGCCAGAGCTCCCATCACGCCGCTCGTCTCATAGCCGTGCACGCCCCCCGTAATGAGCGCGGTGGGGAGCGTCGGATCGAAGTGACGATTGCGTAGCGCAAGCAGATCATAGGCCTCACCAGCGTAATCGAGCTGGCCATAAGTGACCTTGTCGTAACGGGCGGCGAGCGCGTCGATGCGCGGAACAACATCTTGGTCATAGCGGCGCTGGCGGGTTTGGCGCGCGCGCCATTGGTCCCGCTCAGATGCGCCCCAGGGCTGGCCGGCCGTGCCAATGGGATAGGGGATACTGTCAGTCATAACCATCTCAACGCTGCGTTGTGGGCTGCCGTGGCAGCTTGTGAGGCTGCTAAGCTACGTCACGCCATACGCACTTTGCTCGACGGGCGTTATCACACCATCTGCTCGCATAGGTGCCCGAATGAACCCCTGTCGACCTGATCGATACGTCGACGCGACAAGCCGCGCTTTACGCTGGCCGATAACTCGGCAACGCGCCTACCGGTGAATGGTCGCGGGATGTGGCGCGAGACCCGCTAAGCTATCTTGTTAGCCCCCTAGCGACATGCGGAAGAACGACGCATGTGGAGTGACGGGCTTAGGGGATGGGCGTTAGCGCTCGGGATGGAGGGCATGTGCAATGTCGTACACGCATAATGAGGACAGCCTCAAAGCCAGGCTGGTGTCGAACCGACATGTAGCGCGCGTGCTGGAGTGGTGGTCCTATTATTCGGCCTTCGTCATTCTTCCCGTAGCGGTGGCCGCATTCTTCGGAGCGGCCTATCTGATGTTTCACGACGTCTTATGACGAAGAGTAGGCCACTCAATCTTGGCGTTCGAAGCACCACCGGAAGGCCCAACGCGGCAATCCCGCATAGCTCAAGCAGTGCGATCTATTTGAGCGGCGGGATGCGCGAGGTCGAGCGGTTCCTATCTGCCGAGGGTTCGCACTGCGGCATCGCGAACGTGAATATGGGTACGTTCGGTGCCGAGATCGGAGGCGCCTTCGGTGGCGAAAGGAGACAGGCGGTGGCCGGGAAAGCGGCACCGATAGCTGGAAGGCCTATATGCGTCGGCAAACAAATGCCGTTAATTACAGGCGCGTATTGCCGCTCGCTCAAGGTGTCCGTTTCGATCTCGACTGAGTATGCCGAAACATCTCGCTCAATGAGTGTGGCCGGTCGCTGAAAGTACCGGCCACATCACGCATAAAGGTTCTTCGCCTTCGAGGCTGCGAAGCGAATGGTCAGGGCTGCCAGACCGGTGCCGCGTTCACCGTAACAACGCCCTCGGCCGCGTGTCTGCGTCTTCGTGTCGAACGCGGATACTCCGACAAAGAGATTGCGAGAGCCCTTGCGATCCGCCCGAACCGTAGGCTTCTATCTCATCGAGGCACACCACCTGTTCGGCGCCCATGATCGCGCCGAGCCCAGGAGTGCAAAGATCCAAACGAGCTTATGTCTCAGCCCGTTGTCGAGCGTTTCGGCGTCCACTACACTCTCAATCAACCGATCTCTTTCAACAAAAGCCGATCAGCACTCGAAGGTTGAGGCGTAGATTTGGATAACAGCCTAAACGAGAATGGATTAGCTTCTTCAGCCAACGAGGTGCGGACCAGTGCGTCGAATCCGCTGACATTTGCCAGTTGGCTCATCGCATCAAAGACCGCGCCAGTCAGTCAGCCAACCTTCCTCATATCGAGGCAAGGTTTGGGTATCTTGCAGACGGCTTCAGCCTCGAAAACCGTCACGCTGCTAGAGGCGCCGGGCGGCTACGGCAAAAGCACTTTGCTCAGCCAATGGCGAGACCGGCTCATAGCTCAGCACAATATCATTGGTTGGCTGTTCCTCGATGAAGATGACAATAATCCATCGATTCTGCTGTCTTATATCATATTTGCCCTTAGCAAGGGCGGTCTCCCGACCACCGATGCTCTCACGCAATTAGTCGAAGCGCTGCCTCACCAGCAGCCAAAGGCCGTGCTTGGGATGTTGCTCAATATCGTCGCCGAGACCGCGACTGAAATCTTCCTCGTGCTCGATGATTTCGAAGCTCTCGATGAAGCCGTGGTCGAGGCAGTCATAGCTCCGCTGATCCGTCTGGCGCCCGACAATTTCCACTTGATGATAGCCGCGCGGGGCCACGTGCGCTTCGGCGCGCCGCAGCTGGCGGCACAAGGCCGGCTGCAAAAAGTAGGGCCGGCGCAGTTGCGCTTCACCCTCCCTGAGATCGAGGAAGTATTCCGAGGCCAGCTGAGCAGGGCTGAAATCCTGCAAGTTGAAGAGTTGACGCAAGGTTGGCCCGTTGCACTTCAATTGCTGCGTAGCTGGATCCAGCAAGACCCGCGCCGCGCTGGCGATATCGCCGCGATGTCGGGGCTGACGGATGACATCGTCGAGTATGTTTCAGACCAGATTGTGGGCTCTTTCCCTCCGTCGGTGCACACGCTGCTGATGGAGGCTGCGGTCTTGCAGCATTTCTCCGAAGAAGATCTGCGTGATGTCTGCGGTGACGACATCGACTGGCAAGCGGTCGTGACTTGCGAACCACTTCGACCCTTTTTGCTGCCGCATGAGGATCGTGACCGCACCTATCGCCTTCACCCCATCGTGAAGGAGTATCTTTTGCGAAATCTTGCGGAGCGGGCGCCTGCCCGCAAGCAGGAGCTGCACGAGAAAGCCACATGGCTTTATGCGAGAACCGACCGACTTTTGCCGGCGATCCGGCAGGCCGACCAATCGGGCGATTTGGAGCTTGAGGCACAGGTAATCGAGAGTGCAGGCGGGGTTCAGATCTGGCTACGCCACGGCCTTACAATCACCAAGTCGATAAGCCACATGCTCTCCCAAGAGCTGCTCGATCGTTGTCCGCGTCTGGCGCTCCTGCGGGCTCTCGTACTCGCGAAAGAAGGCCGGGTTGCTGATGCGCGAGTGCTGTTCCAGCGTACTCGAGAAAAGAGCGACAACTTCGCCCATGACCGGCCAGGCGTAGATCCGGCGGCTTTGAAGCGCGATGGCCTGATGGTCGAATCCACTCTGTTGGTGAATGACTGCCGAGCGGCGACGGACGTCTATCTTGAAAATTATGAGCGGCTGGTGGGGGAGGTCTATCGGGAAAGCGAGTTCTATGCTGGCCACGTCAAGACGTTCCTCGCGCTCTCACATCACCAGCGAGGTCGCTTTGACACGGCGCATGTTTATGCGCGCGAGGCACTGCAGCATTACAGCCATGAGCGGGTATGGCATGGCGTCATCTTCCTCCATCTGCACCTTGGGGTAATTGCCTTCGCGCAAGGCAGACCGGAAGCGACTGGGCATTATCTCGACGCGAGAGCGGTTGTGCTGCAATATTTCGCATCCGATCGCAGCAAGTCCCTGCTGATCGATCCGCTGCTGGCCGAGCATCATTATGAGCGTAATCAGCTGACGGTAGCGCGCCGCCATATGGCAAACGTGCTTGGTCGACTAAACACGACTGAAGCTTGGATGGAAATCTATGCAGCCGCCTGCCTGACAGCAGCCTCACTCACCTTTGATGATAAGGGCGTTGAGGGGGCACTCGAAATTGTATCGAAGGTTCGGCAGGATGCCGAGAATCGCGGTGTTTCTGGGCTTTCAATCTTCTTGCACGCTGCCGATCTGCTGTTCCTTGCGCGTGCCGACTTAATGGATCGAGCGAGAGGGCATTTCGAAGCGCTGGGAGAGCTGTGCCTGGACAAACGAAAAGCGTCGGAGGACGCCACGACCTGGCGGGAACAGGAAATCATCTACCTCGCGCGCGCCGCTTTTGCATTGCGCGCGGGCGAGGCGCAGGCGGTAAGAAACGAGCTCGCGGACGCTACGAGCCATTTCCTTCGATCTAAGAATATCCGCTCTTACATTCGGATTGGGGCGCTTCAAGCGCGCGCCCTGCAGCAGCTTGACGAACCATCGGCTGCCTTTGCGCTACTGGCAGACATTCTCGAACATTGTCGCGAGACCGGCTATGTTCGCATCTTCCACGAGGAACATGGCTTGCTTGCCGATCTCCTCCAAGACTTTGTTGCGCACGCTCCGGCGAAGAAGGCCTACAAAGCGAGCATGGTCTATGGGAAAGCCTTGCTCAAAGAGCTTGAGGGTATGCCATCGTCCAACGCGGGTAAGCTGACCGTCCGTGAGCTTGACGTCCTACAGCAGCTCAAAGAGGGCTATCAGGATAAGGTCATCGCACGAAACCTCAGCCTCACTGAGAATACGGTCAAATACCATCTGAAGAGCATCTTCAGGAAATTTCAGGTCACCTCACGGACCGAAGCCGTCAGAGAAGCGCAACGAAAGGCGCTATAAGCTCGCTCACGATATCGAACCAACAGCGCACGGCAGGTGTCGTGTGGCGGAGGGCATCGCCGACGTCAGTCCTGCGCTTGGTGCGGATTCCCCACTCATACGAGTGGGGCGCGGTCAAAGACATCCGCTAGTCGCCTCACCCATCAAAACTAGCTCCCCCACTCGGCGACACCAATTGTCGGCAACTTCATAAGCTGAAACACTCCGATACTTGATGGTGTGACCAGCAATCTGGTCATGAATCTCGTGCGGGGCAAATTTTTTTATGAATTGGCAATCCGGCCTTCGGATCGGAATAGATGTTGGTGGCACCAATACTGACGCTGTTCTTATGCAAAGGCGCGTCGTAAGGGCTACTTATAAGGCGGCGACATCGTATAATGTCAGTGACGGCATTATTCGCGCTATCGAGACTATTCTTGCACAGGCCGGGGAAGATGTCTCGGCAGTGCAATGCGTCATGATCGGCACGACGCAGTTCACCAATGCCTTCGTCGAACGGACCCATCTCCAACGGGTCGGGATCATCCGCACTGCGCTGCCGGCCACTAAGGGTTTGCCGCCACTACTCGACTGGCCTGCGGACATCAAAGCCGCCGTCGGCGGCCATGTGGCGATGGTGCCAGGCGGCTACCAATATGACGGAACGTCGAACAGCGCCCTTGATGAGCGCGCGATCGCTAATGCTGCGCGCAATTTCAAGGCTGCGGGACTGCGCTCGGTCGCCATCACTTCGATGTTCTCGCCCGTCAATGGCGACATGGAGCTGCGAGCCGAAGAGATCGTCAGGAACGAGATACCCGATGCGGCCGTGACATTGTCGCACAAGATCGGCCGTCTCGGGCTGCTTGAGCGCGAAAATGCTGCGATCATGAACGCAAGCCTGGCGGACCTCGCTAAGCGCGTGGTTCAGGCTTTTCGCGATGCGCTGATCAAGCTCAAGATCAACGCACCATTCTATATTAGCCAGAATGACGGCACGCTGATGAGTGCCGCGCATGTCGAAAAATATCCCGTTCTAACCTTCGCCTCGGGCCCTACGAACAGCATGCGTGGCGCGGTCTACCTGTCTGGCGAACAGGACGCCCTCGTCGCTGATATTGGGGGAACGACCACCGATCTCGGCGTTCTGACCGGAGGCTTTCCTCGCGAATCCTCGATGACGTCCGACATTGGCGGTGTCCGGACCAATTTCCGCATGCCCGACATCTTGGCACTTGCTCTGGGTGGCGGCAGCATAATCCGAGCAGATGGCAAAGAGCCGCTGCAAATCGGTCCCCAGTCTGTGGGGTACCGGATCACGGAAAAGGCGCTGATATTCGGCGGCGACACGCTGACAGCGACCGACATCGCAGTCGCCGCGGGCTATGCTGACATAGGCGACCGGTCACGCGTGGTGGGTCTTTCCGCTGATGTCGTGCGCGATGCAGTGGCGCTCATGCACGGTCGGATTGCCGAGGGCATCGACCGCATGAAAACGAGCGCTGAGCCAGTGCCACTCGTACTCGTCGGCGGGGGTTCGATCCTCGTGTCGCAAGAGCTAGCGGGCATATCGCGGTTGATCGTTCCAGATCACGCGGCGGTAGCCAATGCCGTCGGAGCGTCGATCGCACAGATCGGTGGCGAATCCGAAGGCGTATATTCCTACGCTGTCACGGGCCGCGATGCAGCAATCGCTCTGGCCAAGCAGGACGCGGTAAAGTCCGCGATCGCGGCGGGCGCCGATCCTGACAGCGTTGAGATCCTCGACATTGATGAAGTGCCGCTCGCCTACGTGCCGGGCGGCGCTGTGAGGCTGCGCGTCAATGCCGCCGGCCGATTGCGTCTGACCGCCGACCTACAAGCCGCGCGGCCATAGGTGCCGGAACGACCCACCAAATATTGAAAAAATCAGCAGGGAAGTATCAAAAGGGGGATTTGAATATGACAAGGAAAAGCATTCGACGGTTGCTGACGCGAACCATGCTTGCGGCGGGTGCCGTGCCACTTCTCTTGCCTAGCGCTGCCTGGGCGCAGGATGCCACCGCTGGCGAAATCATCGTCACGGCCCGCAAGCGTTCGGAAAACCTGCAAAAGGTGCCTGAGCAGGTCACGGTGTTCACCGCAGACAAGATCGAGAATGCTAATATCACGAATCTTCGCGGATTCGTTGACCTGACGCCCAATCTCATCGTGCGCGAGACTTTCCGCAGCAACGAAACCTTCCTCACGATGCGCGGTATTTCGAGCGCACAGGGCGCGTTGCCGCCGGTCGCCTTCATCGTTGACGGTGTGCAGCTGGGATCGAACGATTTCATCAACCAGGATCTGATGGATATCCAGCAGATCGAAGTCCTTCGTGGTCCGCAGGGTACTCTCTACGGTCAGGGTGCAATTGCCGGTGCTATTGTCGTCACGACCAAGGCGCCGGGCGACGAGCTCGAAGGCATGATCAAAGGCACCTACGGGAATGCCAATTCCTACCGCATCGCCGGTGCCGTTTCCGCTCCGCTCGTTAAAGACGCGCTCTACGCCCGCGTCTCGGGCTTCTATCGCCACACTGACGGTCTGATCCGCAGCGCCGCCGATGGCCGCGCGGTGCCGGCCTATCAGGTCTACAAGCCTGGCGACCGGATTAATCCTGACAAGCAGGCCAACGTTCGTGGTCAGCTCGAATATCGCGGCGACGCGCTCAAAGTCAGCCTGCGCGGCTCTTACACCGATGGTGACGGGTCTTGCTGCTTCTTAGATATCGTGCCGCTTAACGCGGCTGGGCAAATCAATGCGTCGTTGATCGACGATGTGAAAAATCCCGGTTTCCGCGGCGATCTGGTGGGTACCGAAAAGACGATATTCCGGGATGGTTCGCTTAAAATCGACTATGATTTTGGCCCGGTCAGCCTGGCGTCGATCACCGGCTATGCTGAAGTGCGTCAGCACGACTTTGGTGACGGCGATTACACTCCCGCTGCGGTAGTTGCGCAGGACCTGCGCTTCGATTCTGACGTGTTCAATCAGGAGATCCGCCTGACGTCGAACGGTAAGGCGCCGTTTCAGTGGATCGCCGGCGGCTTTTATCAAGATCGCCAGGATCGCCAGCGTCTGATCGTTGGCGCCGAAAATGTGACCCGCCCCCAGGGCGGCGTGCCGAGTGGTTCGGTGCTCAACCAGAACAACGTCACTAACCGGCATGCTTGGGCGCTATTCGGGCAGGCGACCTACGACCTGACGGAGAAGCTCACTGCGCTGGTCGGTCTTCGCTACGACGAAGATCGCCAGAATAATCAGAACACGCTTGCCACCGTGAACACCCTCGCCAAGGCGAAATTTCATTCGCTCCAGCCCAAGGCTCAATTGTCGTACAAGTGGGCAGATGGGTTCATGACCTATGCTACCTACTCGACCGGGTTTCGCTCGGGTGGATTCACGCAGACGACCCAATTCAAGAACGAAACCAGTCGAAATTACGAGCTTGGTTTCAAAGGCAGCTTTCTCGACAACATGTTGTTCGTGAATGCCAGCGCATTCTATATCGATTACCGCAACCAGCAGCTGTCTTTCGTGATCGCGACGCCCACGGCTTTCCGTCGCGGTGCGGTCAACATTCCCAAGACCAACATCAACGGATTCGAACTTGAAGTGCAGGCGCGTCCGACGCGGCAGCTGAGCATTACCGCTGCGCTGGGTCTGTCCGATACTGATGTTCGCGAAGTGGCGGCGCTCGATCCGGCGCTTGGCGACGTGTCCGGCGCGGTCGGCAACCATTCGCCGTTGGTCTCGAACTTCACGTTCAATCTGGGCGCAAACTACACCGCGCCGATCTCGGACGACATGGACCTGGTGTTCAACGGGGACTTCCGCCGTCAGGGGGGCTTCTACTTTGACCTCCAGAACACGCTGAAGACCAGGACGGGCGATTACGTCAATGGTCGGATCGCACTGCGCACAGCCAATTGGACGCTGGCGCTGTGGGGCAAAAATCTGACCGACACGCGGCGCGCAACCCGTGTCTCAGAAACCGGTAACCGCTTGCGGACACCGAACTCGCCTAGGAGCTACGGCGTCGAAGCTAGCTATAATTTCTAACTGCGTGGCAGCCATCTTCTCATCGCGAGGGGATGGCTGCTCACAGAAACCCGAGTTGCTGACGGCCGCGAGGGTCGTGCTTTAGGATCACCATTATGGGCCATGTGCCAGACCTCGCACTGTCATCGACCGAATTCACCAATGCGCCAGTTCCTATCAACAATCGCATCAGCTGGTGGACGATCGCGCTGATCAAGATCGGAGTCGTGCTAGCGCTTCCGGGTTTTCTAATCGGCGCTCAGATCGGCCACAGCATGGGCCTTCGGAATGGCATGATCGCCTTCTTCGGTGGCGCTGCGATCCTGGCGATCATTGCAATGCTGACGGCCACGGTTGCTGCACAAACGCATCTGGCAACATCGGTCATCACCCAATTTCCGTTCGGGCGCGTAGGCGCTCGCGTCATCAATCTCATTCTCGGTATCACGCTCATTGGGTGGTTCGCTGTGACTGCAGAGATTTTCGGCAGCACGCTCGCTCAGATGGCCACGAGCATTCTCACGATTCACATTCCTGAGAAGGTGGGCACCGTGATCGGCGGGCTGCTCATGGTCGGCACCACGATGTTTGGCTTCAAAGCGATATCGCGCCTGGCCGATTTAGCAGTCCCATTACTGCTTATCCTGCTCCTCGTCATAACCTGGCTCGCGATACGTGACCATTCGCTGGCAACTCTGCTCGCCTATCGCGGCACCGGGCAAACGTCGATTGGCGTCAGCATATCGGCCGTGGTGGGGGGCGCCTCGGTTGGAACCATTATCTTCCCTGACATTGCGCGCTTTGCGCGTTCGGCCAATCACGGCCGCGGCGCTGCCGTTTTCACCTACGGGCTGTGCCTGCCTTTGATGTTTGTCATGGTGGCAGTCGCAAGCGTCGCGACGGGAGAGCGTAACATCATGGTGCTCATGCTGGCGCTTGGGCTTGGTGGAATCACGCTCGCATTTCTCGTGTTCAAAGCGTGGACCACCAATGTGGCCAATCTCTATTCGTCGTCGTTATTCTTCTCGACATTGCTACCGCGGTTTCGCTTCCGCTTTGTCGTACTGGGCGTCGGTGCACTGGGGATAGCGAGCGCAACTCTCGGGCTTACGCAGCATTTCGTCCCGTTCCTGCTTGTTCTGGGCATCACCATTCCGCCGATCGCCGGCATTTATGTGACGGACTATCAGCTGCGCGGCCGGAGGCTCGACATCGCTGTGCTGGCAAGCAATCCGAAGATCGGCATTCCGGCCTTCTGTGCATGGGGTGGGGGCATCGCGATCGCGGGATTGAGCAGCAGCAATTCTGTCCTGACCCTGACCAGCATTCCGTCATGCGACTCAATCATCGTTGCAGCAGCACTTTATGCTGCTCTGCATTTTTGCACCCAGGGGCGCAGCCGTCTGGCGACGTGAGCCGCGCCACGATGGGATGTTCAACTCTCAAGTATCTTTAGCGGAGCTATCATGGCCCACCATATTCGCCTCCTGACAGTCCATACGACAGACATGTCGCACAAGCTGCTCCCGCTGAAGCGGATCTTTTGCAGCATCAAACCGGAATCGGTGATTGCAGGAGTTCGGGTCACAGAAGACAATATCGATGCGCTCATCGCGGCAGGAGACCTGACCGCCGACACAATTGATGACGTGCTGGATCTGGATCGAGTTCGATTGAGCCAAACCCGGCTCCGCTACGGAGCATCATCGATTGAGAGCGAGTTCGATGATCTTCTCTCCACCCCTTATATCATCGGGGCAGCGATGGAGGCCGAGGACGAGGGTTGCAGCGCCGTAATCATCGACTGCGTCGGTGATCCTGCACTGCATGCGGCACGCGAAGCTGTGCGCATTCCCGTAATCGGTGCTGGCGAAGCTGCGTTGCACATCGCGGCGACCTTAGGGCACCGCTTCAGCATTGTGACGATCGCTGATCGCCTGCGACCCATCCTTGATCATCATATGACGACTTATGGTGTTGCCGGACAATGTTGCTCAATTCGCGCTATTGAGATTTCAGGCGTGCACTCGGGTCATGACGCCCATGTCATCTACGACATGCTGGCGCGGGAATGTTTGGCGGCGGTGGAACAGGACGCAGCCGACCTGATCGTGCTCGGCTGCACGGCCTTCTTCGGCGCGTCAGAGTATATCACCCAATTTCTCGAGCAGCACGGCCAGAGCGGCATTCCGATCATCGATCCTTTGCCCTCGGCAATTGGCATGGCTCGCAGCCTCCTTGATGTCGGCCTCACTCACAGCCTCGCGACATATCCGCCGCCGCCGATCAAAGCGCGCAGCGGCTACCTTATGCCGACCCGCTACCATCAGCATTGATCGTGCTGCGCAAAATATAGTCCACAAGGTTCATCAATAATGACGTTTCAGATTAGAACGGAAATTCTCGCGGATCTCGCGCGAGGCGCAGCATTTTTGGGCACAGGCGGAGGCGGTGATCCCTATATCGGCCATCTGATCGCGCGTGAGGCGATCGCCCAATATGGTGCACCCGACGTGATCGACGTCGAGGATTTGGCAGACGATGCCGTTGTCATGTCGATTGCGGGTTTCGGAGCGCCGACGGTTCAGATCGAAAAGCTGATCGGCGGTGGCGAGGTGGAGTTGGCGCTGGCGACGCTCGAACATCATCTCGGCGTCAAGGCCTCCGCGATCATGCCTGCCGAAATCGGTGGCAGCAATTCGATGATCCCGATTTTGCTGGCGGCCATGCGGGGACTTCCGCTCATCAATGCAGACGGTATGGGGCGGGCGTTTCCCGAGCTGCAGATGAATACGTTCAGCGCCAACGGTATCCGGGCCACTCCATTGTCCGTGGTCGACGAGCATGGCAATTTCGCGATCGTCTCCGCCGACAGCGACAAAAAGGCCGAGGCGATGACCCGGGCTCTCGCAATCAGCATGGGCTTGCGCGTCTTTGTCGGCTGCTTTCCGATGTCGGGGCGCCAGGCAAAGCAGAGCGCCGTGCGAAGCACGCTGACCGCGGCCTATGAAATCGGGGTGGCCATCCGTGAAGGCCGCGCCGGGAAGGACGTTTCCCAGAGCCTCGTAGAATGCCTGAACAAGGGCGGGCTTTATAAGAATGCGAGAGTGCTCTTTGACGGCAAGATCGTAGATTTGGTGCGCGAGACCACTCGAGGGTTTTCGGTCGGCACCTGCCATCTCACGGATCTATCTCGCTCCGAACTCGACTGCACCGTCATTTTCCAGAACGAAAATCTGGCGGCGCGCATCGGCGGCAGGCTCGTGGCGATGGTACCTGATCTCATTTGCATCATCGACCGTGAGACGGGCGAACCCATTCCGACGCAGTCCTTGAAATATGGCCAGCGTGTCAAAGTTGTCGCCATGAGCGCGCCCGATCAGTTGCGAACGCCGCAGGCTCTCCGGCTGTTTGGCCCGGCCGCCTTCGGCATCGACGAAGAATACGTGCCCATCGAGAACTTCTGACACGTCCTGTGGCGAAATCGCCCAGCATGATCGACTTTGGAACGAGGTGATCGCCAATGCCGAAGCTCAAAAGAATCCGCCTGATAACTCCTGTCACCCAGGATGTTTCTGAGCGAATGGTGGATCTGGAATCCCTACAGCACCCTGGCGAACTCGAAATATCGCGGACCGGCATCGCCTTTGGTCCGCCGTCCGTGGAATGCGAATATGACGAAGCTTTAGCGGCACCTTATATCGTCGCTCGGGCGCAGGAGGCGCGGGACGAAGGGGTCGATGCAGTCGTGATCGATTGTATGAGTGACCCCGGATTGCGAGCCGCGCGTGAGCTTTTGGACATTCCTGTCTTCGGCCCGCGTGAAACCTGCATGCATGTCGCGACCATGCTAGGACATCGATTTAGCTATATCGGTATCAAGAACCGCAATCGCGCCCGGATCGAACGCGCTGCCGCAACTTATGGTGTTCTCGATCACCTGGCGTCGGTGCGCGCGGTCGATCTCGACGTTGTCGAGGTTACTGGGCCGACAGGGCAACATAGGCTGCATGAGCGGATCATCGAGGAATCGCTGATCGCGGCCCAGAATGATCGCGCCGATGTTTTGTTGATAGGGTGCACGGCGTTTTTTGGGTGCGAGGTTATTGTCGGACAAGCGCTGGAGCAGCACGGACTGTCCATCCCCGTGATCAATCCCATCCGAACGACGGTTGCCTACGCAGCCAGCCTACTCGACCTTGGGCTTTCGCATAGCAAGAAGGCTTACCCAGCCCCGCCCATTCGGCCGCGCACGGGTTATCCGTTCAAAGACGGGAGCCCAATACCCGGTGTCAGCGCCAGGTGATCAAGCGACGAAAGTGATGGGAGAGGCGGCGCGTAGGAGCGTCTCCTTGGGAGGCTGTAGAGTCTCTGGCGTCTTGGCGGTGCAATCAACGTGACCAAACACGATCGGTCCCAATTCATTGCGGAACCCACGGAGCTTCAACACCATCGCAGTACGTTGCATGAAATGAAGCTGCTGCGTCGATCGGACTGGTTCGCTCCCGCCCTTGGCTGGCCGACGATGGGAGAGTTTGCACATCTCACCAAAATACCGGTTGAGCGTTGGACAGCAGTGATCTGTGGAAGCCGGCCCCTCGACCTCGACATGGCTATCGCGTTGTCGATCTTCTGGGATGCTCCAGTCGATCATTTCCTTAATGAGACGCCTGGCGGTATCTGATCGGCGGCTTCTAGGGCGCCTTGCCAGCGGGCCCCTTCACAACTTTCATTCCCGTTATCGCTTCGAGCGTGGGCTCTGATCGGAGGCATCCGATCTGATTGCGCGATCCAGCTGCTTTGCGCCTTGTAATCGGCCGTTCCGCGAGATCGGGTGCGTTCCTGAAATCCGCCGTTCGATTATAGCGCCGGGCAATCAACCTCGGACGACTGCTCGGTCGCGGAGAAAATACGCTGCGTCCTTGCGCCCGCAGGATTGCGGTCACGTCGGGACGGCTTGCCGTTGCCTCCTGGCCTGCCAGCATTGCGACGCCACCGGCGAGTTCGGTCGCGATCAGGCCCGTACGTGCTCCGCCGCGATCGCGACGGCCAGCAACACGGCGAAGATGCCCGCGTTCAGCTTTGGCTCCCAATAGTCCATCACGAGCACGGTTAGCGCGAGCCACGCACCGGCACCTGCCACCGAAAACATCACAATGGCCGGGTCGCGCAACATGTCGGGGTGTCGCCGCACCGTCCATAGGCACATCATCCCAAACAGTACCTGCCCGAGCGCGAAGGCGGAGTGTAGTCCGTAGTAAAGCGTGGTCTGCGGCCCCGGCACGTGCTTGCCGCGCAGGTGGTGGCTCACGACATCGACCGCGAAATGCAGCGTGCCGGTGAGCGTCAGCCAACCGAATGCGGCAAGGGTCAGATACTTGGTCATGATTGGCTCCTTGCTAGACCGGTTAGAACCGCACACCCGTCGCGTTTTCCGACAATGCCCACAGGCGCTCGCCAGCCGCGCGGTCCAGCGCTTGTGGGGGGATCTGGGCCTCCGCAGGGTAGCCGCGCGTCTCGCCAAGCCGGTCGGGGCCGTAATAGCCCCCCGCGCGCGCCTCGGGCGCCGCCGCTGCAAATAGCAACGGAAGCGCACCCTGCGCCGCGGGCTGGAAGAGGAACGGCAGCAGCGACCGCACGCGGCTCTGCACGCTGCCACGTCCCGGCCCTTTGTGAAGGAGCTCGGTGCGTGAGACCCCTGGATGTGCGGCGATGCTGGTGATGTTCCAGCCCGCCGCCACGCTGCGCCGCTCAAGCTCGAAGGCGAACATAAGACACGCGATCTTGGATCGGGCATAGACCGGCATTGCCGTATAGCCGGCACTCGCGTTCCACTCGTTCCAGTCGACCGATCCCGATCGCGCCGCGACGCTCGACACGGACACCACGCGGGCACCGGTCGACGCGCGCAGCAACGGCATCAACTGCCCGGTGAGAGCAAAATGCCCGAGATGATTGGTGCCGAACTGCAACTCGAACCCGTCCTCCGTCTCGCGGCGCTTGGGCGGCACCATCACGCCCGCATTGTTGACGAGCAGGTCGACCCGCTGCCGGTCGGCCCGCAGTCGCTCGATGAAGAGCGCGATCGAGTTGAGCGAGGCGAGGTCCAGTACCTCGAAGCGAGCCTTCGCGGCCGGCACGCACGATTCGATGCGGGAAACCGCCTCCGCACCTTTGCGCGGATCGCGGCCGGCGATCACAACCTCGGCGCCGGCACGGCTCAGCGCCAGCGCCACCTCGAAGCCGAGTCCGCCCGTACCGGTCACCACCGCCGCTCGCCCGGCCTGACTAGGCATGTGGCTGGTTGTCCACTTCCGCATCATCACCAATCCTGCTATTTGCACTGGGTGCAGATATTAACTTGCACTCAGTGCAATAATCAAGCGTGAAGTGACGAGAAATGATTGAGAAGGTTGCCGCGCCGTCGCCAGGACTTCGCGAGCGGAAGCGGCAGGAGACGCTGCGAAAGATCACCGATGCTGGCATCAGCCTGTTCATAGACAAGGGCATCGACGCGACGACGTTGGATGAGATCGCGGCGAAGGCGGGCATCTCGCGCCGCACCTTCTTTCACTACTTCAAGTCGAAGGACGACATCCTCCTTTCCCTCCAGCAGGGCATGGGCGAGATGATAGCGGTTCGGGTCCGGCGAGCGGGCGATCGCGTCTCGCCGATCGACGCCATCCGCACCGCGGTGATCGCGGCCTGCGTCGAGGTGCCCGCCGACGACATGGTCGCGATCGACCGGCTTATGCGGTCAAGTCCGGCCGTGCAGGCGCGCAAACAAGCGAGCTATGTCGAGCATGAACGCACGCTGTTCGACGCGCTGCGGGAGCGATGGCCCAACCCCGCGCGTGAGATGGCGCTTCGGCTTATCGCCATGCTCGCGATTGGCGCGATCCGCCTCGCCACGGAGGCGCTTGGCGTCGAAGGCGAACGGCGCACGCTGATCGAGCTTATGGAAACCGCGTTCGATGCGCTGAGCGACGAGCTGTTAGAGGCGGGGACTAACGGTCGAACAGCTTAATTGCGCGCGAGCTTTCCTGAAGCGTCATAGCTTGCGAGACGATAGCTCGATGGCCTCGGCGTCATTCCGCTCCAACCTGCCTGCGGTCCATAGAGCCATCTTTGAAGAGCTTGTCGTTTGCAGCCGGAGCGGTCGACTATGAGTTGGGGAGCCTTCTAGCGGCAAAGCGCCCTAAACTCGGTCGTTCGGAAGCCCAGAACTATTTCCCGAAAGCGGTCATAAGGTTTCCTTGATCATCCCTCGCCTTCAGGCAGTTCGCTTTTCCAAGCTAATTCGATCCGCGCCCTTGCGCTGCTTGACAGCCGCCGCACACCAAGATTGCGAGAGAGTTCCACGGCATCGCCACCCGTGCGAGCGGCGCGCAGTTCGGCAAGAGCGATATCCTCGATCTGTCTGACGTCCTCTGCGCTCGCGGGAATGCGCACCCGATCCCAGAGATTCCGCGCGTCTACATCGGTCCAGATGAACCGGTCACCGCGCTCTTCCTGCTCAACGAAATGTAACTTGTCGACGATCGTCATCACGCGATCCCGGATGATCCGGCCTGCGCGTTGAAACCCATGCGCCCGCGCGATCCGCTGCACCATCAACGTCTCCGCGATCGGCGCCTCCGATACCAACACATGCCGGACGAGCGAGATCAGTACCGCGTCGTAGGACGGTTCGTAAAAACTGTCTGGATCGATCATCGGCGCTAGCGCTGCAAAATCGGTGGCACGGTAGAGGTCTCTCTCTCCGGATGTTGGAGATGCTGCCTGCTCGGATTCGACGAAACGCGCATAAGCGAAAGCGCGTGACGGCGGTTCGTGGCGCACGATATCAATCGTGTCGGCGACGGCCTCAGCCTCCGGCACGGGCCAGTTTTGTTCGACAACGGGCGGGGCGATCGGATCGACATCAGGCGCCGGCGATCCCAACGCAGCAGCGTCTTCCATCGCAGCTTCACGATCGGCGACGGCCGCGCGATCCGCCGCTAACAGGGCCTCAATCTGCTCGTGCAGCCGATCGGTCGCTCGCTCCTTGTCGATCCACCAGTCGGTCGACCAGATGCGAAGCAGGGTCCAGCCGAGCCCTTCGAGGATCGCGGCACGCACCTTGTCGCGATCCCGCGCGGTCGCCGCGCTGTGATAAGAGGCGCCATCGCATTCGACGCCGACCAGATAGTCGCCCGGCCGATCCGGATGTACGACGCCCAGGTCGATGCGGAACTTCGACACGCCGACCTGTGGCACGATCGTCCAGCCGCGACGACGAAGTGCCGCCGCGACGGCCTCTTCGAACGGCGAATCCGCACCGCCCAACGAACCCTTGTTCGCTTCGGCGAGCGCGCGCGGCCCGCGTTCAGCAAATTCGATGAACGCCTTGAGGTCGCGCACGCCTTCGGATGCCGTGCGGGTAAGATCGATCATGCCCGGTTCGAACGAGGTGAAGATCCTCATCTCGCGACGTGCCCGTGTCGCCGCGACGTTTAGGCGCCGCCAACCGCCCGAATTGTTCAGCTTGCCAAAGGACATCGACATTGTCTTGCCGCCGGGTTCGGTCGGCCCGAAATTCACGCCGAGCAGGATGACGTCGCGTTCGTCGCCCTGCACCGTTTCTAGGTTGCGCACGCAAACCGGCTCGGTCCGGTTCTCCTGATCGAAATGCGGCACGATTTCAGGATGCGCACGCTGCGCCTTGTCAAGCAGATCCTCGACCAGCTTCATCTGCTCGGCATTCATCGTGATAATGCCGAGCGTCAGCGGATTGCCCTTTTCATCCACGAAGCCCGGATCGCGCAGCCGCCGCACGGCTCCGTCGACGATCGCTTGCGCCTCGATCGGGTTGGTCTTGATTCCGCTGGTATAGACGCCCGGAACACGTTGCCAGGTGACAGCACTAGGACGGGTTTCTGGGGGCGGGAAGGTGACGAGCTTGCTGTCGTAATAGCGCGTGTTGGAAAAGGTGATCAGGCTTTCGTGCCGGCTGCGATAATGCCAGTCGAGGCTGTGCTGCGGCACACCGGCAGCAAGGCATTCGTCGAGGATGCTCTCCATGTCGGGCACGGTATCGTCGTCGATCGTGGCAGTGCCTGATCCGCGCCCGAAATCGTTGCTAGGCGGCATCTGTCGCGGATCGCCGGCGATGACGACCTGTTTGCCGCGCGCCATCGCCCCAATCGCGTCCCATGGCGTGATCTGTGACGCTTCGTCGAAGATGACGAGATCGAATAACGCCTGATCGGGGGGAAGATATTGCGCGATCGACAGTGGGCTCATCAACATACACGGCGCAAGTCGGGTGAATGCATCGCCCATTTCCGCCGCGAGCTTGCGGATCGGCATGCTCGGGCGCTGCAACTGAAGCTGGTGCTTGAGCGTGCCGTAACCGTCTTTTTTGCCGACCGCATTCTTGTCCGGGATCAACCCGCACAGCCGCGCGCGGACATAACGCGAAGACAACAGGCCCATTCGGTCGTCGAGCGCGCGGAAGCGCGCGATCCGATCCTCCTGCTCGCCCACCATGAAGTGGGTCAGCATCGGCTCCTGGTCGATCCGGGTGAAGGCGAACCAGCGGGCATAAGCGGTCTCGAACACGGGCAACGATGCTTCGGGAGCAATCGCCCCGCGCTCGAGCGCCGCAACCAGCGGGGCAAGATGTGCCTGCATCGCCTCGTCACGTACACCGCGCCAATGCGCCCAATCCCGAAGTCGACGGCCATGCGCCACCACCGCGCTGGCGCGCAGACGGAGTTCGGCAAAATCGCTTCCCAGTTTCGCGCCAGACAGCGTCTCGAAACGACCAATCACTGCGTCGAAACGGTCGAGCGCACGCCGCAGCCGTTCGATAGCGCCCGCCACCGCACCATCGTTTGCCAGCATCTCATTGGCGTCGACCACAAGCGTCGCGGTCGCACCACGCAGCGTCACCAGCATGTCGGGGCCATCCGCTTCGGCCGCAATCGCCGCGCGCAATCGGTCGGCGCGTCCGATCGCCTGTTCGATCCGGTCGCCATCGCTTGCAAGCCCGGCCCATCCCGGCAACCCCGATGCCTGGTTCGCCAGCCCGTCAATCTGCGCCAGCAGATCGCGCATCGCCGCAAGCCGAGGCAGATCGGCTTGCGGGTCGACCATAGCCGATGCACCACCCGCCTGCATAAGCGCCCGCGCCACCTTGCGCTGCGCCAGAGTGGCCAGGAACCAGAACTTGCCCGACGCGACTTTCCAATCCGCGCGCATCGCCTCGATATCAAGACGGCGCGCGGCTTCGGGCGCATAAGGTGCGCTTAACGTGGCTTCTTCCAGCCTATAGCGCGCGATCAATGCCAGCGCGTCACGCACGGCCATCACCCGATCGGTCATATCGGGAGCGAAGGCAAAGCGCAGATCATGGCCATGCATCGACAGGCACAGATCAACGAAGCCAAGCAACGCTCCCAGCTGTGTGCGATCCTGTCCGGGTAGCGGGAGCCTACCCGCGGTTGCGACCGCCTCACGCGCGTCTACCACGGCGTCGATCGCATCGGGGACTTCGCCCGCGCTGGCGACGATTGCCTCCTGCCACCCGTTCGACCAGTCGGTCCGCGCGATCCCGTCCAGCTCAGCGGGCAGATCGGCAACCGTCTTGCGCGCAATTCCCATCCGCCGGGCGATGTCTCGAAATTGCGCCATATGATCGGCCGAATGGCAGGTGGCGGCCGGAAAAGTGAACTGTGGGGTCGCTTCGTCGGCATCGCGCACGGTGCGTCCGATCGCATTATGGATTGTCCAGCCATTGGCGTCGCGGCGATGGAGCAACGCCACCACATCGTTCAATTCATCACGCAGACGATGTGTCTCGTTAGCCTCGCGATCCCATTCCTCCTGGGTCAGCGTGTCACGCGCCGTCCAGGCGCTATCGAGTTGTTTGAGGACTGCAGTCTTGGTCGCCTTGGCCGAATGAAGTTCGAGACAGAAAGGTGCGAGGCCCTTGTCGGCCAATCGCCGCTGCACGACCTCCAGCGCCGCGCGCTTCTCCGCCACGAACAGTACGCGCCGCCCGAGTGCGAGATTATGCGCAATCATGTTCGCGATCGTCTGCGACTTGCCCGTTCCCGGCGGACCGTCGAGCACAAAGTCACGCTGCTCCGCAGAGGCGACAACCGCTGCCAGCTGCGAACTGTCCGCCGGCAGCGGCGTGAACAGGCTGGCAGGATCGATCCGGGTGTCCATTTCCTCGGCGCGGGGGAAACCGCCCTTATCGACCTGCACTGATCCATCCCGATCGATCAAGTGCCGTACCAGCGGGCTTTCCTTTAGCCGGTCGGCGCGGTCGACCAAATCCTTCCACATCAGATATTTTGCAAAGGAGAAGGTGCCCAGCGCAACTTCGGGCACCACCTCGAAACCCACAATATCGCGAACGGCGGTGCGCACCGTGCGCCACACCCCAGCGACGTCGACCCCGCTATGATCCTGCGGCAATTCACCGTCCAAACCAGGAATGGTCAGTTCGAAATCCTGTCGCAGCAGTTCGAGCAGGGTCAGGTTGAAGCGCGGCTCGTCCTCATGCGCGATCATCGTCACACCGGACAGCGCACTCTTGCGCTCCAGCCGTACCGGCAACAGGATCAGAGGCGCGCGATACGTCTTCTCCTCCGACGCGGACTTCTTCCATTTGAGAAAGCCCAGCGCGAGATAGAGCGTGTTGGCTCCCCCTTCCTCCAGATCGGTACGCGCCTTGCGGTACAGTTCGATCAGCGACGCATCGAGCTTGTCCTTGGGCAGCAGCGACAGCGCCTCGCCCCGGTTCATCGCCTGCACCGCCACCTCTTCGCGCAGGCTTGTCTGGGTCTGCTGCTGGTAGAGTTTCTCGTCGCGCCCGCCGACATCGAGATCGGGCATTGGTACGATCCGCACCTTGCGACCGCCGGCGAGCAGGTCTTCCAGCGCGCCAGGATCGGGGCACAGCAGCCTGATGACGGTCTTGCCGTCCCGCAGATTGAGCAGACTGTTGCTGGTCGTCAGGTTTAACAGTTTGCGCTGCCACTGCAGGATCCGCCCCGCTGCTGTTGGCACGTCTTCCACCACCTCGACATCAAAAGCCGGCAGCGCCGGAGCCGCCTCCAGCCCCTCGGCGACCTCGGGCATGTCAGGACCGGCGGTGCGCCCGGTCGCGGCAACGCCGAGCGGTCGGATCTTCTGCATACGGGCGCGGCGGACGTCGATCGCCATCTCGAACTGCGCATCGGCCTCTTCGGCGATTTGCCGCCGTGCGGTCGCCATTGCCTGCCCGAACCCCGCCGGCGAACTCTGCGTCGCCAAAGTCGTTTCGAACACGACCAGATCGTCCAGATCAAACCGACGGCGCAGCGCCGCCGCCTCATCGGTCACCAGCGTGGCGAACTCGACCGGCTGGAGCCAAACGCCGATAAAGGCATGACCTTCGGTCAGGATCAGCAGCGGATTGAGGTTGGCCTGTTCCAACGCGGCTGAGAACAGCAATGTGGTGTCGAGACATGTCGCCAACCGACCGTCGAGGATCTGCGACGGGGTGCGGACCTTCTGCCCTGTCCGCTCGAAGCTTGCCGGCGGCAGCGCATAAGTGATGCGCAGCCCCGCAACAGCCGACCAGATCGCGGACACGAGTTCCCACACGCGCTCCCGCTGGCCCGATCCATAGCCATCGATCGCATCTGGCTTGCCCGCCCGGCGCAGAACGTCCGACGCGCCTTTCAGCACCCGATCCACCGCCGGATCGTTCGGCATCACGAAGGCCGGCAGCAATTCGGCCATCGAACCGATGCCACCCCACTGGTTGTGAGCCAAGAGCTCCACCGGGTGCAGATGCTCGGCGAGGATGCCGCCGGACGCATCGGTCAAGTTGAGAGTCAGCGATCCGACCATACTCTCGGTCAGCTCGTGCAGCAGGGTCGCATTCAGCGCGACGTCGCGATCAGCAACGTGCACCTCGTCGCCAGGTAGCAACGCATCCATCCGCCAGCTCTTGCTCTGCACGAAGGGCGGATCCGCGACCAACGACAGGGTCAGATCGTGTGCCCCGCTGCCGACGAGGGCGATCACGCTCAGCTCGCGAATGACGGGAATAGCGTTCTGATGGGTAGCAAAGCCGATCTTTGCAGCGATCGCGCAATTGATTTGCCAAGTCATGTTAAAAGCCCCTCTTGAGGCAAGAGATGACTCAACGGTCTTTGTCGTTCAATATTTGATAGCATCCGGAACGGTGAGATCACGTCTCGGTATGAAGCTGATAGCTAATGCTAGGCTTCTAACGCCCTCATAGTCGCCGTTCGCCGGCGCTACCGTAAATGCCGAAAGCAGCCATTCGGCCAGCTGGGCTCATGAGAGGGTTGTGGCAGAAGCCGAGGGCCGCACCCTGGCTGCTTGGCAGGCCTAATATCGACTGCCCGGAAATTGATAAGGCCTCTTTCGCTGGGACCGGTCCCTTGCCTCGTGGGGTGAGCGCTGCAGGACCGGGAGGGTCAATGCCGTCGGGAGGCTCGCTTGTCTGGCTAGGCGGTGAGAGCTATGACATTCCCAGACCCGAATAGCTTCTCTACCGATTGCAGCGCCGTCGGCAACAAAGTCTGGGTCGCTAAGACAGCCAGCTTTTTCTTCGGCCTGGAAACCGCCACGTAAAAGAGGTTCCGCGCCCGATAATACCCCTTCTCGTTCTTCGCGGTGATGGCGCCCGTCGTCAGCAGCTCAAGCAGCTGTGGCCAGTTATAATGGTTCCACCCGCCGCCAAGCACGACGATGACGTTGTCGAACTCCGCGCCCTTAACGCTGTGCTGTGTCGCAAACGGCGTTTGGCCCTCGATAAATTCGGCGAGCCGCACCAGCTCCTGGTACGGCGCCTCTCGGACGAGGCCATGCTCCTGAAGCGAGCGCGGCAACTCCGCACCGTTTTCGGCCGCCGCAAGCTCCTGCTCGCGCCTAACAATCCGGTCCGGTAGCCGAGGTCGACCTGTTTCCTTCAGGAGGTCGACGACGTCGCCTATGCTTCCGTTGCCGCGCGCGTCCGCTAACGCGGCCATGTCAGTCGCCCACGCGACCTTGTCTTCGTGCGCGCTGAGCTCTGGCCGTGACCCAAGGATTCTGAACATGTCGCCGAAGCGCTTCTCGGTGAAGGCGCGACACATCGGCTCTACGGTGTCGACAAGGAACGCGATCAACGGATCCTCCTTCTTCGCGAAGGAGTCATTGTAACGATAAGCCTTGGCGATCGTGGGATAGCCGCGCTCAGCGGCAATCGCGTTATGCGTCAGCATGAGGATCTTCGTCTTCTCGGATGACAGATCCCACCCGTCCTCCTTCAGCCTTTCCGTCAGCTTCGCCATAAAATCCCGGCTGACCTCCGGCGGCGTGTCGTTCTTGGAAGACGAGCTGCTGGTCCGCTCACCGGTGTAGGAATTGGCATGAAAGAACCGCGCCTCGCCTTTAGCGTCGGGATCCTTGACGGCCTGCTTCAGCTCCGGTCGCAACGCGTTCAGCACGTTCACCACCGCGGGCACCGATCGAAAGTTCGAAGCCTTGTCGATCGGTTCAAGGGAGGGATATTCCGCCAGACCATAGTCGCTTCGATAGATTGTCTGCCAGTGATCGCCGAAGAAGCCGATCCTGGGACCGGTGCCGGTGGCTAGAAAATGCTCTGCCAGCGCCGCCATGAAGTGAGGGTCGGTGTCCTGATACTCGTCCACGAAGATAACGGGATATGTCGCGGCGAAAAGGGACCGAAATTTCGGCTTTCCAAGAAGTTGCGCCATGAACCGAGGGACGTCGTCGTGATGGAGCGTAATGTGCTTCTCGTCGATGCCGAAAAAGCCCAGCTGATACTCCACGATCTGGTCAGCGATCCCGCCTGCTTCCGCAATCTTGTCCTGTTTGTCCTCCATCCCAGCGACGAGCGCCCGCAAATCCTTCTGGAACCTGGACATGAACCCCCAGCAGAAAGCATGGATGGTCTCGACCAGGATCGCGGGGTGCTGCTCGATCTCTTGCGCGATCTCCTCCCGCGCCACCTCGGTGTAAGTTATGCACGCGACTTTCTGGCCTGCTCGCTGCAGGTCGCGGCCGCGCTCGTTGATGAGCTTCTTGAGCGCCTCGACGAGCGAATAGGTCTTACCGGCGCCAGCACCGGCTTCCAGCCGGAAGTTGCGGCCTTCGTCTAGGCACGCGTCTACCCGTTTCTGCGCCTCCTTGGCAGCTTCGACCGCAGGGTTCGTCATAGATCGTACTGCGGCGCGGAGCTTTCGGGCGCAGCCGGACTAAAGTCCGAGCCTGCCGCGATCGGCAGCGCGCCCGCGCCGACGCCAGCAAGCGGTGGCGGAGTTTCCGGAGGCGGGGGCGGCTCGGATAGCCAGGTCAGGCCTTGCTTGATGTATTTGGGAACGGCCCAATCCGCTTCCTGAATGGCGAACCGCAGGGCGGTCTCCGATTTGCTGAGGTCTTGTGCCATTTCCCAAGCGAGCAATCCGCGATCGCCTTCCTCAGGCAGGCCAAACCGCTCAGGATTTGCGAGGATCAGCGCATCCTCATAGCTCCGCCCGCACCAGCTCGAGCCGTCTTCCGGGACCTGGTAAGCGATTGAGCGATAGCGGGAGAGCTTCTCTTCCGGCGTCTTGGCGCAGAGCGCCTCGATACTGATCTGCTGGCCCTTGGGGACCGAGAACCAGTTTCGGATCGCGGCGTTCGAGCTGTGCTCGCCTTCGGCGCAAGGACATTTGACGGCGCGCGGCTTATCCTTGCTCTTGTCGATGCGAACCGCATCGATGTCGGTGATGATCAGGCTCTTCAATTCCAGGAAGTCGAGGAGTGGGTAGAAGATGTGCGCGTAGGCGCCGCCGACCTCGATCGTCGTGATATATTGGCGGCCAAGCTTCCGTTCGGGCGCGAGCTCTTCGTCCACAAGCCGCACGATGCGGGGCATCAGGATGCGCTCGGTGGTCCCTTCGACCAGGATCGCCTTGTCCGCAAAATACAGATCGCACTGGGTCAGGGTCATATACTGATGAAGGAATTCGCGATCCTCCTGCGGGATAGCGGCGCTGCCTTTGCGGAAATCCTTGACCTTGGTCCGCCGCGCCCCCGCCGCATCCTGGCTCGAACTCAGAAAATAGCGCACCGCTTCGAATGAGGCCGCGTTTGCGACGTGCGGCGAGTGTGTCGAGATAATGAACTGAACCTGCCAGACCGGCTCGCCGACATATTTGGCAGACAGTGCCGCGACGGCGGCGTTCAACTGTGCGATCAGCACCTCTTGCATCTGGGGATGCAGGTGCGCCTCCGGCTCTTCTATGAAGACGAGATGGGTACCGGGCCGGATCGAGCGAGCGCGATACGCCTTATGGAAGGTCTCGAGTTGCAACAGCATGTAGATCAGGTTGCGGGTGCCGAGGCCGTTATAACCCTCGGGAAGATGGACACCGTGCTGGCCGGTGTAGAAGATCTTCGTGTGGTCCGAGAGAAGCGTCTCGACGTTGAGCGACGTTTCAGGCCTGAGCTCAGCGTCGTTGAGACCTGGGAAGCCGAACGCGCTCAAAGCTGGCAGCAGGTCCTTCACCATCGTGTCGAAGTCGTTCTGAATCGTCTGTTCGATCTGACTCACAGAGGTCTTCAGCGCGGCCGCCAGGGCTTGGTCGCTCTCCGCGGCAGTCATCGAGCTCGCAGTCTGGAATAGCGTTCCTAGGAGCCGCCCTATCACTGCGGTATCGGTCGGCTTGCTGCTGTCGAGTGTTCGCTGCGCGCGCACGAAACCGCACTGAACGAGGGCGGACAGAGAGCCGGTGCCGTCGAGTACGCGGAAATTGGCCGGGTCCGTGGGGTCTATCGCCGTGACGCTTATGCGATACGCTCTAGGTAAGGTGTCACGAAGTTGACGGTAAAAATGCGCGACAGCGTCGCTGCCGGCCTCTGGCTCTTGAACATCGAACAAGGTCGCGAGCGACGCGGACGAAGCGCCATACTCGATCCGTGCGATGGCGGTGGAGCAGCTAGGATCAAGGTCGATCACGAAAGGTGCGAGAGGGCCGAGCTCACCGACCGAGGAATCATATTTGAACGTCAGTGTGACTGCGATCGCCGGAAGGAGAGCGAGAACATCCTCTGGGTTGCCGCCGGCTTCGCGCTTCGCCTTTGCTTCGAGAAACTTACCTCGGGTACCGGCCGAGAAATCCTCCAGCCTGAACTTGGGCCCGTGCTCCCCCGCGAGACGATCAAAGATTTCAGTGAGTGAGGTTTTGCCGCTGTTGTTCCGGCCGACGATGACCGTCGCGGTCGGTTCTAGCAGGAACTCGACGTCTTCCAAGAGCCGAAATCCCTGTACCTGGATCTTCTCAATAAGCATGGGTTCAATCTCGGCTTCGGATGTTGGTCTGACCAAAACGGGCTTACGGCGAGTGGATTTGAGCTAGCTGTGGCTCCGGTATTGCCGGTAGCAAGCGGACCCGCCCGGCGGCAGGTATTGCTTAAGCGGCGGCACGGAGGACGATCCTGTTTCCGGGCACGTGGCGAAAGGCGCGATCACGGCACGTCAGCAGGATGATCTGCATCCGCGTCGCTGCCTCTGTCAGGATCTCGATCATCGTATCGAGCCGACCATCGTCGGAATAAACCAGCGGATCGTCCAGGATCAGCGACACGGGCTTTCCTTGTTCAAGCAGCAGGTCAGCGAAGGCTATGCGAGTGAGCACGGCGAGCTGCTCCTGCGTGCCACGGGAGAGATTGGAGCAGCTTTCGTCGACGCCAGTGCGGCTGACGCTCGCGAGCGATAGATCCTCGGCAAAGGTAAGATCGCAGTCCGGCAGCAGTTGCGAGATGTACCGCTTCGCGCGCTTCGCGACCGGACCGACGAACTTGGCGGCAGTCTCGTTTCTTGCGCTTTCCAGTGTGTCACGGAGCAGCTTCAGCGTGTCTGCTTCCTCCGTGACCCGCTGGAGCGCGGAATTCGCCGCTTCGACTTCCTCTTGAGCCGCCGCAGCGCGATCGGCCAGGCCGAGGCCGCCTTCGCTCTCGATCGTGCCCTCAAGCCGGGCGATCTCGGTTTCCAGTCTCGTGCGCGTATCAGCGGCAACCCGGACGCGGGCGTCGATGACCTCGATCTTGCGATTGATCGCGCCGACATCATGCGCCGATGCGTTCCGCTCGGCCTCTACTAGGCGAACGGCCGCTTGCGCTGCCGTTTCTCGCGCTCGCTCGAGATCGACATCCAGAGTCGCCCATTCCGGACGAGCCTCAATCTCTTTGAGTAGGGCGGCCGCGTTGGCTAGGTCGCTCACCGCCCCCGCTTCGGCCAAAGCGAGCGGTGCGTCAGCTTCTTCAGCACGTCGTAGCGCCGCGATCGCGCTGTCCTGTGTCCCCTCGGCCCGCGCGAGCTTCGTGTCGGCCGCCTCGACTGCAGCGGTCAGCGCGCTCATATCGGGGAGCGCCGCGTCCGCCTCGGGTTCCTCGGGCTTGAGCTCTGCGACAAACAGTTTCAACGCATCAGCGCCGGCTGCGATCTGCAGCGTATCGTCGGCAGGTGTGGCCGCTTCGACCCGTGCAGCAAGTGTGCGAAGTTCAGCGGCAGCATCGCGAGCCGCCTCGTTGCGAGATCGAGCAGTGGCAAGGTCGGCTACGTGAAGCTCGTCGAGCGCAGACTTCCGTTTGAGGATTGCCGCAGCGAGGGTCTCCTCAGCGCTCGCAGCCGCGGCCGGCGGGCTGACGATCAAGAGGGTCCCTCCGATCTTTATGCTGGCCGGGCGACTGATGGTGCGCTCGCCAACGGGCATCGGCTCGCCGTCGATAGTTACCCCCTGGATGGCGCCGGACAGCGTCAGTCGGGTCGCGCCCGCTTCCACGACGGCTTGAGCCTGGTTCACCGCACGATCGTTCGCTTCGAGCGCTTCGATCGCCTTGGCCGGAATGGCGGTTGCGGCGCGCGCCTTTGTCTCGCCATGCAAATGCTCAAGCTTCAGCAGCTCATCATGGCGACGGCGCGCCGCGGCGATCGCCATCTGGCGACGGCTGAGGCGAATAGCCTGTTCGCCCGCTGCAAGCGCCGCTCGGGTGTCATGACGCTCGCCGCGCGCCGCTTCGAGGTTCTCGCGTGCCGTAGCGACCTTGGTTTTGCCATTCGCAAGCGCCTCGCGGAGCTCGGCACGTTTTACGCGTGCTGTTTCCACCGCGGTCGTGGCGCTATCGCGCGATATCGTCGCCGCCGCGTGGCGAGATTTCAGATCTTCCAGTCCCTTCAGTTTCGCAACGGCCGCCTCCTGCTCGGCCTTTCGCGTCGATAGGATTTGCGCGGCCGCGCGGGCGATCTCACGAGAATCGACAAGCTCCTTGCGCGTTTGCCCATCGGTCTCGTCCGCAATCTCCCGTTGGATGATTTTGAGCCGCCCGCGCGCGGCATCGAGGTCGGAAAAGCTCCTCTCCAAAGCGGCACGGCGTTCACTCGCCTCTCGTGCGGCCGCGATCGCAGCGTCAGCCCGTTCCCGCGCGTCGTTCTGCCGGCCGCGCCTCTGGCCGGTCGGCGACCAATAAAGCTCATATTGTGCGTCGATCCGTTGGCGCACGCGCCGATAGGCGTCTCCGCCCATGATCGAACCGACCTCGGCTTCGAGCGTGGACGCGATCGTGTCGCGAACGATCTGCCCCGGACCCGCGACGGCGAGCGCCTCGGTTTGCGCGACCCAAAGCAACCCCAACGCCCCATATGTCGAAACGTCGCCCCCGCGACTGGTGTCACGGACCGAGCCGAACAGCGTGTTGAGCCGAGCTTCCGCGTCATCGCCTTGGGCACGACCCAGAGGACCTGAAATCTCAAGCGACGGGCTCCTGAGGAAGCGCTTCGTGAGCGACCAGGGAGAGCCGTCGACGTCGAAGCTCACCTTAATCTCGGGACCAACTGCCTCGCCGTAGGGCGCGAAGGACTGGGCGAGCTGATTGCGGGTGTTATGGCGGACGAAGAAGGCGGCGCGCAGCGCCTCGAGCAGCGTCGATTTCCCGGTTTCGTTCGGTTCGATGACGATGTTCAATCCGCCCGATAGATTCTCGATCAAAAAGGGCGTTCGGAATTTCCGAAAGCCATCGATCGCGATTTGCCGGATGACGAGGCTCATGCCTGCTCCTCTCGGCTATACTCGACGAACAATCGTTCGAGCGCGCGCTTCGCGATGACGCCGTCCGGGCCGCCAGCGTCGATCTTTGCGTTGAGCTTTGTCGCGGCGGTCCCAAGCATCCCTTCCACGGACAGTGCAGCCAGGTCTTCTTCACGGGGGCGTCCGACCAGGTCATCCGGGCGAACGGCCAGATGCCGCAGGCGATGACCGAGATCGTTCTCCAGCCGCGCGAGCATCGCGACCCGGTCGCCAAGGCTGGTTATGCCCGCCAGGCTTAGCTGCAGAAGCGTGTTCGGCGCGTCGACTTTGGCAAGGAGCTCGTCGCACTCAGCATCGAAGGCAGCCTTATCGTTGACCGTCCAATCGCGGTTGAGCCATTGAAAGCGGCCCGTTCGGATCGGCGTCACGGTGGGCGCGATGTCGGGGTGGACTTCGACAACGAGCGCGCCGCCTGGTTCATCGCGCTGGAAGCGGTCGGTTTCCGGAGTTCCGGAATACCACGTCCGCGCATCAACCTTGAGGGTCCCATGCCAGTCGCCGAGCGCGAGATAGTCGAGGTTTGACAGCCGGGCACGGTCCGGCGCGATCTGGTTTTTCGTCTCTCCGCTCGATCCGAAATCACGGATCGAGCCGTGTGCGATGCCGATGCGCAGCCGGGCGCCCGGCGTCTCCATCGCCTCAAAGAGCGTTGTCGGATCCTCCAGGTTGTGCCGGTGGATTAGCGGTGCGGGCAGCAACCAGATCTGCTCTTCGAGCTCGCGGGGTTCGGGTTCCGAGAGGATAGCGATCTTGTCGCCGGCGCGTTGCCGAACGCGATCCCACAGGCCACCATTCCGCGCGAAGTCGTGGTTCCCGGGCAGTAGCCACCAGCTGCAAGCGTGTCGGTCCATGCGCGAGATCGCCTGCACGATGGTGCGATCTTCCGGGCCTTCGGTGTCGAATATGTCGCCAGCGACAATAACGTGCTGCGCGCCATGTTCGGCCGCGGCTCTCCCAAGCGCGTCGATGGCGTCGAAGCGGGCTTCCGTCAGCGCCCCCCGAACATCGGGATCGAAGCGGCCGAAAGGTTTGCCGAGCTGCCAGTCAGCGGAGTGCAGGAATTTCATGTCGCTGTTATAGCGTCCCCCGTCGCAGACCGACACCCCACCTGCTTTCATCAGGCGCAGCTCTTTCGTAATCTGCGAGAGTATAGCAACCCGACCGCCGGTGATTCACAAACGGCAGCTTTGTACGGTCCGTTCTCTGCAAGCAGCCCTTCAGCAACCGGCCCCATAGCGGTCTTATACAGGTGAGGACTGCGATCGATATATCCACCAGGATTTACTCGCGGACCTCCGATATTTGGTCTCAAGACGTCGTAGTGTGCGCCTTCACCCATGCGCGCCGTATGGCAAGCCCTTTCAAGCAATTGTCGAGCATCCGACGAATGGGCGGACTGTTCTGATCGATCTGCACAACCGCGTCGCCATTTTCGAGCGGAAGCTGCACGGCCAAATGCTTGCCCCGTGCTGCAGTCTCGGCGAAGTAGAGTTGTTCGTACAGCGTCAGCGAGATCAATTGGGCCACATTGCTGTTGCGCATATCGCTGTCGATCATGTTGAACGCCGGCGCTCGGTCGACGCGTACGGAGAAGGATGTTTGCTGGTCGCCCTTGTCGGTGATCCTGCGTCGGAAGTTTTCCGGCTGGCCAATCTCGTTGAAGGTGACGAAGTCGTAGACCAAGCCCTGATCACCGGTGCAGGTGATCGCCACTTCGACCATGAAGGGGGCGGCGGCGATGCGGGTGGTGGCGGTGGCCACTTGCAGATCCGTCATGGGGTCGCGCTTGGCGCCGATCGTCCAACCGGTCGGCTGAAGATGCGCAACGTCGTCGCCCATTTGCTCTAACTGAGCCACAGCCTGCTCGATCCCGTTGGCAGTCTCGTCGACCCATTGTTGCACAGCTGCCTGCGCCCCCACGCCGTTGGCCTGTTCCTGCTGCTCATCGGCCTCTTTGGCCTCCTGTAACCAACCGATTGCCGCGAACATCAGGATGCACAGCGCGATGAGCCCAAGGAGTGCAAAACTCCGGACGAGCAACGAATGCTGCGGCTGGGCCTCGGCGTCGTTTGTGGTGGCGGTGGCGGAGATTGTACCGCTGGTGTTGATCGTAGTGTAGGTGGGATTCGCCGCATCGAGCAGTGTGCGCTTCTCCTGCTCGAACTCAGCCTGCGTGATCATGCCGGCGGTTCGCAGCCGTGCCAGCCGCTCGAGGCGCTCGGTAACGTCAGTCATTGGGCGGACAGTTTACGACGTTGAGCAAATAGAGGACGGTGAGGTTCTCGCGGCTCATGACATAGCCCCCGACCTTGCCGACCTTGAAGGTGACCTTCATGCCCGGCTCGAGATTGGGGAGGTCTGCGACGTCATGAGCCGTCTCCTGCTCGGACAGATGCAGCTTCAAGGCTTCTGACGAACGGTTGACCAAGGTCACCGCACTGCGTGGGCAGACGTCGCTACTGTTGTTCGCGTCGGTGGTTTCCCCATCGAAGGTCCACGGATTGGCCAAGGTGGCATCCAAGATCGTGATTTCGGTGCTGGCATAGGGTTCGGCTTCACCGACAACGGGTGTGGTTTCCGTCGCCTCTGCATCCGCTTCCGGCGCGGCTGCATTATCCTCGGCTGGCGCGGCGGCATTCGTCTCGGCTGCATCCGCTGTAGGCCGCGGCTCGGAGATCAAAACGCGCAATAGGAAATAGGCTCCGATCAGCACGATCGCGAGCAACTGGATCCCCCAGAACCAACGAAAGACACGCCGCATCCCCCGCGTCTGATGCCAACTCGTCGCCCATGCCCCCATAGGCTCAGGTTCTGGTTCGATGCTTGATGCGCTCGGTGCGCCCTGGCCCAGCAGGAATTGCTTCTGCTGCTCGAACTCGGCGTCGGTCAGCACGCCTTCGGTCTTGAGCCGCGCAAGGCGCTCCAGCGCCTCGATCCGGTCGGTCATCGGTTGCCCCCTATGTCCATCAGGGGCAACGGCCAAAGCCGGATGTTGAGAACACTGGCACTGCTCAGCGCGCATGCGCCTTTACCGTTGCCGGTTGGACATGCGCGCATGCCACCCGGCCGAATAGGCTCGACCGAGGTGCAGTACGAAGAGGTTCTCACGCCCCACCCCCGAGTATCGCGGAGGCGGTGTGTTTGTAGGCGGGCGGTGTGTAGGAAGGCAATGTCGTATCGCGCAGATTTGGTTCGATGCGCCCCGCTGCTGTCAAATGCGGTCATGCTCGTCTCCCGCGGCTCAATTGTTGACGAACCAAGGCCTGTGCGGCGTGTTGATCTGCTCAGGGCGCACGCCACGATCCCGCGGCCCCCAATAGTCACGGCCCGATCTGAGAATGCGATGGTCACTCCCGCGTACGGCGTCGGGCTCGGGATCGATCAGGAAGAGGCTCCCGTTGATCGCCCGAATGACCCCGTGCCCGTGCGAACCGCGTCCCGTCCAAAAGAACACCCGCTGGCCGATGGTTAGGTTGTTCACCGCTCGGACGTGGTGGGGTTGTCCGGCATCTCGACGATGATGCCACTGGCTCATGCAGCACTGGCGTACCGTGAAAGCGGGGCCGTCCCGACGAACAGGGCGTCGCGCTCAATGGGGAGGTTGAGCATCCCCCGGATCGAGGCGAGCTCGGTCAGGCTGACATAGCCAAGCTCGGGTTCGCTCAATCCGAGATCGCATAAGCCGAAGGCCCGATCAGGTTCGACCGGATCAATCTCGGTCAGCAACCAAGTGGCGGCCGCATCGGGGGTGAAGAGCTTGACGACGGGTGGAGGATCGATCTGCTCCCCGGCCGCGGTGCGTCGCCCATTGGCCAACAATTGTGCGAAGTCGGCGGGGGTGAGGAAGGGGACAATGATCATCGTACCGTCTCCTCCTGTGGGCTTAATGCGTGGCTGGTGGTGGCTGGCACGGGGTCGCCCTCGACGATGAGCGGGGGCACGATGAAATTGGCCCGGCGGAAATGATCGAGGATCGCGGTGTAGGAACCCAGACGTGTGACCGTCTGCAGATCGATGAGCACCCGGTTATCCTTATCGGCGGCGTAGGAACGGGGTTGGCCGACGGCAGGATCGAAGACCACCCGTCCCGCTTCCCACCCTCCGGCACAGGCACTGGACCAGCGGACGAAGGGGATGTTGTGCGTGATGCACCAGCGCTCCAGCTCTTCGAACTGCGCGCCGGGCACATCATGGTCACATAAGAAGAGGGGTTGGCCGACGGTGCGGTGATGCGCATCGAAGAGCGGTCCACACCAGTGGGTAGAGAGACCCTCCCCGACAATGACGTCGACGAGGGTGCGGTAAGCGGCCTCACTGAGGGTGCCGCCGAGGATGATTGTTGCTGCTGCACGATTGGCCATGTCGGGTCTCCTCAAGCCGCTTGCTGATCGACGAGCTGGAGCGGTGCGGGCTTAGGAACCGGGGTCCACTTCTCGACGCGCTTGTGGATGGCCTGGGCGACGGCCCGGTCGATGCGGCCCCAATCGAGATAGCGTTCGAACAGGGCCTGGGCGGCGTTGGACGCGCCGGCAAAGTGGAGCGCGGTGACGAAGGCTTCGAGGGTGATGTGCCGGTAGGGGACTTGGCCATCTGTGGGCGGGTTGAGGAAGGCGGTGTAGAGATCGGCCTGACGCTGGGCGTGGTCATGGGCGGCCGGGGCAATGCTCACGAAGATGGCCTCGGGCCAATCCCCGCGCATGACGGTCGCTTGAGCTAACAGATGCTCACGGAACAATTGCTGGAGGGGATTTACACGAAGGGCGGCGTGCTGGGGGTCTTTGAACAGACCTGAGGCTTCGGCAAGATCATCATAATGACCCGGGGCACAGGCGGCGGAATCGTGCAGGCTCTCGGTATATTTGAACTCAAAGGCGATGACGGCCGGCTTGGTCTTGGCACTGCGTCCCTGGCGGCGGTTGACGAAGGCGCAGACATCGAAGGCGGATCGGTCCCCGGTGAGGGTGGGGTCTGACCGTCCGGGGGAATGTTCGAAGCGGATATGGTCGACGCTGGCGATGTTGAGCTCGGGGAAGAGCTGGCACAGGACGCGCGCGGCCAAACCCAGATCGAGGGCGAGCATTCCCATGACGTTGATGCTGAGCCCCGTCGAGCCGAGGGCGTTGGCGAACACGCGCCCCGCGTCAATGAACGCGCCGGGCTCTTGGTAGGCGACGACATGCTGGGCGAGGTTGGCGAGGTCCGGACTAAGAAAATTGCGACCGGCTTGGGCGGCAGTAATGCTCAGCCGTGATCCGAGGCGGCGGGGTCCGTTGCGTCCCTGATGATAGCCGGTCGGGATCTTATGATCGGTGAGCCAGAGGACCTGCAACAAGCGGGCACAGGCTTTGAGGCGACTGTCGTGACGCTCATGCACATGGAAGCGCTTCAACAGCTCGACGGGCACGATGGGCAAGGGCGCGGTCACGGGCCGGGTGGACTGCGACATAGGGTCTCCTCGTCAAAGGCCCCACACGGGGCGGGCGAAGAGGGTTCATTGGGCTAGCGTCTTTGTGGACAGAACTGGCTGAACATTGCGGCTGAACCCCGCCTGAAGTGGTGGTCCCGCCTGGAGGTCGTCGCTCGCGCTTAACCCGGCATCTGGCGCTTTGGCCCGCATTTTACGCCGCTATTTTCAAATATTTGCAGTGCGCTCTATCAGCCTTCTTACGGCGATGGCCCTACTCTCGAGCCACGAGTGATTGCGCCGCAACGGTCGAGGCGAGATTGAAAATGGCTACCCGAACGACTGATCAAACATGGTTCGGTGCATGACCCAGGGGCAGGGTGTAGTGGTAGAGGTAAATTGTAGTAGAGGTAAGTGGTAGTGGTAAGGCGTAGTTGTAGAGGTAGGGCGAAGCCATATAGCTCTGCCCGAACAGCGGCCACTCTCTCATTCGGCGCCAACTCTGCGAGCGTTTTTGAACCGTGACTTCACAAACAACATTTGGCGAGGCTAGCGGCTCGAACCACTTCACAGAACAAGGGTGGCGCATCCGTGAAGCATGATGAGGGGCGCCCGCTCACCCGGTACGATTTCGACAGCGCAGAAGATTGGCTTCGCTATTGCCACCAAAGCGGCATCGACCTGGTGGACGTAACAGAGGGTGGGCAATTTAACGGGGTGCACGGAAGCGGACCTTATGCGTCCCTCCTCGCCGGCATCTACGGCCACAATCGACAGGAATATAAGCGCGCGTGGGAAGGCAGGGTCACAGACGCGATAGGGCTGACGCAATTCAAGCGGGCTTATCGCGCGGTAGCCTTTGCCAATTGTTTGGGTCTTATCCTCAACACGAAGGTTGATGTAACCTGGTCCACGGTCGGCGTGCGCAACGACGCGCAGATCGCACAGCTTCAGAATCAACTACTCGACGTGCTTCGCGGATGGTACCGGCGGAAGGGTGTACCGGCAGCCTGGTTGTGGGTGCTCGAAAATGGCCAGACCCACGGCGTGCACACCCACCTCTTCTTTCACGTGCCGGACGATCAGGTGATCGACTTCAAGAGCACGAACGGCTTCAACGAATTTCTCCGTCGCCGGCTCCAATATATCGTGAAGCGGCCTCTGCTACTGACGCCGGACTCCAAAACGGTGCGGATCAGTCATGTTAATGGTCGGCAGGTCGGCTGGCAGTGGGAGCGCTTCCGATACATGATGAAGGGCTTGCGCGTGGTGGATCGACGCTCACCACATTCAGATCCAACTCGGCGCTTTGCGGCCAGGGGAAAATTGAGGCTTGCTGACCAAGGTCGCGTAATGGGCCGACGGGTCGGTTTTTCCCCTTTGCTGCAGGATCGATCGATCGCGCTGTGGCAGCAACGCAACGCATTACCAGATTTGAATGTCGGCCACTCCGGCCCGATTGCCTATGACGGTCGCTTTCTCGCTTGGTATGACGATCACGCCCATCTCCTTCGTTAGACAACTGGTTGGTGGGGCGGCGATCTCTCGCCTTTCGCGACATCGATAGACGCCAGCGGTCTCGAGACCCGGAGCTCATTCGCCTCGATGGCTCTCCTAGGCTTCGGGCCAATTCTGGCGATGTTCCGAGAGAAGTCGCGCCATCTCGTCGTGATCGGCGCGGTCGTGCGGGGACACATACCAGTCGCTACTAGGATCATCGAAACTTTCGCCGGCAGGGAGCAGTTCTGCCGCCTCGGCTGCTCGCACCCACCAGCATCGGCCGCCGGGATATGCATCGAGGCGACCGGCTTTAATGAGCTCCGCCAGTGGCAGGTCGCCATCGGCGAACCAGGCAACCCGAAGATCGTAGGGCCAGGGCGGAAGATACTTGCTCATCTGGTGCAGCGTCTTGGCTCGCTCTCGCGCGGCCACAAGGGCTTGGATGTCCATCGTCAGCACCTTCGGATCGGCTTCATCAACCGGGTCGTCCCAATATGCGATGCGGCGTTTGGCCGTCGGTGGCACGAAGTAGATGCTCTCGGGATCATGTAGTCGTCGGCCGAGACCTGCATGACTAACCAATGCAACGTAATCGACCCAGGTCTCCAACCTGGGCGACGTATAATAGCGAAGCATGCGCGACCCGATGCCGGCCTTGGCCAGATCGGCGATTGGCCGCGGGAGACGGTTTATATTCACGTCGAATCCGAGCGGCAGGTCAGGCTCTTCGCAACCGAAGATATTGATACGCATAGTGAAGCTCCTAAAGAGGCGCGGCTATATATTGATCTCGTGGCGGCTCTGCTCGGTGAGCTATTCGAGAGTCAGTTCCGTCGGGCCTTCGGCCGGCGGCCAATCCGGTCCAGCCCAATCGAGAGTGATTTCATTACTTTCAGATTGGACTTCGATCGGCGCAGGGGGCTGCGGTGGCCGCGGGGTCACCAATATGGCCGCCTCCCGTCCGTGCTCAATCATCTTGAACTGGAAGTCGGGCACCTGATCGAGGGCCACCGTTTCAATGATCCTTTGCCAAGCTTCCTTCGCCGTCATGGGCATGTAGCCAATCCGCGACATCGCTTCTCGCTTAGAGATGATCTGTGGTCCTCGCCGCGGATCACCACCGACGAATGTGCGCGCCCAGCCATCAAGTCGGTATTCTATTCCCGACAGAGGCGTCATGGGCAGAGGGTGCCAAAGGAAGTTCTCGTAGGCGATCTGATGCGACAGCCACTCGCATAACGTGACCCGGTAGCAGCCTCGCTTTGCTGCGATCGGCCGAGCTTCAACAAGCGGGACCTTCGGCCGAAAGTCCTCATCCCACCAGTTGTCGACGGTAATCAGGGTGTTGTTGAGGCGACTCATTGCTGCAGTCGCGCTGCCGAAGCTGTCGCCACCCAACCCCAGGTCGATACACATCGTTTCAACGCTGATTTCGGCCTGATGGTAAAGCGCGCCCTTGTCGCCTTTGAACGCAGATTGGCTGACGATATAATCGAGATAGGGCGCATCGCCGATAAGGGCGAGCGGCTCGAGGACAAACTGCGGCTCGAGCCGGAACTGCGCAGGCTTCCTCTTTTCCCAACAACGAAACCAAGTGCTCCCGATCGGCTGCACAGACAGTACAGAAGTCCGGAGGAGGCCCCTGACACGAAGGAAATCCTTCTGCGGATCGAAATCCGGGCGGCGACTAAATTCGCGCGCGCGCGGCTGGTGCTGATCCGAAGGGCGGAAGGGGTTCACTTGCCGAAAGTGGCTCGGGTCGCCAAACGGAAGATAAGGGCGGTAATCGGTCACTTCTCTTCTCCATCGGCTCGCGCGACAAGAAAAGTGAGATTGAGATGCTCATTTATATTGTTTGAATTTTCGTTCTTGAAGTTAGACGATGCGCTTGCCTGATCGTCTCCCCCCACACCACTGGATATCCAGGCACCGGGGAATGATACCTTTTTCGCTTCGGCGACCGTGAACTCGACGCACGGCCGATATTCGGTGATGTGTCCGCGGCCCTTCCCATAGCGGTGCCGGGACCAGTAGCCCCGCGACACGAGCGTGGCGCGCACGCGCTTGACATGCGGGATGGAATAGTCCGTCAGGCGAACTAGGGTCTCGACGCTTGCGAAGCAACCGCGATCGTCGCGGCAGAGGCAAAGCATAAGCTGCGAGATCTTGACCGCTGCGGGCGGCAGGAGCTCGACCGCCGTCTCCGGTTGGGACTTGGCGAACCAGCGGCCGAAGGCTGCAATGGTGTTGATCGCCTGCGCGAAGCTCTCGAAGCGGGGCTGATAGCGCAGCGTGCTGTCTCCGAAGCCACGAACGATATCACCGTCAGCCGCACGCTTGATCGTATAGCGTGCCTTTTCAAGCGCGTCCTCGAAGGCCCAAGACGTCGAGCCGCTACGCTTAGGGCGGCGCAGGTCGGCCTGAAGCTCGAACTCGCGCCACCCCAGCTCTGCGAGCTTGTGCACGTCATCAATGCCCTGCTGCCAAATGGCAAAGATGATGTCGCGAAGCAGCTTGTCGCGTCCGTCCGCAACGAGGCAATTGATCGGCTTGTTGTTCTCGCTCTCCGTCGCCACCGTCATCGTCTCGAGACGTGCCTTAAGGCGCTTCTGAAGGCGTTTGACGTTGGCAGACGTGATCAGGGCCAGCTCAGCGTGCTTGGTATCGAGAGGGCTGCGGCCGCACCAGTAATAAGGTTTACCGGTGAGGGGATGGATGCCGAAGCAAACGACATACGATCCGGCGCCAAGAATGTCGTACCCATCACCGTGGGCGGTGGCAATTTTCTCGGAGGCGCGAAAGAAGAGAGCCCGCCGCGGCCAACGACCGATCCGCACGAGTGGCTCGCCAGCAACTTCCTCGCGCACGATCGCTTCGAGGCGCGCAGCTTCGGCCTCATCTTCGACGTCGATATCGATCGCAATGACGTCGCCGCACACGATGGCCACGCCAAAATATGCGAAGCGATTCGCCTCGTGCAGCACCGCCTCACGCGAGCGATGCCGCCGCTTAGGGTCGTTCCATCCTTTGAGCGCCGCCTGCTTCCCGCCGTCCTTGATCGGCAGCAGGCCGGTGTACTCGTTATCGAGAAGGGCATCGACCACGGCGTAATACTGCGTCGGTGGATTTGGCCGATCGAGAAATCCGGTTTCAGGCGACATCGCAGCCTCCCTCATCCGACCGATCACGCTGCTCGTCCGCGCCTACCTCGATCAGCCATTGGGCTACCGACGCAGGCCGGTACATATAGTACCGACCCACCTTGAGGTGCTGCGGCCCGTTGCCGGCGCGGCGCAGGGCCGCGAGTTTTTTGGCGGTTACACCGAAAACCTGCTCCACCTCGGTAGGCGACAGCACTATTTCTCGAACCCGGAACGGGACGGGCGCGCCGGTAACGCTGGCGCAGCGCGAGAAAGCCGACCGGTTAGCCATCGATCGAACCTTCGCGAAGCAGGCTCTCGACGCTGGCGGTCGTGATGAGGGACCGCCGGCCCACCTTGCGAAGCTCGAGTTGCCCGTCCTTGACGAGCGCATAGACCGTGGTCCTCGAGATGCCCAATGCGAGGACAACCTCGTAGATCGACAGGGCTAAACGACTGTCCAGCAAACGCTGCGTGGTGGTGCGATTCTTGGCCGCATCGAGCGTGAGCTCAAAGGCCGTTTTACCAACTTCCTGCATTGAAGTTCTCCGACGTTCGGGATTGAACGTCGGGATGATGCCAGACTCCGCTTATCGCCCCTGGCTTCTTGGCTATTTCCTTATAAATCAGTGTTATAGGTTCGAGGATCCACCTTCTCCATATGATCATAGATCTCTGCGAGCAGCAGGCGAAGTTTGGCGAACGAGGGGCGATTATGCGGATCCATTTTAGCCCTGATAGAATCAGCAGCAGCACGGATGCTCACTCTGTCCGGCGTGCTACCTTTGCTTGGCGGAGCAAAATGCCACTGAGCTACGATATGCTTCGACAGTTCGTGCCAAAAGTGCCCTACCGCACTGCCGCTGACATGGGTCCGTTCTAGTAAAAGGCTACCGAGACTCCCGCGTGAGAAGCAAACGTCGCCAAAAACTGTGAGGTAGGGTCTCTCCTGCACGCCACTTAGTTCGGCGAGAAATCTAGAGTGTTCATCTATGTATTCAGTTATAATCGTGTTTTCTGTCCAGCGATAGCCATTGTCCGATATCGCCATACTGGCAATTTGTTGCCAGTCATAAAAAGGGATGAAACCCGCTTGCTTCTGAATAACTGGCGCGAAGTCACGTTCATCTGCCTCAGCATGAGACCATCCGAAGCGCACTCCGACTTCGTGACCGGTCGAATACGCTAGCAGCATCTTTGAGGCTGCTTCAAGTGAACATTCGAAGCGATCCGAGACAATATACACAGCGTCAGAGATCAAAATCCATTCTTTATCTGAGCGCATTATTATATCAGACCCCTAGTTTGCGATTTAAGTGATCCCGTAGATGGATAAATTTGGACCCCGGCCGCCGTAGTTTTTTCCAATTATTCTGGAATCGTAAAGCCTATGCAGGATTAGCTCAGAAGAGTCTTTGATCGTCAGACCTTTCGCACAGTCTCGCCGCCGTAGCACGGCCAGTCACCTGCTAAATGGTTTCCTTGTCCGGGCCGGCCAGGCGCAAAATGGTCGTGGTGCTATGTCGAACAGAGAGGGCTTGCCGAGCATTTCGGCCTCATATCGACGGCGATTTTTCTCAGGATCAATCAACCTCAGCCAGCGGCAACGCAGAAGCACCGCTCTCCAAATAGGCCGACCAGGAGTTCATTATCTCCCGCCGGCGTTCGATCGCTGTTCCCCGACGATAAGCGCGCTCTGCCTTATTGCTGATCGTGTGGGCGAGGGCCTGCTCGACAATCTCTCTAGGATAGTTGGTGGCGTCGCCAGCCCAATCCCTGAACGTGGAGCGAAATCCGTGGGTGGTGATCCCGCCATGCCCCATGCGGCGCAATAACATTGCCATCGCCATGTTGCTGCGCGCCGCCCCCGCGACGTGAAATATGAGGTCGCCCATCGCCGGCTTCGCAGGTCGCAAGTCGAGCAGTATTTTGCAGGCGCGTTCAGACAGAGGGACCACATGCTCTGCGCCAGCCTTCATTCTCGTGGCTGGCACGAGCCATAGTCTCGCATCGAGATCTACCTCGCCCCAGGTGGCGCCTAAGGCTTCGCCGCTTCGGGCCGCGGTCAGAATTACGAATTCTAAGCACCGCGCGGCCTGGGCTGGCCGCGCGCGCAGTTCTCGCATAAACGCTGGGGCTTCGCGCCAAGGCAACGCTGCATGATGCCCTCGTTGGAGCTTTGACTGGCTTGGAAGCAGGAGTTCCAAATGCCCACGCCATGCTGCTGGGTTCAGCTCATCCCTGCTTCGGAATCCGCGGGCCTTCGCCGCGTCGAGGATCTTCTCGATACGCGCTCGTAAGCGCCTCGCTGTTTCTGCCTTCGAAAGCCAGATCGGTTTCAGAACCGCCAGAACATTGTCGGTCGATATCTCGTTCACCAGACGATCGTGCAGAATTCCTGCGTGATCACGGAGGGTGCTTCGCCACTGTTGGCGATGGACTGCACTCTTCCAACCCGCCTCGACGCTAGAGATATAATCCTCAGCAAACTTGCCGAATTTTGGTGTCGCGCATTCAGTCTTCGCCTTCATCGACGTGATGACGACGCGCGGGTCTTTACCGAGGGCTGCCGCTTCGCGCATGTCCGATGCTATCTGTCGAGCCGCCGCAAGGCTCACTGATGCGAGCCCGCCCAACCCTATCTCGACACGTTTCTGCGCCGTGCCGGTCATAAAAACCCAAGACCGAGCGCCCTTTGCTGTGACCCGAAAATACAGCCCGCCACCATCTGCATGCCGGCCCGGCATTTTCAGTGCGGCGACACCGCGAGCCGTAAGCCGATTGAGGCCGCGTGACATTTAGAGCTCCCAGGGGTTGAGTTCGTAATCCGATGCCCATTTTGATGCCCACTTTGATGCCCACTTTCAACATGGCTTTGGGCGGATTTAGGCGAACGTCGGCAGACCGTTCCTATTGGAGAGAATCTATTTAAGGTACTGTTTAAAATGACATTTTTGAACGATCGTGAACATTCACGCGCGACCGCGAACAATGGAGTTCGAATCCCTCCCGCTCCGCCACTTTCTTTATAAAATCCTTTTTATTGAATAACTTGCCTGTTTTGGCGATGCAAATTTCATCGTTCCTTTTCAACAACTTGTGAAAATCGGTAAAAATCGAGTGTGGGGCTGGGGTGTGGGGCTCAGCGATAGATTTAATCTAAGTCGTTGATAGAGTTTAGATTAACGAAGTTGGATTGGCGGACTATCTGGGATTCGGACGTCGTCCGCGATTGACCGCCATTTTTCGCCTGCATATGCAGACGACCGAAAAATCATTCCGGGGTCGATTTTCAATCGTTCAACAAAGGGGCGAATAGTCACTTGTTTGCCTAGGTTGGCCGAGTGACCGCCCCGGCCTCAAATCGACCATTATTGACGATCGTTCTCCATAAGCAGGCGATCCACATCTTGGCTTCTCAGGACTACTGAGTATCGCTGGGTTGGCTGGAAAGGGAGATGCCACTCCTGGAGATCACCATTCGCATAAATGATGAAGAACAACTTCAGTCTGCGTGGTGAGAAGATGAAAATTACTTATACTATGATGGAAGCTTGACCGAATTTGCGGGCCTCGGTGCCGAGCTGGCTGCGGTTGCGATTATCCAGACGCCCGATAGCTCGATTTCTAACGCTGAGCGGACAAGGCACGCGTCGGCGCGACCCGCCAGATTGTGTTTGAAAGATCGTCGGCGACGAGCAGCGCTGCCCCGACCGGATCATATCGGACGCCGACGGGGCGGCCGCGTGCATGGCCGTCCTTGAGGAAGCCGGTGAGGATATCCCGCGGCTTTCCCGAAGGCCGCCCGTTCACGAACGGCACCCACACGACCTTGTATCCCGACAGATCCTGACGGTTCCAACTTCCATGCTCGCCGACGAACGCGCCGTTGGTGAACTGGCCGAGGCCGTCGCCGGTCACGAAGCTGAGTCCGAGAGCCGCGACATGCGATCCGAGCGCATAGTCCGGGCGGATCGCCCTTGCGACCATGTCGGGTTTTTGCGGATGAACGCGCGGGTCCGCATGCTGGCCCCAATAGCTGTAGGGCCAGCCGTAAAAGCCGCCATCACGGATCGAGCTGAGATAATCGGGCACAAGCTGCGGCCCTAGTTCATCGCGCTCGTTGGCGACGGCCCAAAGCGCGTTCGTCTGGGGCTCGATCGCAAGCGCCGTTGGGTTGCGCACGCCCGTCGCGAAGGTGCGACGAGCGCCCGTGACCCGATCGATCTCCCAGATGACGGCACGATCTTCCTCGACCGCCATGCCACGTTCGCCGACATTGCTGTTCGAGCCGATGCCCACATAAAGCTTCGTGCCGTCGGCGCTTGCGGCGAGCGCCTTTGTCCAGTGATGGTTGATCCGCGAAGGGAGCTTGGTGACCCCGATGCCCGGTGTCGTGATCCGCGTTTCGCCATCGCGATAGGGAAAGCGCAGCAGTGCATCCTGATTGGCGACGTAGATCTGGCCATCGACGAAGGCGAGGCCGTAGGGCGCGTTGAGGCCGTCGATGAAGACCGTCCGAAGCTCAGCCCTGCCGTCTCCATCGCGATCGCGGAGCAGGGTGATGCGGTTTCCGCCTTTCACGTCTGTCTTGCCGCGCGCCTTGATCAGACCTGCAATCACGTCCTTGGGGCGAAGCGCCGGCGCCGACTTGCCCGAGCCTTCCGCCACGAGGATGTCCCCGTTGGGCAGCACCAGGAGCTGGCGCGGCACCTTAAGGCCGGTCGCCAGCGCGGTGACCGTGAACCCCTCCGGCGCCTCCGGCTTCTCGTCGCCCCAGCCGATCGGGGTTGCGATCTTCATGGGCGGCAGCAGCGTCTGGCGCTGTTCCGGCAAATCGGGATTAGCTCCCTCCTGATCGATACCCGGACGGCTCCCGCCACAGGCGGTGAGGGAGAAGGCAACCGCGGTGGCGGTCATGACGATACGGAACGGCATCACAGGCTCCTCCAGCCGCTATGCGCGATCCAGCCGGCGGCAATGGCGAGGGCTGCGCTGACGATCGACAGCAGGAGGCCGGTCGTACCGACCGAACTCCAGCCATCATGGCTGTGCTGGAAAGCGTTGATCAGACCCGCGATCCACATCACCGCCAGAAGCAAGGCGTAGAGGCCAGCGCGGCCGCGCACGCGATCACGGCGCAAGCGGAAGGCTTCGATCAGCGCCCATAATAGGACGAACCCACCCATCAACAGCGCGCCCGCGTTGAGCCAGGCGGCGAAATTGGTCCATTGGATTTCGGCGCTCTGCAGATAGGCGATGTCGGCCAGAAGGGCGCCCGTGAACAAAGCTATCGGGAAGGCCAGCAGCAGTGCGTGCAGCGGATGGAGCGGCGGTCGGGCCGCTGGCGGGGTGGCGAGCAAATCCTGTCTCCGGAAAGGCGTGACCGCCATCGAATGCACAGGAACCACAGACGGTTCCTGCACAATCGAACGGTGGGCTGCGGACCTTCAAGCAATCCTGAGAGTTTGCCTTGATCACTTTCCTGCGCCCAGAGAGGTCTTGCGATATGTTGCGTTCCATTCTGATCGGTCTCGTTGCAGGCCAGCGCGCCATGACGCCTTTGGCGCTTGTCACGCAGGCGGCGCGGAAGGGTGATCTGCCGGCCGATCCGCCGGGCGGTGCCTTGCTTGCCAATCCGATCATCGGCGCGAGTGCGCACCTGTTGGCTGCAGCCGAAATGGCGGGCGACAAGATGAAGACCGCTCCCGATCGGACCGTTGCCCTCGGCCTGATTGCACGGTCGCTGACGTCGGGTTTCGCTGGCGCGGCACTTGCGCCGAAGGGCGAACGGAAGGGGGCGGCCCTGCTTGCCGTGGCGACGGCGCTAGCCTCGTCTCACGTCGGATTGGCACTGCGCCTTCGGGCGATGCAATCTTTCGGGCAGACGCCTACCGGGCTGGTCGAGGACGGCCTCGTACTGGCGGCAGGTCGTGCGATCATCGCGCGTTAGGCACACGCCGCGCCTTGTTACGATACGGCAATAATTGAACCCGATCCGCTCTGGCGGGTTGCCCCCTCCATCGAAGATGACGAAGGGGGATGGCCCGCGGGCATGGGGCGTCTGATCTGCCTTGTTCTGATTGCGGCACTCGGTGGCTGCAACGCGCATCAGTCCGCGCTGGATGTGTTCGGGGCGGATGCGCGCGCGATCCGGCAGATCGCGATCGTCCTGACCGTGGGCGCGGTCGTGATTCTGCTGGCGACGGCGATGCTCTATTGGCGCGCGGTGCGGGCGCCCGAACATAGTCTGAGCCATGAGCAGGGGATGCGTCTGGTGCTGTGGGTCGGCGCGATCGGGCCGACGCTGATCCTGACCGCGCTTCTGCTCTATGCTCTGCCGACGATGCGGCCCCGCACCGCCGCGCCGGGCGATCTCGTCATCGCGGTCGATGGCGAGCAATTCTGGTGGAGGGTCGCCTATCGTGCGCCGGGACGGCCGGCGCTCCTTTCCGCGAACGAAGTGCGTCTGCCGGTGGGTCGGACGGTGACGTTCGAACTGGGCGCCACCGACGTGGTGCACAGCTTCTGGATACCTGGGCTGGGCGGCAAGATGGACATGATCCCCGGCCGCACCAACCGTCTGATCATGCGCGCCGAAAAGGCCGGGCATTATCGCGGAGTATGCGCCGAGTTCTGCGGGCTCAGCCACGCGCTGATGGCGTTCGATGTGATCGCGATGGAGCCGGAAGCGTTCGACCGCTGGCTCGCGAGCAGCGCGGAGCCTGTTCGTCCGGAGCGCGAGGCGAGGGGACGGGCGTTGTTCGACGCCAATGGGTGCGGCGCCTGCCATGCGATCCGGGGAACGGCACATGATGCCGCCATCGGTCCCGATCTCAGCCGGTTCGGCGAGCGGCGGACCTTGGGCGCGGGCATTTTGCCGCCGACCGTCGATAATATCGCCGCCTTCCTACGGGCGCCGCAGGATGCGAAGCCGGGTGCGCGTATGCCCGCCTATCCCCAGATGTCGCCCGCCGATGCCCGCGCGATCGCGCTCTATCTGAAGGCGCTGACATGAGCCTGCACGATCAGGATGATCCCACGCTTCGGGCGGCGCAGGAGGAGCGGCTGCGCGCGGTGTGGGCGCAGCCCAAGGGGCTGTTCTTCCGCTGGACCGACACGAACAACAATCAGGTGGGCGTCTGGTACACGCTGACCGCGTTCGGCTTCATGCTCTTTGCCGGGGTGCTGGCGCTAATCATGCGCGCGCAGCTGGCGGTGCCGGACAATGATCTGGTCGAGGCGGGCACCTTCAACCAGCTGTTCACGCTGCACGGCTCGATGATGATGTTCCTGTTCGCCGTGCCGATGTTCGAAGCGGTGTCGATCATCCTGCTGCCGCAACTGCTGGGCGCACGCGACCTGCCGTTTCCGCGGCTGTCTGCCTTCGGTTACTGGTCTTTCCTGATCGGCGGCATCTTCGTGTCGGGATCGATCTTCTTCGATGCCGCGCCCGATGGCGGCTGGTTCATGTATCCGCCGTTGACCACGCGCACTGATCTGTCCGGGCTGGGCGCCGACATCTGGATGTTGGGCCTGAGCTTCATTGAGGTGTCGTCGGTCGCCGCCGCCGTCGAACTGATCGTCGGCGTGCTCAAATGCCGGCCGCCGGGGATGCGGCTCAACCTGATGCCGCTCTATGCCTGGTATATTCTGGTCGTGGCGGTGATGATCCTGTTCGCCTTCCCGCCGCTGATCGCGGGCGACATATTGTTCGAGATGGAGCGGCTGCTGAACTGGCCCTTCTTCGATGCGCGGCGCGGCGGCGATCCCTTACTGTGGCAGCACCTGTTCTGGATCTTCGGTCATCCCGAGGTTTACATCATCTTCCTGCCTTCGATCGCCTTGTTCGCGATGTTGGTGCCCACCTTCGCGCGGCGGCATCTGCTCGGCTATCCGTGGATCGTGCTGGCGGCGGTGGGGACGGCGTTCCTGTCCTTCGGCCTGTGGGTCCACCACATGTTCACCACGGGACTACCCAAGATCAGCCTCGCTTTCTTCTCGGCGGCGTCCGAGGCGGTCGCGATCCCGACCGGCGTTCAGATCTTCGTGTTCATCGCGACCTTGTGGGCGGGCCGCGTGACGTGGTCGACGCCCTTGCTCTATGCGACGGGCAGCCTCGCCATCTTCGTCATCGGCGGATTGACGGGCGTGATGGTCGCGGTGGCCCCGTTCGACTGGCAGGCGCACGACAGCTATTTCGTGGTCGCGCACCTGCATTATGTGTTGATCGGCGGCACGCTGATGCCGCTGTTCGCCGGCCTCTATTATTATTGGCCGCTGATCACGGGGAAGAAGCTGTCCGATCGGCTCGGCCGCATCGGCTTCTGGCTGATGTTCGTGGGCGCCAATATCGCCTTCTTCCCGATGCACCTGTCCGGCCTGATGGGGATGCCGCGCCGCGTGTTCACCTATCCCGCCGAGCTGGGGCTTGGCGGGCTCAACCTGGCGTCGACGATCGGCGCCTATCTGTTCGCGGCGGGCGTCGCGGTGGTCTGCGTCGATCTGTGCCTGTCACCGCGCCGGAAGAAGGCGGAGCGCAATCCTTGGAATGCCGGGACGCTCGAATGGCTCGCCCAGCCCGATGACGAAAATTGGGGCGTGCGATCGGTGCCGCTGATCGAAAGCCGCTATCCGCTGTGGGACCAGAAGGATTTCGTGAAGAAGGTCGACGAAGGCCGTTATTTCCTGCCCGATGCGGAGGAAGGGCGGCGCGAGACGATCGTGACCACGGTGCTCGATGCTCGCCCGCTCGCGGTGATCCGGCTGGGTGAGCCGAGCGTCAAGCCGATGCTGACGGCGGCGGTGCTGGGCGGGGTGTTCATCCTTACCACCTATCATCTCTATTGGGCTGCGCTGGCGTGCGGCGTGGCGACGCTCGCCTGCACGATCTGGTGGTTGTGGACCGGCACCGCGCAGATTCCGGAAAAGCCGTGCAAGCCGATCGGCCACGGTATCGAACTGCCGCTCTATCTGTCCGGTCCCTCGGCGCCCGGATGGTGGGCGATGTTCATCACGATGATGGCCGATGCGACCGCATTTTCCGGGTTGGTCTTCGGCTATTTCTTCTTCTGGACGCGGCATGAGGATTTCCCGCCGATGGCGTTGGCCGACGGGCCGGGCATCGTCTGGCCGTTGGCCGCGCTGGCGCTTGGCTTGGTGAGCTGGCTCCTGACGATCGGTGCGCGCGAGGTGCATGCGCGATCGGGCGTCGGCGCCGCCCGCCTGATGCTGCTCGTCGGGATCGCTGCCAGTCTCGCCGGCATCGGCGCGGGCCTCGCCGGCCCCTGGACGACGGGCATGGATCCGGAGGCGCACAGCTATCCGGCGATCGTGTGGACGCTGGTGATCTGGACGACCGCGCATTCGGGCGTCGCCGCAATCATGCAGGCCTATGCGCTGGCGCGCAGTCTCGCCGGGCGGATGAACCCGCAGCATGACGCCGATCTGCGCAACGTGACCGTTTACATGCACTTCTTTGCGCTGACCGCGGTGCTCACCTATGCCGTGATCGGTCTGTTCCCGGAGGTCGCATGACACGCGATCCGCGCCGCTGGCCCGAACGGCTCAAGGTCACTTTGTGGACGCTGATCGTGCCGCCGACCGTGTGGGCGGGGCACTTCCTCTTTTCCTATCTGTGGGCGGCGATCTCCTGCGCGAAGGTGGGTGAGTTCGCGACCTTCCCGACCTTGTTCGTGGTGGGGACGGTGATCGCGCTCGCGATCATCATCCTGTCGGGATGGATCGCCTGGGTTCAGGGGCGAATGCCGGGCGGAACGGTGCCGCACGAGGATTCGACCGAGATCGATCGGCTGCGCTTCCTCGCCAAATCGACCTTGCTGCTGGCTGGCCTGAGCTTCGTCGGGGTCGCGTTCACGGCGCTGCCGGTCATATTCCTGCGGAGTTGTTCGTGAAACGTGGGGCGCTGATCTGCGGTCTGGCCGCATTGCCGGTCGGCTGGATGCTTGCGGCAGGCGAGCTGGGCATGATCGGCCATATGGCGGGGCATATGATCGCGGTTGCGGTGGCCGCGCCGCTGGTCGCGTGGGGACTGTCGGGCGGGCGGATCGACTCGGCAGCGCGCTGGCCAGGGATTGTCGCGCCGATGCCGATGATGCTGGTCGAACTCGCGACGGTCTGGCTCTGGCACCTGCCCGCGCTGCGTGCGGCGGCGCATGGCTCGCCGATCGTGCTGGCGGCGGAGCAGCTTTGCTTTCTCATCGCGGGATGGCTGCTCTGGGCATCCGTTTTCCACGCGCCGCAGCGCATGGCCGGGATCGGCGCGCTGCTGCTCACCTCGATGCACATGACCCTGCTGGGTGTGCTGATCGGACTGGCGCCACGCCCGCTCTATCCGGACATGCATCATGCCGGCCTAGCGCCGCTGATCGACCAGCAACTGGGCGGCGTCGTAATGCTGCTGGTGGGAGCGGCAAGCTACTTCATTGGCGGTCTCGTTCTTCTCGCCGCGCTGTTGCGGCAAAAGGGAGGGGCGGCGGCATGACGATCCGTCTCAGTTGGAAGCGTGTGGTGCTGGTGCTCGTCGGGCTTCTCGCGGCCGGGATGCTGTTCGCCTGGTCGGGGGCGATGCAGGTTTCGGCCTCGTCGGGGCATTGGCGGATCACCGACTGGTTCCTGCATTGGGTGATGCGCAATTCGGTGCGGACCTATGCCGCATTCCAAGCGCCCGAAAAGGTTAGGGATGACACCAGCCTCGTCAGCGCCGCCGGTCATTTCCGTCAAGCTTGCCAGGTCTGTCACGGTGCGCCGGGCATCCGTCCATCGCCCGTGATGCAGGCTGCCACGCCGCCCGCGCCCGATCTTGCGCTCACGGCGCGCGAGTGGAGCGACGCGCAACTGTTCTGGATCATCCGGCACGGCGTGAAGTTCACGGCAATGCCGGCGTGGCCCGCCGCCGATCGCGAAGACGAGATCCGCCGCATGACCGCCTTCGTCCGGCGTCTGCCGGATATGACACCGACCCAGTATCGCGCTCTGATCGGAGAAGCGGGCGCGGATGAGATGGCCGGCCTGCGTCCCGGCTTGCTGGCAAGTTGCACGGGCTGTCACGGTGCCGACGGTCGCGGACGCGGTCAGGCGGATATCCCCATCCTCGGCGGGCAAAAGCCCGATTATCTCGCGAAGGCGCTGGAGGATTACGCGTCCGGCAAGCGCCAAAGCGCCGTCATGCAGGTGGCTGCAGCCGCTCTGACGACGGAGGAGATGGGGCAGCTTGCACGCCATTTCGCCGCCATGCCGGGGCTGACCGACGCGCCCCCATCCGGTCATAAGCTGCTGACGCAGGGCGGTCGATCGCGCCAGTTGCCGGCCTGCGCGAATTGCCACCGCCCGACCAAGGGGGCTCCGCTGCTATCCGGGCAACGTCCCGTCTATGTCGCAGAGCGGCTCCGTGCATGGCAGGGTGATCCAACCGTCGTCGATGCGCGTAAGTCCGCCGACACGATGGCGACGATTGCTCGCCGTATTCCGTCAGAGGAGGTCGATGACGTTGCACGGGCGATCGCGGAAGCGCCGCGCCGCAACTGATCAGGGTCGCTCGGTTGCAATGAAGCTGGCGACGCTCTCGCGCTTGCCGAAGGCGAGGGGGGCGGACCAGTCGCCGGCATCGGCGCCGGGTTGAGCAAAGTCCGCAAATGGCATCCATGCCTCATCGCGCCATTCGGCCGCATCATGCCCGGCGGCAAGGCACAGCGCCATGCCGCCCGCCACGTCCCAGATATTCGGCCGCTCGAACCACGCCATTTCGAGCAATCCGGCGGCGACAAAGGCGCATTCGATCGCGGCCGAGCCGGTCTTGCGGCCATCCCAGCCCAGCGTCGATTGCCGGCTCGCGCGCGGTTCGCCGCCCAGCCTTCGGCGGATCGACGGATTGGATCGGGTTTCGAGCGCCGCGCCGTTGAAGCGGACCGAATGCCCTACGGCCGCGTGATAGACGCCGGGTTCCAGCACATGGCTGGTGCTGCACCAGACCGCACCCACGATCGGCCGGCCACGATAAAGCACCCCAACCGAAGATGCGAACAGCGGGAAGCCGTTGATAAAGTTGGCCGTCCCGTCGATCGGATCGACCGCCCATATATAATCGTGGCCGAGACCGGGGCGGTGATCCATCTCTTCGCCCACAATATCATGATCGGGGAATTTCTCGGCCAGCCTTGCGCGGATCAGTGCCTCCACGCGGCCGTCGACCTGCGAGACGGGATCCTTGAAATGGGTCGGGTCTTCCTCGACCCCCTTATATTTCACCACCATCATCCCGCCGAGCGCCGCGCGGATTTCCGCGCCGCCCAGTTGCGCGAGTTCCACCGCCACATTCTCGATCTCGGCGAGCAGGGCATCGTCGGGTGCTGTTGCGGTCATGTGCGGACCTCCTGTGGTACGAGAATTTTCACCCAGCCGGGGCGGATGCGGACGTCGACCCGGCCCGACAGCGTCTCGTCGGGCGATCGGTCGTCGAGACGGATGTGGCGATCCTCGACGGTTAGCGACGCGGATGGCGTCCGGTGGGTGGCGATCGGGAAGGGGGCATCATCGGGGCACTCCGCCCAACGCAGTACCGCCTCTCGATCATCAGGGGTAACCAGTACGATATCGAGCAGGCCATCGCCCGGTTCTGCGCCGCGCGCGAGCGCGAGGTGCGAACCGACGAAGGAGATGTTCATCAGTTCGACCATCAGACACGCGCCCGACCAACTCCACTGATCCGCCTCGATGGTGCAGTCGAACGGCTCGGCTTCCGACAGCGCCTTGCGGAACGCGGCGCGACCGTTCCGTTCCTTTTCTTTCGCCGTATCTGGCGTATCGTCGGCCTGATCGAACGCTTCGGACAAGATGCCCGAACCCAGCGCCTCGACAAATGTCTGTCGCCCCCAGGGGCCATCGGCTTCGCATCGGTCGAGCCGTGCCCAGTGCTCCAGCGCCCAACGGCGCGGGATGTCCCGCCAGTCGCCGTCGACGCCGACCGCATTGGCGATGTTGTTCGAGCCGCCCAGGGGCAGAATGCCGATCGGCGCTTCGATGCGGGCAAGGGTCGACACGACATCGGCGACCGTCCCATCGCCGCCCGCCGCGATGATCAGATCGACCGGCGTTTCCAGCGCCTTCGCGAGATCATCCTCGCCATGCGCGCAATAGATCGGCTCGATATCGGCCTGGCGCAACACCGCCTCGATCTCGCCGCGCGGCAACGGATCGGTTCCGGCATTCTCGTTATGGACCAGCAGCGCGCGTAGCATTTCCGGATCCCGCTATTTCTTTCGATCGTCAAAACCCTTTGCTCTGCAAAGAGTTCGCGGGTCGGCGATCGATTTGCCGCACCAATGCTTCGGCTAGTGCCTTCAGGACGATGTCTTCGCCCGGAAGGTGATGACGCGGTAAATATAGATCAGGAGGATTGCGGCCATGATGGTCGTGCTGACCGGCCCCAGCCACCGTTCGACCGAGGAGAAGTTCTGGCCGAGCCACCAGCCTGCTATTGCGAGTGCGCTGGTCCAGATCCCGGAGCCGAGGATCGTCAGCACAGCGAAGCGCAAGGGACGCATGACGAAGACGCCGGCGGGGATCGAGACCAGAGTGCGGATGCCGGGCAGGAGATGTCCCACCGGAATTGCCCATCCGCCATGTTTCTCGAACCAGCTATCGAGCCATTCGATGTCGTCGGGCGACAAGGTGATCCATCGGCCGTGGCGGCGCGCCCATCGCTTGAGGCGTTCTTCCCCCAGCCACCGCCCCAGACCATACCAGCAGCCGGCTCCTGCACAGGTTCCGGCGATCCCTGCGGCGATGACGAGCGGTAGCGACGTCCGCCCGTCGGCCGCCGCATAGCCCGCCAGCGGCATGATCAACTCGGACGGAATGGGCGGGAAGATGTTCTCGAGGAACATCAGCAGAGCGACGCCAGCAGCCCCCAGCGTCTCGATCAGCGAGTTGATCCAGTCATCCATAGGATGGGAAACCGAAATCGATCGTCCGGGATCCGTCCAGCTTATGAAGTCGCCTCGACCAGCTCGGCGTTCCTCTTGCCGCTCACGATATAAAGCAAGCCAATCGTAGCGACGAGGCCGAGCGCGATCAGCGGACCCATCATGTCTTCCTGCGTGGCCTGTCCCGCCATCATGCACAGGCAGACCAGCGCGCCGAGGACGGGGACCGCCAACGGGACATCGAAACTTCCCTCGATCCTGCCGTCGCGCCGTTTGAGAATGGCCAGCCCGATATTCACCACCGTGAAGACGAGCAGCAACAGCAATACCGTGGCGCTGGCGAGCTGGGTGATGTCGCCGGCAAACTGAAGCGCGATTACCACGGCGAGCATCAGTGCGATGGCGACGTGCGGCGTCCGCCTTCGGCCGTGCACGCTTCCCAATGCCTCAGGCAGCATGCCCTGGCGCGACATGCCGTAGAGCATCCGCGAGCCCATCACATAGTTGACCAGCGCGGTATTCGCGACGGCCGCGATCGTGATGAAGGTGAAGCCTATTTCTGGAAACCACGGGGCCGCACGAGCGACGACGGCCTGCAACGGACTCGGCGCATCGACGAGTTCCTGCCACGGCAAGACGGACACGGCGGTGATCGAGACCGCGACATAGATCGCCGACGCGATCAGCATCGCGCCGATCAGGGCGAAGGGGATGGAGCGTTGAGGATTTTCAACCTCTTCCGCGACATTCAGCATGTCTTCGAAACCGATGAACGAGAAGAAGGTCAGCAGCGAACCTTGCAGCAGCAATATCGCGGTGATGCCGGACGTGCCGTCAGCTCGGGTCGGCGTTTCGATGAGGTTGGTGTCGCCCCAGAAAGTGATGCCTACGATGATCACCAGCAGCAGCCCACCCGCTTCCAGGAAGGTGCACAGGGCGTTGGCCCACAGCGATTCCGTAATCCCGCGAAACACGATCGCGGCGAGCAGCAGCAGGAAGCCGATAGCGAGCAACAGGATGATCAATGGGGTACCCGCGATCGACGGCCCTTCCGCGACGCCCAGCAATGGCGCGACATTTTCCGCCACCACCTTCGCCTGCGTGGCGATCGATACGAGCCCCGAAAGCAGCACAGTCAGCCCAACCACATAAGCCAGGCTTGGCCAGCGATAGGCGCGTAAGGTGACATAAGCGGCGCCGGCTGCCTTGGGATAACGTGACGCGATCGAGGCATAGCTGAGGCCGGTCAGGAGCGCGGCGAGCATCGCCAAAAGAAAGGCCGCCCACAGGGCCGAGCCCATAACACCGGCCGCCTTGCCGATCAGCCCGTAAATGCCCGCGCCCAGCATTGAGCCGACGCCGTAGAGCATCAGTTGGAAGCGGCTGACCGATCGCTTGAGTTCCGCCACGCGCCATCCCTGATCAACTGATTGTCAGGTCCGAACGTCCGGCTGCGGCGATCGTGCCGTGTCGTTCAGGCGCTGGCCTTCTTGCGGCGCGTCTCCCAACCTTTCTTCGCGGCGGCGGACCGTGTCGCGTGGCTCTGGCTCGAACCGCTTTTCCGGCCGCCCTTGCGCGCCGCCTCATGCGTATCCGGCTTGCCCCGACCCGATCCCGATTTGTTGCCGCCGCCGGATTCCTTGTTCACCGTCGCCCAGGCGCGTCGCTCGGCTTCCGCCTTGCCGACACCGCGATCCTCATATCCTTCCTCGATATGCGCGGCCTTGCGCTTCTGCTTGTCGGTGTAGCTCGATTTGTCACCGCGGGGCATATTGCCGTCTCCTTCTTCCTTGGTGGCGAGGAACGCTCCCATCACGCACATTCTTTCAGGCCGTGTGCTGATGTTGGCTGATCCACTGGGGCGATCCGGCAACGGCGCCTGATATCCAACGGCCGAAACCAAATCGCGCCGCCGCCGTTGGCTGACCATGTTGATGCATGACCATTGGCTGCCGATCATCATCCGGCTCGGCGTTGCCACGCTACTGGGGCTCGCGATCGGCTTCGAGCGGGAGTGGCGCGGCCATGATGCGGGGATGCGCACGCACGCGCTGGTCGCGCTCAGCTCGGCAATGATCACCGTCTCGGCGCTGCTCCTGTCGGACGATCTGTACAGACGCGGCACCGACAGCGACCCGGTGCGGGTGGTTCAGGGACTTGCCCAGGCCATCGGCTTCATCGCCGGCGGGCTCATCTTCGTGCGCGGTGGCGGCGTGAAGAACATGACGACAGCGACGAGCCTGTGGATGGCGGCCGCAGTCGGAATTGCTGGCGGCGCTGGCCAGTTCGCGCTCGTCGTCATCGCCTCGGTAATGGCCATATTGGTGTTGACGGTCGTGGGCGTCGCGAAACGTTTCCTGCCCCTGCCCGATGAAGAGGCTCCGACCGTCAGCGGCCATGTCAGCCTGCCCAACCGGCGAGGCAGTGATAGCGATACGCAGAGCTGACGGATTTCGAAAGAAGACGCGCGCGGGTCACTTCGCAGCTGCGTCCAGTGATCGTCCGCCTCCCGCCCGTGCAATGTAGGGAGGGCTGTCGAGATCGTCAGCGCGTTGGAGATAGGCGGCAGACATTTTCAAATGGATGGCCGCGGCGCAGCGGTCTTTGGAGTTGGTGGCGAGTACGGCCTCCTGGCGCGCACGTTCGATGAAATAGTCGCGCTGATCGGCCTGATAGGGCGTTGGCATCAGGCCTCTCCGCGAGGGCGCATTGCCGACTGGTCTGACCACAGATGCTCGCGATAGCGTCGGAAACAGTCCTGACCCCGCGCCAGACGGATCAACGCGCCTTCCGCGATCGCGATCGCCCGCGCAGGATCTTCCGCGATGGCCGGTCGGAGCGCCTCGCGATTCCAATCCGCGCTATGTTTGACGTCGAGCACCGCGTGAAGGTCGAAATAGCGCCTCTCGCGCTCGCTCAGCCCGATGCGGCGCAGCCCTTTGGCAACCATCGCCGATCGTCCCGGCGCGGTCAGTTCGATCACGCCAAGGGCGCCAACCGAATGCCACGCATAACGCCGCGTCGTCGCCATCGCCGTCATCGCATTGGCCAGCGCGAGGCTTTCCCACACAGTCGTCTCGATGCTGGGTTCGACATTCAGCGTTTCAACAAGTTGGTCGAGCATCGGGCCGTGCATGCCCTTCGCATTGCCGCGTCCCATTTCATCCCAGTAGTTACGCGCCAGTTCCAGCTTGGGCCCGACAGGCAACTTGACCTGGGTCATCGCTACCAGATCATCGAAGCCGGCTTCGCCTGCCGCCTCCTGTTCAAAGAACCACCTCAGTTGATCGGCATCCGCTTTTTCGGCCAGCCAGGGGAAGAGCGGATCGCCTTGTCCGGGGCCGGTCGCTTTCAAATCCTCGAACCACGCGATGAAGCCGTCGGGGTCGGTTGGGGCCGACGCAGCCTCATCCGCAACCCCTGCGCGCAACTCCTCCAGAAAACCGCCTTCAAGCCGCAGCATGCGGTTATCCCGGTCGAGCAGCTGCTGCCAGTCATGGGTGGGAAAGGCAGGGGCGAGCCGCTCGCGATTCCATCGCGCCAGCCCGCGTTGAAAGCTGTCAGTGAGAAACTGGGAGCCCTGCGCCTCGCGTCGGAACTGGGTTGCCATCATCGATCCTCGTGTTTTCGGTTTGGCTCAGAAAACACTTTCGATGGCGTGCGGTTGCGATCGCTCTGCCCTAACTGATTTGCATCAATGTCTTTTTCGGCGGCAACAGTCCGGCACTGCAGGATGACAGCCGCTTGCACACCGCCTCGCCGATCAGTAGCAGGGTGGGATCATCGTCGCTGATCGTCGCAGTCAGGAAGGCGAGTGCGTCGAGGCGGCCGCGGATCAGGCGTTCGTCGGGGAGGGAGACGTTGACCGCGATCATGACCGGCGTGTCGGCGGCGCGGCCTGCGGCGATCAGGCGTTGGGCGATCGTGGGTGCGGCGGCGCGGCCCATATAGACGGCGAGGGTGGTGTCGGGGGCGGCAAGCGCGGTCCAGTCGAGATCGATCGTCTCGCCCTTGCGCGCGTGCGCGGTCACGAAGGTCAGGCGGCGAGCGAGGCCGCGTAGGGTGAGTGAGGCGATGCCGCTGGCGGCGGCCGCGCTGGCGGCGGTGATGCCGGGGCAGATGCGGACGGGGATGCCGAAGGCGGCGATATGCTCGATCTCCTCGGTCGATCGGCCGAAGATCGAGGGATCTCCGCCCTTCAGACGGACGACCTTCTTGCCCGCGAGTGCGGCTTCGGCGAGCAGGACGTTGATGTCGTCCTGATCCTTCGAGTGACGCCCCGATCTTTTGCCGACGCTGACCAGTTCGGTTTGCGGCCGGGCGAAATCGAGGATGGCGGGGCCGACCAGTGCGTCGTGGAAGATGATGTCGGCTTCGGTGATCAACCGTTCGGCCTTGCGCGTGAGAAGTTCGGGATCGCCGGGGCCGGCGCCCACCAGCCAGACGGGTTCAGACGGCGGCATGGCTCACCTCCTTGGCGGCAGTGTTTTCGGTCAGGATTCGGCCGAGCGCGGGGCGGCATGATCCGCAATTGGTGCCCGCGCCCAGCGCCTTGCCGATCGCGGCGACATCGGCCAGGCGCTGGTCGGCGATCGCGGCGACGATCGTCTTGAGGCCGATGTCGAAACAGACGCAGATGATCGGCCCGCGATCGGCCTGCGCGCCCGGCGCGCGCGCGGCGAGGAGTGTCGGAGCGACTGACGGCGCCTGTAGCTGCGCGATCAGCCAGTCGCGGCTCGGCAGTTCGCCGTCGCGGGTGACGAACAGGGCAGCTGCCATCCGCTCTTCGGCGATGACGGCGATCCGCCGTGTGCCCCGCGCCTTGTCCGCCGCCTCGATCCAGTCGCCCTTGGGCAGCGCCTTTTCGAGGGCCGCCGGATCGCCGTTGCCCGCCAGTTCGTAGAGCGCACCGCCCCCCACCGTGATCCGCGTCGTCCAGACCGCCTCGGGCCAGCGCGGCGCCTCACCCCGCACGATCAGGAAGGCGCGCCATTCGGTCGCGACCTTTTCGACCTGTGTCGGGGTCGATTTGAACCCCGGCTGCCCCGAATGCGGATCGGTGAGCGGCCGGGGAAGCAGGCCGGTACGCCCGCCACTCGACTGGCGATCGGTCCAGTGGATCGGGGTGAACATCTCGCCGCGGCGCTGGCCTTCGCTCAGGGTTGCGCGGAACAGGCTCTCGCCCTGCGGGGTCGCGACGCGAACGATGTCGCCCTCGGCGATCCCGCGCCGTTCGGCATCCTCGGGGTTGATCTCGGCCAGCGGTTCTTCGCGGTGGCGCGCGAGCTTGGGCGAGAGGCCGGTGCGCGTCATCGTGTGCCACTGGTCGCGGTAGCGGCCGGTGTTGAGCGTCAGCGGCCAGTCCTTCAGCGGATCGGCCAGCTTCGCCTGCCGCACGGAGACGAGCCGCGCGCGGCCATCTGGAGTGGAGAAGCCGCCATCGGCGAAGGGTTGGCCGCCCCAAAGGTTCGGCTCCATCGCGTCATAGGCCGCGTTGCCGATCGCGGCGTGGTGCCCGATGTCGAACAGCCGCGCGCCACCGTTCTGATAGGTCGAGAGCCGCGCATGTTCGCGATAGATGTCGGCGGGCCGTTCGTAGGCGAAGGCGCTGCCCCAGCCCATGCGCTTGCCGACTTCGCTGATGATCCACCAGTCGGGGCGCGCCTCGCCGGGGGCGGGCAGCAGGCCGCGCTGGCGGCTGATCCGCCGTTCGCTGTTGGTAACGGTGCCGTCTTTCTCCGCCCAGCCGGTCGCGGGCAGGCGGACGTGCGCGAAGCGGCCGGTGTCGGTGTCGGCGATCACATCCGACACGACCACGAACGGACAGGCGGCGAGCGCCTCGCGCACGCGGCCGGCATCGGGCATCGACACGGCGGGGTTGGTCGCCATCACCCACAAAGCCTTGATCCGGCCTTCGCCGACCGCACGGAACAGATCGACCGCCTTGAGGCCCGGCTTCGTCGCCATTGCAGGCGCTGACCAGAAACGGCCGACACGCGCGACGTTTTCAGGCGCGAAATCCATGTGCGCTGCGAGTGTGGAGGCAAGGCCACCGACTTCGCGGCCGCCCATCGCATTAGGCTGCCCGGTGATCGAAAAGGGCGCGGCGCCCGGCTTGCCGATCCGGCCGGTGGCGAGGTGCAGGTTGATGATCGCGTTGACCTGATCGGTGCCGCGCAGCGCCTGGTTGATCCCCTGGCTGAACAGGGTGACGGTGCGCGGATTGGCGGCGAACAGATCGTAATACTGCTTCAGGTCGGCTGGCGCGACGTCGCAGGTCTTGGCGACGCTCCACAGATCGCTGTCCTCCTCAATCGCATCCCAGAAATCGTCGGGCGTCGCGACATGCGCGGTGAGGAAGGCTTCGTCGAGCAGCCCCTCGCGACGGCAATGCGCGAGCAGCCCGTTCATCAGCGCCACATCGCTGCCCGGCCGGATGGCGAGGTGCAGGTCGGCATCCTCGCACGTCTCGGTGCGGCGTGGATCGATGACGACCAGCTTGGTACCGCGTTCGGCGCGCGCGGCCATGATGCGCTGATAGACGATCGGGTGGCACCAGGCGGTGTTCGATCCGACAAGGATGATCAGGTCGGCCGCATCGAGATCGTCATAGCTGGCGGGCACGACATCCTCGCCAAAGGCCCGGATATGCCCCGCCACCGCGCTCGACATGCACAGGCGCGAATTGGTGTCGATATTGCCGGAGCCGATGAAGCCCTTCATCAGCTTGTTGGCGACATAATAATCCTCGGTCAGCAGCTGGCCCGAGACGTAGAAGGCGACGCTGTCCGGCCCGTGGCGCGCGATCGTCTCCTTGAAGCGGCGCGCGACCAGATCGAGCGCCTTGTCCCATCCGACGCGTTTGTCGCCGATCATCGGGTGGAGCAGGCGCCCGTCCAGCCCCACCGTCTCGCCCAGATGGGTGCCCTTCGAACAGAGGCGGCCGCGATTGGCGGGATGATCGGGATCGCCCTCGATCTTCACCTGCCGATCGCCGGTCACGGTCGCGCGGATGCCGCAGCCGACGCCGCAATAGGCGCAGGTGGTGCGGACCGCCGCCTCGCTCACGCCGCGATCGCCGTCGCCAGCAGCGCGAGCCGCGCGATCAGGATGCGGCCGGCATCGACGCGTACCGGCACCGTCGGCACGCAGCCCTTGTCCTCGCCCAGCGCCTCGCCGGTCTCCAGCGAGATGCGCCAATTGTGCAGCGGGCAGGCGACGGCATGGCCGTGGATGATGCCCTGGCTCAGCGGACCGTGCTTGTGCGGGCATCGGTTGACGAGCGCGAAGACGCGGTCGTCGCCGGTGCGGAACAGAGCGATTTCCTCGCCCCCCGCGACGGGCACGGTGCGCGCGCCGCGCAGCGGGATTTCGACGACGGCGCCGATGTCGATCCAGTCTCCGGTCATATCCATCACTCCGCGGCCAGGATTTCGATCGGGCGGAATTCGCCCAGATGCGCGTGCTGCTCGCGCTCTGCGCCGGCGGCGCGGGCGGCCCAGGGGTCGTCCTGCGAGAAGCTTTGCGAGAAGAGGAAGCGGCTGGTCAGCGCCTCGCGGCCCACTTCGTCATCGACGATGCGCGCCTTGATGTAATCGAGGCCGACCCGCTCGATCCACGGTGCGGTCCGCTCCAGATACCAGGCATCCTCGCGGTAGAGCTGGGTGAAGGCGGCGCAATAATCCATCGCCTGTTGCTCGGTCGTGACCTTGCAGAGGAAATCGGTCGCGCGGACCTTGATGCCGCCATTGCCGCCGACATGGAGTTCGAAGCCGCTGTCGACGCAGACCACGCCGAAATCCTTGATCGTCGCTTCGGCGCAGTTGCGGGGGCATCCCGACACCGCGATCTTGAACTTGTGGGGCATCCACGATCCCCACGTCATCCGTTCGATCTGCACGCCAAGGCCGGTCGAATCCTGCGTGCCGAAGCGACACCATTCGGAACCCACGCAGGTCTTCACCGTGCGGAGCGATTTGCCATAGGCATGGCCGGACACCATGCCGGCGGCGTTCAGATCGGCCCAAACGGCGGGCAGATCCTCCTTTTTGATACCAAAGATGTCGAGCCGCTGGCCGCCCGTCACCTTCACCATCGGCGCGTTAAATTTCTCGACCACGTCGGCGATCGCGCGCAGCTCGCGCGGGTTGGTGAGTCCACCCCACATGCGCGGGACGACCGAATAGGTGCCGTCCTTCTGGATGTTGGCGTGCATGCGTTCGTTGACGAAGCGGCTCTGCTGGTCGTCGACATAGTCGCCCGGCAGCGCGCACAGCAGATAGTAATTGAGCGCGGGGCGACACGAGGAGCAGCCGTCGGGCGTCGACCAGTGGAGCGCCTGCATCACCTCGGGGATCGAGCGCAGCCCCTGTTCGACGATCTCGCGGCGGACATCCGAATGGGTAAAGCTGGTGCATTTGCACAAAGTCTTCGGCCCGGCCTTCACATCGTCGCCCAATGTCAGCGCGAGGAGATTTTCGACCAGCCCGGTGCAGGAGCCGCAGCTTGCCGACGCCTTGCACGTCGCGCGCACCGCATCGAGGCTGCACGCGCCGCCCGCGATCGAGGCGACGACCTGTCCCTTCGAAACGCCGTTGCAGCCGCAGATCTCGGCATCGTCCGAGAGCGCCGCAACGGCCGCCTTAGGGGCCGAAGCGCCCCCTCCCGAGGCGAAGGCCTGTCCGAAGATGAGGAGATCGCGCAGATCGGCGATATCCTCCTGCTTCTTGAGCAGATCGAAATACCAGCCGCCGTCGGCGGTATCGCCATAGAGGACCGCACCGACGATGCGATCTCCCTTCACGATCACGCGCTTGTAGACCCCGCGGGATGCGTCGCGCAGGACGATATCCTCCGCGCCGTCGCCGCCCGAAAAATCGCCCGCCGAAAAGACGTCGATCCCCGACACCTTGAGCTTGGTCGACGTGACCGAGCCGCGATAGCCGGTCGGCTGCCCGACCAGCCCATCGGCCAGCGCGCGGCACATGTCCCACAAGGGAGCGACAAGGCCGTAAACCTGCCCGTCATGCTCGACGCATTCGCCGACCGCGAGGACGGCGGGGTCGCTCGTCACCATATGATCGTCGACCTGGATGCCGCGCCCGACCGCAAGCCCCGCCTCGCGCGCCAGCCCGGTCGACGGGCGGATGCCCACCGCCATGACGACCAGGCTCGCCGGGATCAGGCGGCCGTCCTTCAGGCGCACGCCTTCGACGCAGGTTTCGCCGACGATCTCGGCGGTGTCGGCGCCGGTCAGCACCGTCTGCCCGCGCCGTTCGAGTTCGGTCTTGAGCAGCCACCCCGCCGCCTCGTCGAGCTGGCGCTCCATCAAAGTCGGCATCAGGTGCAGCACCGTCACCTTCATGCCGCGCAGGGTCAGGCCATGCGCGGCCTCCAGGCCCAACAGGCCGCCGCCGATCACGACGGCGTCGCCGCCCTTGTCGGCGGCGGCCAGCATCGCATCGACATCATTCATGTCGCGGAAGCTGATGACGCCGGGCAGGTCCTTGCCGGGCACCGGGATGATGAAGGGATCGGAACCGGTGGCGATCAGCAGCCGGTCATAGGCGACGCTGCGGCCCGACCGCGCCGTCACCGTCTTCGCGGCGCGATCGACCGCGATGACGGGATCGCCCGCGATCAGGTCGATCGCGTTATCGGCATACCAGGCGGCGTCGTTGATCACGATCTGCTCGAACGTCTTTTCGCCCGCCAACACCGGCGACAGCATGATCCGGTTGTAATTCACATGCGGTTCGGCGCCGAAGATCGTCACGCGGAAGCGGCCGGCGTCGCGCGCCAGAAGCTCCTCGATCGCGCGACATCCCGCCATGCCGTTGCCGATGACGACGAGATGCTCGCGCGCCGCGCCGCTTGGTCCTTCGTCGGTCTCGTCGACCGTCGTCCTGCCCTGAAAGTCCATGCCCCAAACTCCAGAAACGAAAAAGGCCGCCATGCGGACGCTGGAAATCCAGCGCCTGCATGGCGGCCTTGCCATCATCGCGACCGGGGGTTGCCCGCCGGTTCGATGCGCCCTCCGCCTCCGTCGGTGGAGGCATCGGACTATGTCGGATCGGGCATCCTTGCCCGTTCACCTGAGAGAATGTCGTGAAACGCCGATTCTCTCAAGTGAATATTTTGCACTGCAGCGTCACAGTGTCCAATCGAGCTGCAACCACAGTTTCTGCGTGTCGGTGGCGAAGCTTTTGGCCTGATAATCGGCGTAGCGCACCGAAACGGCCGTCCGCTTGCCCAGCTTCGCCGAGAGCAAGGCGTTCCATTCGTGGCCGTAGTGGGTATCCAGCCGGTCGCTGCGGAAATCGTGATAGACGATCTGCGCGGTAACGCCGGTGAACGGCCCGACCTGCTTCCAGCCATAGCCCGCGCTGCCATAGAGATCGCGCAAGCCGTTGGGCGGCGTGGCGGCGAGGAACTTGTCGGCCCAGCCGTTGAACTTGAACAGGGTCGAATAGGGTGTCTGGAAGCTGGTCAGCGCCGCGCCCTTGTCGGCGCCCAGCATCTCATAGCCCCCGCCCAGCTTGAACCCGCGCACGTCGAGCATCAGGTCCGCCAGATAATAATCCGCCGCATAATCGTTCGGGTTGCGATGATAGTCCGACTGGCGGGCATAGCTGATCTGCCAGGCCAGCTTCGCCGTCTTCGATACGGCGCGGGACCCGGCAAGACGGGCGCCATAGGTCTGGCTCGACATGCGGAAACCCTGCATCGCCGCCTCGTCGACATCGACCAGATAGGCGAAGCCGGTCAGCGCGCCGATCGGTGTCGCATAGGAGATGTTGGCGAAGACGTTGTCGCCCGAAATCGCCTGCTGCCGCGCCGCACGTCCGTCGATGCCCCAGACGGTGCGGACGCTCCACACATAGCTGATGTCGACCTTTAGTTTGGCGATCGGCGTAATTTCGGCACGCACCCCGTCGAAGGTCTGGCCGTTGTCGCGGAAGGCGACATTGCCGACGAAGCGTTCGTCATCGAGCGCGATCTTCTGCCGCCCCGCCGTCAGCGTCGCGGCCTTCGTCCTGTACTGAAGCTGCGCAATGTAGAGCGCGACATTTTCCGGGTCGGCGACCAGCGGCGTGCGCGTCGCGACGCCGTGCAGCCCGTCATAATAGTTACCCTTGATCGCGAGCGTGCCCTGCGCCTGCACGGTTGCGGACAGCGCGCCGCTGCTCGCCTGCACCCCGCCGCGCACCCGCGCGGTCAGCGCGTTGGCGGTGTCGGGCAGGCCGTCCTGATCGACATGTTCGTATCGGATGCGCGCTTCGGCGATGGGCTTGAGTGCGATCCCCTGGGCACAAGCCGGCCCTGCGGCGGCCAGCACGGCCGCCGTTGCGATGATGGTCTTCATTCCCGTCCCCCACGGAAAATGGGCGGGCGCGCGGCCCGCCCGTGCGGCCTTCAGATGCGGACGCCGTCCAGCGCCGCGCTCCAGGTCGTGCGCCACCGGCGCTTGATCAAAGCGAGCGACAGGAAGGCGATCACCGCCAGCCCCGCGAAGATCAGGAAGCCGGGCTGGTAAGAACCGCTCAACTGCTTGGCGAAGCCGAGCGAGGAGGCGAGGTAGAAGCCGCCAATGCCGCCCGCCATGCCGACCAGCCCGGTCATCACGCCGATCTCGTCCCGGAAACGCTGCGGCACCAATTGGAACACCGCGCCATTGCCTGCGCCCAGCGCCAGCATCGCGACGACGAAGGTGCCCAGCGCGGCCTCCAGCGTCGGCGCCATGCTGACGCCCGCCAGCGCGATCGCTGCGACCACATAGACCGCCGACAGCATCTTCACGCCGCCGATCTTGTCGGCCAGCGCGCCGCCGACCGGGCGGATCAGCGAACCCGCGAACACGCAGGCGGCGGTCGCATAGCCCGCCATGATCGTGGTCAGCCCGAACTGATCGGTGAAATAGATTGGCAGCGAGGCGGCCAGGCCGACGAACCCGCCGAAGGTGACGCTGTAGAACAGCATCAGCCACCAGGCGTCAGCCTGCTTGAGCGGCTGGAAATAGGCCGACAGCGGCTTGGCCGGCGGTGCGTTCGGCGCATCCTTCGCCATGATCATATAGGCGACGAACACGATCGTCAGCGGGATGCAGGCAAGGCCCAGCACCGCATTCCATCCGAACAATTTGGCGAGGATCGGCGCGAACAGCGAGGCGAGCACCGTGCCCGAATTGCCCATGCCGGCAATGCCCATCGCTTTGCCCTGATGCTCGGGCGGATACCAGCGGCTGGCCAGCGGCAGCGCGATCGCGAAACTGGCGCCCGCAAAGCCCAGCACGACGCCCAGCGCCAGCGTGCCCGCGAAGCTCGACACGCCCATCGCCCACGCAATGGCGAGGCCGACGATCACGATCACCTGGCTGATCGCGCCCGACCGTTTCGGCCCGATCCGATCGACCAGCAGCCCGTTGACGAGGCGCAGGATCGCGCCCGCGAGCGTCGGCGTCGCGACCATCAGCCCCTTTTGCGCGGGCGTGAGGCCCAGCGCGGCGGCGATGTCCGGACCCAACGGGCCCAGCAGCACCCATACCATGAAGGCCAGATCGAAATACAAAAAGGCGGCGATCAGCGTGGGCTTATGCCCCGCATCCCAGAAGCCGCGCGGCGGCGAGTCCAGATCGTCCCAATATGCCGTAGCCATGACGGATACCCCCAATATCGTGAAAACGAAAAAAGCCGCTCTCCAGCCTCGCGCATTGCGGACTGGACAGCGGCTCTGCTGTCGTCGGTGGAGGGCGGATCCCTACGTTGGGACGGCCTCCTCTGGGCGCGCTTCGTCGCGCGACCCACAAAAGCTGGCGGAAATCGCCGTTTCTCGCAAGTGCAAAAAACTAATCCGGGGGAATCGCGGCTAAGCCCTTGAGATAACCGGTCACATCCTGCGGATCGAAGGCGCGGCCATCGAAAAATCGGTCCGGGCCGAGGGTCAGCGCGCCTTCATGCGCACCCACCGCCGTCGGCGTGGACAAGGCGCCTTCCACCTTCATGCTCGCCCCCGGCATCGGCAGCCCCGACCCCGCCAGCGCGCGGCGATAGATATCCGATCGGAAGACGTCGGCGGCGCGCCGTTCATTGTCTTCATCCGCCTCCGCCATGTTCCAGCGGACGAGCTGCGAGTAGATCCAGAGCGCCTGGCTGCGCCACGGGAAGTTTGCGGCTTCGCGCTGAAACAGCATGAAATCGGGTACCGTCACCGGTGGCTCGCCATGCCGCAGCACCATCTGCCCGGTCAGCGCGGGCATCAGTTCGGCGGCGGGCCGACCGACATATCCGGGCCTTTCGAGCAGTTCGGCCAGTTCGGCATGATTGGCGGGATCGTCACACCAGATGGCGGCACGCGCGAGCGCGGGCAGCAGCCGGTCGATCGTCTCGGCCTGCGCCTCGATCCAGTCGGCGCGGAAGGCCAGCACCTTCTCGACGCCGCGTTGCCAGATGCGTGATCCGGCCGCGACGATCTCTCCCAGCCCCTCGGCAACCGCGACGCTGCCCCACGGTTCGCCGGCGATGAAGCCATCGATCTCGCCCGCGCGCATCGCCTCGACCATCAGCGACGGGGGCAGCACGCGCAGCGTCACGTCGCGATCGGCATCGACGCCTGCGGTCGCCAGCCAGTATCGCAGCATCAGCGCATGGCACGAGAAACGGTGGACGATGCCGATCACCGGCTTGCGCCGATGCAGTCCGATCGCGCCCGCAAAGTCATGCGCGGCGGCGATCGGATCGGCGAGACGGCGGACCGGATCGGGATCGAGCGCGGCAGCGAAATCGCTCGCCATCGCCAGCGCATTGCCATTGACGTTGAGCTTGAACGGAGCCGCCAGTGCGGCCGGATGCTGGCTGAGCCCCAACGTCACCGCGATCGCGAGCGGGGCGAGCATGTGCGCCGCCTGTACCTGTCCGTAGACCAACCGGTCGCGCGCCGTGGCCCACGATGTCGTGCGGACCAGATCGAGCGCGATGCCCGCCTCCTCGGCAAAACCCTTCTCGCGCGCGGCGATCAGGACCGCACTGTCGGTCAGCGGCAGGAAGGCGATCGAAATGGGGGTCATTCGCTGCCTCCCAGCAGGCTGCTCGCCGTTATCAGCGCCTCGGCGACGTCGACGATCCGGCGCCCCTGGTTCATCGCGGTCGATCGCAGCAGGGTATAGGCGGCCGGCTCGTCGAGGCCGCGGGTCTTCATCAGGATCGCCTTGGCGCGATCGATCGTCTTGCGATCGGCCAGCGCGGTGCGCGCCTCGTCCAGATCCGCCTGCATCTTGGCGAACGCGTTGAAGCGGCGGATCGCGAGATCGAGGATCGGCTTCACCCGTTCCTTGCGCAGCCCGTCGACCACATAGGCCGAAACCCCCGCGTCGATCGCTGCGCCGATCATCGTGTCGTCCGATTGATCGACGAACATCGCGATCGGCCGTGCGAGCGCCCGGCTGACCGCCAGCATCTCTTCCAGCGTGTCGCGGCTGGGGCTGCCCAGATCCATCAGCACCACATCGGGCGCCATGCGTTCGAGCTTCGCGACGAAGGCGCCGTGCGGCGGCACGACATGGATATCGTCATAGCCTGCCTCGCGCAGCCCGTCCTCCAGAACGGTCGCCCGCAGCCCGCTATCGTCGACGATCGCGATCCTCAACGCTTCCCCCAAAACGCGAATGCGCGAGACCTATGGTCGAACGGCGGCCTTGAGACAATCATGCCTCTAGGAAAAGTCGCTAATTGGGGAGGATTGGACGTCAGGCGCCTGTAATCGACGGGCTAATTGCGGTTCGCGACCAGATCGTCGACGACGGAAGGATCGGCGAGGGTGGAGGTGTCGCCAAGCGAGGAGACGTCGCCCTCGGCGATCTTGCGCAGGATGCGGCGCATGATCTTGCCCGAACGGGTCTTGGGGAGACCGGGGGCGAACTGGATCGCGTCGGGGGTCGCGATCGGGCCGATTTCGGTGCGGACCCAGTCGCGCAACTCTTTGCGCAGCGGCTCGCTCGATTCCTCGCCGGCGTTCAGGGTGACGTATGCGTAGATGCCCTGACCCTTGATGTCGTGCGGGAAGCCGACGACCGCCGCCTCGGCGACCTTGGGGTGTAGCACCAGCGCCGATTCGACTTCGGCGGTGCCCATGCGGTGGCCCGAGACGTTGATGACGTCGTCGACCCGGCCGGTGATCCAGTAATAGCCGTCCTCGTCGCGGCGGCATCCGTCGCCGGTGAAATATTTGCCGCGATAGGTCGAAAAATAGGTCTGGAAGAAGCGTTCGTGATCGCCCCAGACGGTGCGCATCTGCCCCGGCCAGCTGCGCGCGATAACCAGATTGCCCTCGGTCGCGCCCTCCAGAATCTTGCCGTCGGCATCGACGATCTGCGGCTCGACCCCGAAGAAGGGTTTGGTCGCCGAACCGGGCTTGAGGTCGATCGCGCCGGGCAGCGGGGTGATCATCGCGCCGCCGGTCTCGGTCTGCCACCAGGTGTCGACGATCGGGCAGCGGCCCTCGCCCACAACGTCATGATACCAGCGCCATGCCTCCGGGTTGATCGGCTCGCCCACCGTGCCGAGCAGGCGCAGCGACGCTCGGTCGGCGACGAGCACCGCGTCGTCGCCTTCCTTCATCAAGGATCGCAGCAGGGTTGGCGCTGTGAACAAAGTCGCGACGCGATGCCGTTCGACGATCCGCCACACACGGCTGGCGTCGGGCCACGTCGGCACCCCTTCGAACATCAGGGTCGTCGCACCGTTCGCAAGTGGCCCATAGACGATATAGCTATGGCCCGTGACCCAGCCGATGTCCGCCGAGCACCAGAAAACCTCGCCGGGCCGGTAATCGAAAACGAACTGGTGGGTAAGGCTGGCCCACAGCAGATAGCCGCCGGTGGTGTGAAGCACGCCCTTGGGCTTTCCGGTCGAGCCCGAGGTGTAGAGGATGAACAGCGGGTCCTCCGCATTCATCGGTTCCGGCGCGCAATCGGCCGAAACCTTTGCTGCGGCTTCATCATACCAGATGTCGCGTGCAGGATCGAAGGGTACCGCGCCGCCGGTCGCACGTAAGACGATGACCTTCTTCACGCTGAAACTTTGATCGAGTGCGGCGTCGACATTGGCCTTGAGCGGCACGCGCTTGCCGCCGCGCCGTCCTTCATCCGCCGTGACGACGATCGTGCTGTCGCAGTCGGTGATCCGCCCCGCGAGCGCATCCGGCGAAAAGCCGCCGAACACGATCGAATGGATCGCGCCGATCCGCGCGCAGGCAAGCATCGCGAACGCCGCCTCGGGGATCATCGGCAGATAGAGGGTGATGCGGTCGCCGCGCCGTGCGCCGGCCTGCTTCAGGACATTGGCGAAGCGGCACACTTCGGCATGGAGTTCGGCATAAGTGAAGATGCGCGGCGCCTCGGCGGGATCGTCGGGTTCCCAGATCAGAGCGATCGCATCGGCACGCTCGGCCAGATGTCGGTCGAGGCAGTTGGCGCTGACGTTGAGCACGCCGTCGCCGAACCAGCGGATCGCGAAATCGGCCTCGTCGAACGAGCTTTCGCACGCGCGCGTCGGCGGCGTCACCCAGTCGAGCCGGCCCGCCTGTTCGAGCCAATAGGCATCGGCCCGATCGAGCGAGCTTCTATACTGGTCCGCATGGCCGGCCGCATCGACCAGCGCGTCCCGTGCCCATTCCGCTGGCACCGGATAGATGTCGTCCGCCATGTCTTTCCCTTCATCCTTCGAAGCGCAGGCCCGCCCACAGCGTGCGTGGCGTGCCCAGATCGATCGATCCGCCCGCGTTGCGCGTCTGCACCTTGGTATCGAACAGGTTCTCGACCCGCGCGACGAGGCGCAGGCCGTGTGCCAGCGGCACCGTGGCGACCCCGTCGACCGTCAGCGCGCTGCGCAGCCTGTCGACCTGCAGATCATCCTCATATTGCCGTGAGATGTAGCGGATCGTGGCCGACAGCATCGGCCCGCGCGCCGGCTCCCACGCCACCGTCGCTGTCGCTGCGTGGCGCGGGCTCTGCGCGGGGGCGAAGCCGTCGAACGGCTGGCCGGGCGCATCGACCTCGGCATGGCTGTAGGCATAGGAGGCCGAGAGATGGAATGCGTGCTTGCGCCATCCGGCCGTCAGCTCGACGCCATTGGCGACGACCGCATCGACATTGCGGCGCTGGCGTAGATTGGTGCCGATCGTGACATTGGCGATCGCGTTGTCGAGCCGGTTGTGGAATGCGGTTGCGCTCAGGTTCAGCCCTTCGGCCGGGGTCAGGTCGATCCCGGCTTCGATGCCCTTGAGCTTTTCAAGGGCGAGCGCGGCATTGGCCTGGGTCGTGATCGGAACGACGGTGAATGGGCGATAGAGTTCGTTGAGGGTGGGTAGGCGGAAGCCTGTATAGCCGGCCCCGCGCAGCGCGATCGCATCCGACAATCGGTAGAGCAGGCCCGCGCGCGTCGACACCGCCCAGCCATCCCGATCGGCGAAGCGATTGTCCGCGGTCGATACGCCCGCGGCGGTGGCCGCGTGGAAATAGCCGTCGACGATCCGCCAGCGATCGGCGCGCAGCCCACCGGTCAGGACGAGCCGGCCCAGCGTCCAGTCATCCTCGACGAAGAGGCCCGTCGTGCTCTGGTCGCCCCCGGCACGCCGCCGCGCGGTCAGCGCTCCGGTCGTGGCATTATAGGCATCCTCGAACATCGTCCCGTTGGCGAAGCGGCCGTCGATGCCGATGCGTAGCACATGCGCCGCGCCGACCGGCGGGCGCAGTTCGATCTTGCCGCCGAGGCCGGTCGCAGGCGTATGGCGCTGATCGAGCGAGCGGCGGAAGGTCGTGGAACTGATCACGACATTGGCGAAGTTGCGAAGCTGCGCATAAGCCAGCGCATCGACCTGCCAATCGCCATGCGCGACGAGGCGGATGCTCGCATCCTGCCCTTCGCTGAGGCTGTCGGCCCCGGCGAAGCGCAAGGTGCGCGTGTCGCGAAAGGCGAGGCCGCGCACCTGCAATTCCATGTCGTCGGACAGCGGCGCGACGGCGCGCGCGCCGATCGACCAGCTATCGTAACGGGCTGGCACGGTTGCGGCGACGCGCTGTGCGACGGGCGTGGTCTGAAAACCATCGCCGCGATCCCAACGCCCCGACAGCGACAGGAAACCGCCGCCGACTTCGGGTGAAATGCTCGCGCTCAATTCGGTCGCGTCGCGGCTGCCGTAAAGAGCTGAAGCGGCAATGGCGGGCAATTGATCGCGCCCGGCGCTCGTCAGTTCGATCGTGCCGGCGACGGCGCCCGCACCGAAGGCGCCATTGCCGCCACCGCGCGTCACGCGGATCTGGCCGATGCGATCGGGGGTGATCGCGCTGAACGGAATATAGCCGAAGAAGGGATCGCCCATCGGCACGCCATCGAGCAGGATCAGCGTTCGGCTCGACGCATTGCCGCCCAGCGCGCGCAGCGTTGCTCCCTGCGCGGAAGGGTTGGCCGATCGGCTGTCCGATCGGCGGAACTGCTGAAAACCGGCGACGTCGGTCAGGACATTTTCGATTCGCCCGGATGCGGCGTTGGTCAGGCGGTTGCGATCGATCGTCACCGATCCGTAAGCGGGCATGCCGGGCGTCTGCGACAGCCCCTTGCCCAGCACGACGATGTCGGCGCCGGCATCCTCATCCTCCGCCCGCACGGCGGTGGGGGCGATGGCGAGCATCAGGAAAATGAAGCCGCGCATCTTATCCCCCCCCCCTGTTTCCCTTCGCCCCGTGCCATCCGCGGAGCATTGGCCCTTTCCGATAAAAGGGCGTGGGCGGTGCGTCGCCTGTACCAAAGGACGACGCGCCGTCCGTCAGGCGTCCTTTGCGAGCATCGGCTGCGGCGCGATGTCGGTGAAGTTGGGCAGATCGCCGAACACCGCCTCGGCTTCGACCGAGCCCAGGGCGGCCTCGATCGACGCCTTGTCGCGAAAGGCGAGCAAGGCGATCGCCGCGAAGGGCGCATCGGCCTGATCAGGCAGCAGCGCCGATGCGTCGGTCAGGCCGTGCGCGGCCCATTTCGCGCGGACGAGCGGGATGTGGGTGGCGAGATAATAATCGGCGTCGAAACGCGCGTTCGGCGTCGACGGATAGGTCACGACGAGCTTGGCCATCATTTCACCTGTGCGAGAAGGGGCGTCATCCGCTTGGCGGCGAGGCCGGGGAGCTTGACGGTCTTCGCCGCCGCGATGTTGGCCGGCTTCCCGGCCTGCACAAGCGCAACCATGCCCATCGAATAATGGGGCTTGCACTTGATCCCATAGACGCCGGGCTTGTCGAGCTTCAGCGTCATTTCCTGGTTCATCCCGCCGACCGTGTGGGCGACGCCTTCGGGCATCATCCCCTCGATCGTCTCGGCATTGTGGCTCTTGTCGGTGGGGACGAAGTGGACGGTATCGCCGACGGCCGCCTTCACGAAGGCAGGCTCGAACACCATCATCCCGTCCTTGCCCATATTCTTCATCTGCACGGTGATGTCCTTGGCGGCGGCGGGTGCCGCCACGAAGCCGGCGCCCACGACGGCGGCCAGGACCAATTGGGGGAAGCGCATTTCCGATCTCTCCGAACCATTTTTGGCCGCGTGCGGCGGCGTCGGCAGGAAGAACACACGCTTCATTCGCGGCGCGCTATTGCCCCTTGGTACAATGGCGTCGGCCGTCGACTGCCGCGCATCATCATCACCGGGATTCGTGCCGCCGCCATGCCGCGGGCCGGACATAAGGAGATGAAGAGATGCTGCAGCAGGCGATCGAGCAACTGAAGGGCGATGTCGCCATCCGCTCGAAATACGACAATTTCATCGGCGGCGATTGGGTCGCTCCGGTTCAGGGCCGCTACTTCGACAATCCGTCGCCGATCACCGGCAAGACGGTGTGCAGCATCGCGCGCTCGTCGGCCGAGGATATCGAACTGGCGCTCGATGCTGCGCACAAGGCGAAGGAAAGCTGGGGTCGCACCTCGCCCGCCGACCGCGCCCGCATCCTCAACCTGATGGCCGATCGGATGGAGGCGAAGCTCGATCTTCTCGCGCTGGTTGAGACGATCGACAACGGCAAGCCGATCCGCGAGACGACCGCCGCCGACATTCCGCTGGCGATCGACCATTTCCGCTATTTCGCCGGGTGCCTGCGCGCGCAGGAAGGATCGATCGCCGAGATCGATCACGATACCGTCGCCTATCATTATCACGAGCCACTGGGCGTCGTCGGCCAGATCATCCCGTGGAACTTCCCGATCCTGATGGCGGTGTGGAAGCTGGCCCCGGCGCTCGCCGCCGGCAACTGCGTCGTCCTCAAGCCCGCTGAACAGACCCCGCTGTCGATCATGGTGCTGATGGACGTGATCGGCGATCTGCTGCCGCCGGGCGTGCTCAACGTCGTCAACGGCTTCGGTATCGAAGCGGGCAAGCCGCTTGCGCAGAACAAGCGGATCGCCAAGATCGCCTTCACCGGGGAGACGACCACCGGCCGTCTGATCATGCAATATGCGACCGAAAATCTGATCCCGGTCACGCTGGAACTCGGCGGCAAATCGCCCAACATCTTCTTCGCCGACGTGATGGCCGAGGATGACGACTTCCTCGACAAGGCGGTCGAAGGCTTCACCATGTTCGCGCTCAATCAGGGTGAGATTTGCACCTGCCCCAGCCGCGCGCTGATCCAGGAATCCATCTACGACAGGTTCATGGAGAAGTGCATCGCCCGCGTGCAGGCGATCCGCGCGGGCAGCCCGCTCGACATGTCGACGATGATCGGCGCGCAGGCGTCGAACGATCAGCTTGAGAAGATCCTGTCCTATATCGACATCGGCCGGGACGAGGGCGCCAAGGTGCTGACCGGCGGCGCGCGCGCCACGCTCGGCGGCGAGCTGACCGACGGCTATTATGTCCAGCCGACGATCCTGCAGGGGCACAACAAGATGCGCGTGTTCCAGGAGGAGATTTTCGGCCCGGTCGTCGCCGCGACGACCTTCAAGGATGCCGATGACGCGCTCGCGATCGCCAACGACACGCTTTACGGTCTGGGCGCCGGCGTCTGGACCCGCGACGGAACCCGCGCCTACCGCATGGGCCGCGGCATTCAGGCGGGCCGCGTGTGGACCAACTGCTACCACGCTTATCCGGCCCACGCGGCCTTCGGCGGCTACAAACAGTCGGGCATCGGGCGCGAGACCCACAAGATGATGCTCGATCATTATCAGCAGACCAAGAATCTGCTCGTCAGCTACAGCCCCAAGGCACTGGGCTTCTTCTAAGACTCCGTGTGTCCGGCAACTGCCCTCTCTCGAGACGGACGCAAACTTGCGGCGGGCTTCGGCCCGCCGCCTCTCCTTGATCGGAGATCGATCATGGCCCTGCCACCCCGTATTCTCGCCACCCCGGCCGCCGAAGCGCTGATGGCCGATCTGGCTGCGGTCCACGGCCCGTTGATGTTCCATCAGTCGGGTGGTTGCTGCGATGGTTCAGCCCCCATGTGTTACGCCGCCGGCGAGTTTCGCGTCGGCACGCAGGATGTTCTGCTCGGTCATGTCGGTGGCGATATCCCGGTGTGGATCGGTGCGGCTCAGTTCGAATATTGGCGCCATACGCAGGTGACGATCGATGTCGTGAAGGGGCGCGGCGCCGGCTTCTCGCTGGAAGGGCCGGAGGGCTTTCGCTTCATTGTCCGCAGCCGCGTCTTCACCGATGCGGAAGCCGCCGCGCTCGAAGCCGCGGGCGATCTGCCGCGGGGCGCCTGATGCTCACCAACCATCCCCTTCGCGAACGCGTCGTGCAGGAGATGTTGTTGCGTCGCTTTCCGGCGATCACCACGCCGTCGCGGATCGTTCAGATCGTCCGCATCGTGGCCGCCGCCGATCGCGATGAGGAACGGCGACGGGTGATGGCGATGCCGGACGGTTCGTTCATCGAGCCGGGCAGCCACGACCGCCATGTCGCGGGTGCATGCCCGCGCGGCGCGCTGCTGTCGTGGGAGCGGCACAGCGAGGCGAGCACCGCAACGATATTGCTGCCGCTGGGCATCGAGGCGTGCGACGCGACTGCGTGGATCGAAGGGCTGCCCGGCCATGTCGTCCGCGCGATGCGGATCACCGTCCTCGCCGATGAGGCGAGCGCCGGTCCGGTCCTGACGGCAGCGGCGCTGGCGAAGGCCGATCTCGTCACCTGCCATGTCGGGCCGTGCCGGATCTGGTCCGATTTCCGGATGGGAAACGACGGTTACGGGCAGATGATCCTCGTGGCCAACGGATGTCCGCCCGCCGACCTCGGCCGGATCATCCAGCGCGTTCAGGAACTCGGCAATTATCGCAATCTTGCCTTGCTCGGCCTGCCTCTGGTGCAGCAGCACGGCGCGGGCCTCGATCGGCTGGAGGCCCAGTTGTCCGAAGAGGCGCGGCTGATCGCCGAGGGCGCGCAGGATGATGAGGCGCTGCTTGAACGGCTGTCGGCGCTGTCGGCCGAACTGGAGCATGTCGCCGCCGCCACCGCCTTCCGGCTGGGCGCGACCAATGCTTATGCCGCGATCGTCGCCGATCGGCTCGCATCGCTCGATATCCAGGCGATCGAGGGTCATCAGAGCCTGGTCGACTTCAACGACCGTCGCTTTGTCCCCGCGGTGCGGACCTGCGCGACCTTCGCGGCGCGGATCGACACGCTGGGCGCACGGACGGCGCGGATAACCGCATTGCTGCGGACGCGGATCGAAACGAGCATCGAGCGTCAGAATCGCGACCTGCTCACCTCGGTCGAACAGGGCATCGGATTGCAGTTGCGCCTCCAGCATCTGGTGGAAAGCCTGTCGGTTCTGGCGATCAGCTATTATGCGATCAGCCTGCTCGGCTACGTGGCCAAAGGGGTGTCGAAAGTGATGCCCTGGCTCTCGCCCGAACTCCTGCTCGCTATGGCCGTATTGCCCGTCAGCCTGGGCATAATGGCGTTCATCCGCCACCGGCGCGGGCGGCTCTTCGCAGGTGACGCCGCCCGCCATGCATGACATCATGCTGGACATGAGGAACGAAGGAGAGGGCGGCGCCCGACAGGCCGAAAAGGTCAAGGTCGCCGCAACCCGGATCGATGATCCGGAACTGGCCGCGCAGGAACTGTTTCGCGAGCTCGATCTGCCCAGTCTGACGGGCGTGCTGCTGTTCGCGTCGAGCCGATATGATCTGGCCGCACTGGCCCGTGCCGTCGCTTTGCGCGGCGACGATGTGACCATCATCGGCTGCACGTCGTCGGGCGAGATCACGCCGGAGGGCTTTGCCGAAGGCACGATCACCGCGATCGGATTTCCGGCGAGCGATTTCACGCTGCAGGCGATCCGCTTTGCAGATCTCGACAATTTCGATCCGGCCGAGGCGCAGCGCCGTGTGCGCAGCCTTGTCGCCGACGCGGCGGAAGCGTCGCAGGGCTTCGGCCGATCGCAGCAGCGCGTCGCCCTGTTCCTGGTCGACGGCCTGTCGCACCGTGAGGAGATGCTGACCGTCACCGTGCAGGATGCGCTGGGCGAGATCCCGTTGATCGGCGGGTCATCGGGCGACGGGCTGGCGTTTCGCGAGACCTTCGTGCTGCACGAGGGGCAATTCCATCGCGATTCCGCGCTGGTCGCGATCCTGTCGAGCTGGCGGCCGATGAAGGTGTTCCGGTCGCAATATTATCAGCCCGGATCGGTGAAGATGGTCATCACCGGCGCGGATCCGGTCAACCGCGTCGTGACCGAGATTAATGCCGAGCCGGCGGCCGAGGAATATGCCCGGCTTGCCAACATCCAGCGCAAGGATCTGTCGCCGACGGTCTTCGCATCCGCCCCGCCGATGGTGCGCGCCGGTGGCGAATATTATGTCCGCTCGATCCAGAGCGCCAATCCGGATGGCAGCCTGACCTTCTACTGCGCGATCGACGAGGGCGTGGTCCTGACATTGGGCGAGGCCAAGGATATTGCGGGCGGCCTTAACATCCTGTTCGACGATCTCGATCGGTCGGTCGGCGGGATCGATCAGGTGGTCGGCTTCGACTGCGTGCTGAACAGCGTCGAGATCGCGCAGCGCCAGCTGACGCGCACCGTATCCAACATTTTTGCCGCGCGGCATGTCGTCGGCTTCAACACCTATGGCGAACAATATCACGGGCTGCATGTGAACCAGACCTTCAGCGGGCTGGCGATCGGGCGCTGATGGCCAGCCGACGCATCCTGCCCGGCGAAGAGGAGGCGCGGATCGCCGAACTCGAGCGCGAGAACGCCAAGCTGCGACGGATCAACGCCGCGCTGATGGACCGCGTCGAACGATCGACCGACCTGCAAGGCAACGCCTTCTCTCTGTTCGAGACCGCAATTGCGCTGGAAGGCAAGGTGCGCGAGCGGACCGCCGATCTCGAACTCGCGCTGGGCGATCTGGCGACGAGCAACGCGGCGCTTTCGGTTGCGCGCGACGCTGCCGACGAGGCGCAGCGCCGACTGCGCGACGCGATCGAGAGCATCAACGAGGGTTTCGCGATCTTCGACGCAGACGATCGGCTGGTATTGTGCAACCAGACCTATCTGGGGCTGTGGCCGCAGGTCGCCGCGCGCATCCAGCCGGGCATGACCTTCGATGAGATCACCACCCTTGTCCGCAACGACGAACGATCGCTGGGGGAGATGATCGCGCCCGATCGCTGGCTGTCCGAACGAATGGCGCAACATGTTGTGGCATCGGGCGGGCATGTCCACGCACTTGCCGACGGGCGCTGGATCCAGATCAACGAACTGCGCACAAGCGAAGGCGGCATCGTCGGCGTCTATACCGACATCACCGAGGCCAAGGCCGAGGATGCGCGCGAACGGGCGCGCGAACTCGCCGAAAAGAGCGTGATGCTGCAGGCGACTCTCGACAATATCGCGCATGGCGTGTGCGTGTATGATGGCACGCGCCGGCTGGTTGCGTGGAACGACCCGTTGATGTCGCTGCTGGGCCTGCCTAGCGACGTCATGGGGGCGATCGGCGATCACGCAGCATTGGTCGCGCGTTATGGGGAACCGATCGTCGGCTGGCTCGGCGAGGGATCGGCCGAGGCGGTGGTGCGTCGGCTCCAGGTCGGCGATCGCGTGCTGGAGGTGCGTCGCTCGGCGATGCCCGGCGGCGGAATGGTGCTGAGCTTCAGCGACGTATCCGAAGCGCTGCGCGCGGCCGAAGCGCTGCGCGAGACCAATGAGACGCTGGAACGCCGCGTGGACGAGCGGACTGCCGATATCGCCGCAGTCAACGTCAAGCTGCAGGACGAGATCGGCGAACGCCTTGCGGTCGAAGATGCGCTGCGCGAGGCCAAGACGGTGGCCGAGCAGGCCAATATTTCCAAGACCCGCTTCCTTGCGGCGGCGAGCCACGATCTGCTCCAGCCGCTCAATGCTGCGCGTCTGTTCGTCTCGGCGCTGGCCGATCGGCGGCTTGCGCTGCCGACCCGCGCTCTCGTCCACCAGACCGGCTCGGCGCTCGACTCGGTCGAGGATCTGCTCGAGGCGCTGCTGGAGATTTCGAAGCTTGATGCGGGCGCGATCACGCCCGAGATTGGCGATGTCCGTGTCGATGAGATTTTGCGCAGCATGCGCGCGGAATTCGCGCCCTTCGCCCGCGAACGCGGATTGGCGCTGACGATCGATGAACCCAATTTGTGGGCGCGCACCGATCCGCGCCTGTTGCGCCGCATTCTTCAGAACCTGATATCGAACGCGCTGCGCTACACCGCCGAAGGATCGGTCAGCGTGACCTGCCGTGCGCAGGGCGATCTGTTGCGGATCGAGGTAGTCGACACAGGCCCTGGCATCGCGCCGGAGCATCACGCGCTGATCTTTGAGGAATTTCGCCGCGTCGGGGGCGCGACGCGCGATCGCGGCATGGGCCTCGGCCTCGCGATCGTCCAGCGCGCAAGCCGGATGCTTGGCCATCCGATTGATCTTGCCTCCGCGCCGGGCGAAGGAGCGATCTTCGGCATAACCGTGCCGATGGGCAGTGCGCAGGATGTGCCGTCAGGCGCTTCGCCGCGTGCCGTCAAGGCGCCGCTGGCGGGGCAGTCCATCGTCGTCATCGACAATGAGAGTTCGATCCTCGACGGCATGGCTGCGCTGCTTGCCGGCTGGGGATGCCAGGTGCTGACCGCGGGCGATGTCGCCGAAGCGATCGAGGCCATCGATCGGTCGGGCGCGAGGCCGGGCCTCATCATCGCCGACTATCATCTGGACGATGGCGCGACGGGCCGGGAGGCGATCGAGGTTCTGCGCGGCCATGTCGGCCGGTCCGTGCCTGCGATCGTCATCACCGCGGATCGCACCCCCGAACTGCGCGAACAATTGCAGGGCGAGCAGCTTCATGTGCTGCAGAAACCGGTCAAGCCCGCGCAGCTCCGGGCGCTGATCGGGCGACTGTCGGCTTAATATAGCGGCCGCTACACTATCAATTGTGCGGTCGCGCCGGCGGTGCGACGAAGTTCACCTTGTTGACCATGATCACCGCCTGGGTGCGGCTGAAGACGTTGAGCTTGGCAAGGATCGCCGAGACATGCGCCTTCACCGTCGTCATCGACACGTCGAGTTCGTAGGCGATCTGCTTGTTGAGCTTGCCGGAAACGATGCAGCCCAGCACGACGCGCTGCTGCGGCGTCAGGGTGTCGATCCGCTGGAGAATATCGGCCTCCGCCGCGTCGATCGATTCCTCGCCCTCGTCGAAATCGTCGGGGGTGTAGAGTTCGCCGGCCAGGATCGACTTGAGCGCATCGACGATCGCGCTGCGCTTGAGCGACTTGGGGATGAAGCCTGCCGCCCCGTGCGCGAGCGCGTTGCGCACCAGCCCGCGTTCCTGCGCGGCCGATACGATGACGACCGGTACCGACGGGAAATGATCGCGGATCGCCTGAAGACCGGAAAAGCCCATCGTGCCCGGCATGTTAAGATCGAGGAGGACGAGATCGAAATCGCCCTCGCGCTCGATCACTCCCATCGCCTCTTCGATCGAGGAGGCTTCGAACAGCTCGCATTGGTCGAATGCGACCGAGATCACCGTGCGCAGACCATCGCGTACCAGCGGATGATCATCGGCGATCAGCACTCTTTCCACCTGATCCAATCTCCTTGCGCGGACGGAGCCTAACCCATCGGCGGGGAATGCGGAAAGGGGAGCAACCGCAGCCACTCCCCGCAATCCGCCCGACATCGGAGAAGTGCGATGCTCCCCCATGATCCCGATCGCCGTCATTCTTCGTGCTTGGTGTCGAGCCAGGTGCGGATCGCCCAGCCCGCCTTTTGCCCAAGAACGTCGCCGAACGGCGGCATATAAACCTTCCCGTCATGCGCCGAGCCATGCTGGAAGCGGTTGATGAACCATTCGTCGCCGCTGTCGCCGGTTTCGAGATAGCGCAGGTCGGGCGCGATCCCGCCGCTCATCGCCTCAAGCCCGTGGCAGCGGGCGCAATTCTGGCCATAGGCCGATTCGCCGATCTTCGCCGCTTCGGCATTGTCGCGATAGGGGTTCACCTTGCGCCACTCGTCGCCGATGTCGGGCAGGGTGTGCGTATCGACAGGCTGCGGCGTCATATTGCCGTGCGCGAACAGGCTGCTCGACACCGACGCCACGCAGACCAGTCCCGAAAGGATCAAGGTCGTGCGGCGAAACTTGGGACTCATTGTACGCTCTCCTGCGGCCCTGCGCACGACCGGGCTGTGCCCTGTTCGATGCGTGTGCCGAATAGACAGCGATGCCTCGCCCGCGCCCATAGGACTTAGGTACAACTGAGCCGGCCGAAGCGCTCTGTCGCCATTATTGCGCGGGCCGATCCGTGACCAAAAGTGCAATATCGGCGCAGCATCTCTCACCACATCCTTGGGCCGCGCGGGGCCGTGAAGGCCCGCGGAAAAGGGAGGTTCAGGATGACTGGGAAGAAGACGTGGCTTTTCGCCACAGCCTTTGTCGCGTCCATGATCGGCGCAGCGGCGCCGGCTTATGCCGATACGACCGACGATCTGCTGCTGCGACTGAAGGCGAAGGGGATCCTCACCGAAGAAGAATATCAGGCGCTCGCGCAGCGCAAGGCGGAAGAACCTACGCCAGCCGTCGCGACCCCGGCGGTCGCATCCGCACCCAGTTCGTCCTGGCTCGATGAGATGAAGGTCGTTCGCGCGACCGACAGCGGCGTAGGCGTTCAGATCGGCAGCGTGGCGCTGAAATTCTCCGGATCGATCAACGGTTTCTACGTTCATGACAAGGGCGATCCGGCGACGCCCGCGAACGCTGTTGTCGGCGGGCTCGCGACGGTCGGCCCCAAGAGTTCGTCGGTGCGCAACGGTCTGCTCCCCGGCTTCCTGAAGGTGGAGGCGACCACCAACCAGGGCGGCTGGGATGTCGGGGCGCATTTCGGCATCTATCCGGGCATCAACAGCGTGCTGACCAGCGGCGGCGCCAATTCGGGCGGCACGCCACAGGCGCTCGCCACGGCAGGCATCGACTTCCGCCAGACCTACCTGACCTTCGGCAAACCCAATTTCGGCGAAGTGAAGATCGGCCGTGACATTGGCATGTTCGGGCAGGAAGCGATCCTGAACGACATCACCCTGCTGTCTGTCGGCACCGCGGCGGGCAATTCGGCGCCGTCGAACACATCGCTCGGCCGCATCGGGCTGGGCTATCTCTACACCGATTTCCAGCCGCAGATCACCTACACCAGCCCCAAGCTGGGTGGGTTCCAGGTCGCGATCGGCGCGTTCCAGCCGCTCGTCACGATCGGCAACAACGAAGTCAACAAGACCCCCGGCTTTCAGGGCAAGGTGACGTACGATTTCGCGTCTGGCGGTTTCGGCGGCAAGGTCTGGCTGAATGGCATCACCCAGAAGCATGACGGCATCGGCACGTCGCCCAGCTATACGGGGCGCGGTTTCGATGTCGGCAGCAAGCTGACCTTCGGCACGGCGAGCCTGCTCGGCTATTATTACAATGGCTCGGGCATCGGCACGACCGGGCTGTTCATCCTGTCGACCGATGCCGCCGGGCGGAAGCGCGACAGCGACGGTTTTTACGTCCAGGGCACGTACGGCATTGGCAAGCTCACCATCGGCGCGAGCTATGGCGAAAGCCATCTCGATCTGGCGAAGGGCGAGGTCAATCCGACCCTGCTCGACACCAACAGCAGCTGGGTGGGCCAGCTTCGCTACGGCCTGACCGATTGGGTGACGCTGGTCGGCGAATATGTCCACACGCGCTCCGAAGCGCATAATGGCAACAAGGCGTCGTCCGACGCGATCGCAACCGGCGCGATCCTGTTCTTCTGACGGGAAGGAAGGGGGCGGTCGGCGAAAGTCGGCCGCCTTATTTTTTGCGATCTATCCGCGCTACCAGCCGTTCTTCGGCGGCCGCATAGAAATGCGAGACCGATCGCTGCAACTCGTAACGCGCGGCCGCCATCGCGGCGAAACGCGGCGGAAGGGGCAGGTTGCCGGCCTCGACCGGCCCCAGGCCATCGCGCACCGCTTGGTCGATGGTAGCTTCGATCCAGTCGATCCAGTCGCGGGTCTGATCGATCGCCGCAGCCGGGCTCCGGTCGAACGGGCCATGCCCCGGCACGACCTGCCGATGCTTCAAGGCCTTGAGCGTGTCGAGCGATGCCCTCCACTTGGCAAGATCGGCGTTCGGCGTGCTCGGTGCGCGATTGTGAAAGACAAGGTCGCCGGCGATCAGGGTTCCGCTTGCTTCGTCGAGCAAAGCAAGATCCGCCGCGCTGTGGCCGGCAAGCGGCAGCAGGCGGATCCGCCGTCCGCCGAAATCCTCCACTTCACCCGTCAGCACATGGCGCGGGATGACCGCCTCGGTGCCGCGCATCCAATCCCCCAGCAGCCGGTACATGCCATCGTTGAAGCGTTTGGCCTCGGCGGTGAAATCTTCGATCTGCGCCTGCGTCGCGGCGATCATATCGATGTCGAAAGCGCCGTCGCCATAGAGATGATCGGGGTGGACGTGAGTGATGTAGATCCGCACCACGGCTTTGCCCGTCAGCGCCTCGATCATCTTCCGCAGGGCCCCGTACCGCAGCGACGGACCGCAATCGATCAGTACGGCTCCCACTGGGGTCGCGATGATCGTCAGGTTGGCGATGGCTCCGCCGTTGTTGCGGTCGATCGGCGCATCGGCGCCCCGCACGATCCAGATGCCGTCACCGATCGACACCGGTTCGATCTTATAGTCGAAATCTTGCGCCCGTGCGATGCATGCGATCAGGCCCAGACCGGCGATGAAGCTGCGCCGTCCAATCATCGCGCTGCACCGCTCGCGCCGGCCACCGTCAACCGCGCATCATAGTCGACGCCGTTGGTGTCTCGCCCGGCGATGGTCAGCGCCTCGCCTGCTGCCGCTTGCACGATCAGCCCGAACTGGGGGTCTTCGGCGACCGATGCCTGCACCTCGAACGATGCGAGCAAGGAGCCGTCCGCCGCTTTCACCTCGACACTTTCCAGATTGTAGGTCGGGATATTGGCGACGAAGCCGGTGTCCATCGGATGACGGAAGGCAAGCCGCAGTCGCGCCTCCTCGCCGACCGACCAGGCGCCGCCGCGCACCTCGCCAAGATGTTGCGCCCAATCGCCGCGCCCGCGACTGAGCGATGGCATCGAACAGCCGCCGCCGGCCGCATCCACCCACACCCCGCCGACCAGCCAGCTCCCGTCCGCCAGTTGCACGGCACCGCGCACCGGCGTGCGCTGATCGAGTTTGATGTTGGTCGATAGATAGGCGGCGGCTTTGAGCGGCCGATAGTCGACGGCAAGTGGTATCGGATTGAGATCCGCAAGGATCAGTATGCGCCGCACGCCGGCGATGCCGCGCGCGTCGACCACGACCGGGAAGCTGCGCTGATTCTCGGCGATCATCGGCACGATCACGCGGACGCGTGGATCGAAGCGCACCGGCCCGCCGTCCAGCAGGCGTTCCATACCGTCCCAATTGGGCGATCCCAACGGGTCGGCGGCCGATGCCGGCGCTGCGATCAGCGCGGCGGCGATCAGGGCTAGGCTCCGCATCCTCTCCTCCCAAAGGCCAAGCGTATCGGGAGGGGCAGGGCGCTACCATGACACCTTGGACCAATGATGCGGGTGGCAGATGGCGATATTCGCGATGGCGGCGGCGTTGGCGATGGCGATCGGCCAGCCGGCGGTCGATCCGAATTTCGATCCGGTTACCGGCTATCGGATTGCGCAGTATCGCGGCGTCGTGGCGGACGCCCCGGCCGGGGTGGATCGGATCACCGCCGCGCAGGTCGTCGCGCTGGTTCGAGACCATGCCATCCTGATCGATGTGACCCCGGCGGAAGGTGGCATCCGCGATCCGCAATCGGGCCGCTGGCGGCTTGCAATGCCCCACCATACCATTCGCGGCGCGTACTGGTTTCCCGAGGCCGGGCGCGGCGCACTCGCACCCGATATCGAGCGGTGGTTCGTCGGAGGTGTCGATCGGCTTGGCGGCCGGCGGCGGGACAAAACCCTCATCGTCTTCTGCCTCGCCGATTGCTGGATGAGCTGGAACGCCGCCCGCCGGCTGAAACAGGCGGGTTTCGGCGATGTGCGCTGGTTTGCCGACGGGCTGGATGGCTGGCGGGACGCCGGCCAGGCTACCAAGAGGGTCGAACCCTATCGCGGCCGATGATCGGCCATCGGGTCAGGATTGCGGCTCGAGCCAGATGCGCCAGCCCTCGGCACCGTTGATCTGCAGCGTATAGGTTCCGGGCTGGCCGATCAGGTAGCGTCCCTCGCCGGCGCCCGCATGGTGGATGTTCTGGACGACCTCACCGGCCGCATCCTTCAGATACATCACGAAAATCACGCCTTCGCTGTCGAAGCGGATCAGGGTTGGCCTGTCGACGGTGAAGGCCTCCGTGGTGAAGGACAGCCGCCCCGTCCAACGCGGGCCGCCATCCTCAAGGGCGATGCGGTCATAACAGGCTGCGCGAGACGGCAGATCGGCGATTGGACGGCACTTCGCCATCGCCGCACGCAGATCGCTCTGCGCGTGCGCCGCACCGGGCAGCGCAGCAGCGAGCGCTATCATCAACGCCGATCGGGATGCCGCCTTCCTCATCGCCGATGGTGTGCGGGGCGCCGGGGCCGGCGGCCATTGTCCTTTGGTGCAATTGTCCCGCCGGTTGGCCGCGCCGACAAAACCATCCGAACCCGCCCGATGCGGGACAGGAGGGGTAGAGCAAATGACAGGACGCACTTTCTATCGGACCCTGCTGGCCACCGCCGCCCTTTGCGGCGCGCCGATCGCCGCGCAGATGCCAGCACAACCGCACGATTACACCAAGCCGGGCGTCAGCTGGGACGACATCCTCAACGACGAGACCAGCACCGACAATGTGCTGATGTACGGCGCGGGAGTCCGCGCGCAGCGTTACAGCCAGCTCGATAAGATCAACGCGTCCAACGCCAAGACGCTCAAACCCAAATGGACCTTCTCATTCGGCGACGAGCGCCAGCGCGGGCAGGAGGGGCAGGCGCTGATCTATGACGGCGTCATCTACATCACTGCATCCTACAGCCGCATCTTCGCGCTCGATGCGCGCACCGGCAAAAAGCTGTGGTCCTACAGCTATCGCCTGCCCGACGACATTCGCCCGTGTTGCGACGTCGTCAATCGCGGCGCCGCCATCTATGGCGACAAGATCTTCATGGGCACGCTCGACGCCGGCATGATCGCGCTCGACCGCAAGACCGGCAAGCTGATCTGGAAGAAGAAGTTCCAGGATCACACCGCCGGCTACACGATGACGGGCGCTCCCACGATCGTGAAGGATGCCAAGACCGGCAAAGTCATGCTGATCCACGGTTCGTCGGGCGACGAATTCGGCGCGGTCGGCGAACTCTACGCCCGCGATCCCGACACGGGCGAGGAGCTGTGGATGCGCCCGATGGTCGAGGGGCATCAGGGCCGCCTTGCCGGCAAGCCATCCTCCTACACCGGCAACCCCAAGGCACCGTCTTGGCCGAACGACAAGGACGGCAAGAAGGTCGAGGCGTGGCATCACGGCGGCGGCGCACCGTGGCAATCGGCCACCTATGACGTGAAGACCAACACGATCGTTATCGGCACCGGCAACCCCGCGCCGTGGAACACCAACAAGCGTTCGCCGGGCGACAGCCTCTATACGTCGGGCCAGATATACATCGAGCCGTCGACGGGTGAACCGGTCGGCTTCTTCCAGCACACGCCCAACGATGCGTGGGATTTCTCGGGCAACAATCCGATCGTGCTGTTCGATCTGAAGAAGGACGGCAAGACGATCCGCGCGGGCGCCCACGCCGATCGCAACGGCTATTTCTTCCTGACCGATCTCGACACGATGACGAAGCGTGACGGCCGCATTTCCAAGCAGGTCGGCGGTGCGCTCGCCATCTATCCGTTCGTGCCCGATATCAGCTGGGCCAGCAGCTGGGACGTCAAGAAGGGCCGCCCGAACGAGAACCCCGGTCAGCGTCCGCCGAATCCCGAACCCGGCCAGGAAAAGGGCAAGGTGATTCAGGTGACGCCGAACTTCCTGGGCGGCACGAACTGGATGCCGATGTCCTACAATCCGGACACCAACCTCTTCTACATTCCGTCGAACGACTGGAAGGAAGATTACTGGACCGAGAATGTCACCTACGCGAAAGGCGCAGCCTATCTGGGCCAGGGCTTCCGCATCAAGCGCACCCACCCCGACCATGTCGGCGTGCTGCGCGCGCTCGATCCGGTCACCGGCAAGATTGCGTGGGAAGCCAAGGAGCATCTGCCGCTGTGGGGCGGCAACCTGACGACCAAGGGCAATATCGTCGTTCAGGGCACCAGCGACGGATACATGAAGGTGTTCGACGCGAAGACCGGCGAGGAACTCTACAAATTCCAGACCGGATCGGGCGTCGTCTCGGTGCCGATCACGTGGGAGATGGACGGCAAGCAATATATCGGCCTTGCCTCCGGCTATGGCGGCGCGGTGCCTCTGTGGGGCGGCGACATGGCCGATCTGACCAAGACGGTCAGCCAGGGCGGCTCCTTCTGGGTGTTCGAACTGCCGGATAGCTGAGCGGGGCGGGGGCCGTCCGGGCGCGATCCTGTCGCGTCGGATGGCCCTTTCCGCTCATGCATCCCGCTTTTCAAGGACAAGCACCATGCGCCAACTCACCCTGCTGGGCGCTGCGATCATGGCGATGGCCGCTCCTGCCGGCGCGCAACAGATGATCGTTAACGTCAATGTTGAGGAACGACCGTCGCCCTGGGTCGTGGGCACCTGCACGATCGGCCCGAAGGCCGAATGCCCCAATGCCGACCTCAGCTTCGCCGATCTCAAGAATGCCGATCTCACCGGCGCCAATCTCGCCGGCGCGCGACTGCCCCGCGCCGACCTGCGCCACGCAAATCTTTCAGGCGCCAACCTCTCGGGCGCGGATCTGGACGGCGCGCGGATGGAAACCGCCTTCATGAACGGCACCGACCTGCGCCGTGCAAGCCTGCGCGGCACCGACCTGACCTTCATCCGCGCCGGCCACGCCATCTTCGACGACGCCGATCTGACCGCCGCGACGCTCGAAAAAGCCTTCCTTAAGGGATCGAGCTTCCAGCGCGTCCGCCTGATCAACGCCGATCTTCAGGAAGCCAAATTCTACGAGGTGAACCTGTCGGGCGCGACGATGCAGAACAGCCGCCTGCGCTTCGCGATCTTTCAGGACGCCTTCATGGGCGGCTGCACCGGATGCCCGGTCAACTGGCAGAAAGGCGACACCGTCTGGGAGGCCGAAGCCAAGGAGAGAGGGCGTAATCGATAGGCTTCAAGGTCGTCGCTATCCGGGCTTAGAACTGCGGGGCGGGGGACGATGGCATCGACCAAGCGCGAGCGACTTTGAATCACGCGGCTTAGCGGCTAGCGATGCGATGCGTTCCACTGTTTCTGAGCCCTCGATGCCCGACAAGCTGAAGATTCTGCTGCAGCACATTCTGCCCAAACAGGCGCTGACCGTCGCTGCCGGTCGTGTCGCGAGCGCGCGGTGGGCATCGGTGACCCCGACGCTGATCCGTTTGTTCGTTCGCAAATATGGCGTCGACATGACCGAGGCCGCAAATCCGGACATAGGCAGTTATCCCAGTTTTAACGACTTCTTCACCCGTCCGCTCCGCCCGGACGCTCGCCCGATCGCAGGCGCGGATTTCATCTGTCCGGTCGATGGCGCCATCAGCCAGCTGGGCGAGATCGATGATGACCGCATCATTCAAGCTAAGGGGCATCATTTCACCACCACCGATCTGATTGGTGGCGACGTCGATCTTGCGGCCAGGTTTCAGCACGGCAGCTTTGCCAATCTGTATCTGTCCCCCAAAGACTATCATCGCCTGCACATGCCCTGCGACGGCAGGCTGGTGAGCATGACCTACGTCCCCGGTGGCCTCTTCTCGGTGAACCCGACGACGGCGCGCGGCGTGCCCAATCTCTTCGCGCGCAACGAGCGGGTGGTGTGCATCTTCGATTCTCCGACACACGGATTGTTTGCGATGGTCCTTGTGGGCGCCACGATCGTGGGCAGTATCTCCGTCGTATGGCACGGAGTGGTGAACGCCAAGCGTACCGGCAAGCTCGCCCGATGGGACTATGGCGATCAGGATATTTCCCTCGCCAAAGGTGCGGAGATGGGCCGGTTTTTGCTCGGTTCGACAGTCGTGCTGCTTTTCGAACGGGACGTGATCGGCTTTGAGGAAAGCTGGGCGCCCGAACGGTCGGTCCGCATGGGCGAGGCGATGGGCCACGGTGTTAGTTGACAGGTGAAGGTGTTTTTCGATGGCGGATGCCGCTCTGATCCGGTGGGTATGGAACTGGCGGTCGTCATTGCCGGGCGCGCAACCATCAAGCGGAATCTTGGGCCGGGAACCGGCATGGATGCGGAATGGCTCGCGCTGATTGAAGCGATGCGCCTTGCCCATCAGCATGATCTGACAGACCCCGTGCTGCTGGGCGATGCCGCCGCGGTGATCGCGCAGGCCAATGGATCTGTCCGCTGCCCTCCTGCCTACCTGCATCACATGCAGGCCTTTCGCGCGCTTCCACGGCCCGCCGGGCGTGTGCGGATCCGATATGTGAAACGGACGCAGAACCTCGCAGGCATTGCGCTGGCAAGGCTGCATGAGCGTTAAGCGAGCGATCCGCCGATGCGTACGAGGCTCAGCATCTGCTTACGGAAACGGCGTTTCCGGTCGGAGGCTGATGCCATCGCCGTTGCTCAAGCGACCGAGATCGTGCTGATGCCTTACCGATGCGACAGGTGCCGACATTTTCATCTCACCAGCCGAACGAAAGGCAAGCGCCCCGCACCGCTTCAACGACGTTAACAATGGTCTCTCTGCCTCCCGACTAATAATCCTTCGAATAGCGTAGCCCCACATTCGATCCGCCGAACGATCCGGTCTGGCTGAGGATGCTCAGCGCCTTGGACAGGGCGATTTCGAGCTGGGTGGCGGTGAAGCCGCGGGCGTCGGTGATGATTTCGACATAGATGTCGTTGGAGATGTACTGCCCGGCGGCGAGTGCGGTACCGCGGCCGGCGGTCTTGTCCGCGCCCAGCACGCGCAGCCGATCGATGCCCGAGGCGGAGCGCAGTTTGCCGAGCGGGTTGAGGCCGCCGCCCGATCCGCGCAGCGAGTTGAGCGCGGCGGCGAGTTGGATCGCCTGCGTGGGCGACAGCGACGTCACCGAACTCCCGAACAGCAGGCGCGACAGCACTTCGTCCTGCGGCAGGTTGGGCGTGGAAGTGAACGTCACCTGCGGGTTCATCGCGCGGCCGCCGATGTTGATCGTCGCGGTCACGCCCTCGACCGTGGTGTCGGCCGACAGATCGAGCTGGGGATCGGTAATCGGCCCGCCCTGGAAGCGAACCTCGCCATCCTCGTCCAGATCGAAGCGACGCCCGGCGAAGCTGTAGGTGCCGCGCACGACCTGCAGCGTGCCGGTGACGCGCGGATCGGTGGCGGTGCCGCCGACGCGCAGGTCGGTCGCCCATTCGGCTTCCAGACCCATGCCGCTGACGAACAATTTGTTGTCGGCGCGGATGCGGATGTCGAGCTTCCAGTCGCTGGGCACGCCGCCGTCCTGCGCTGCGCCGGGTTTTACCGGCTGATCGGTGCGGCGGCGGATGCCGGTGAGTTCGGGCACCTCCGCCGCGCCCTGCCGGATGATCTGGTAACGCGCCTCGGGGATCGTCAGATCGCCCTTGATCAGCGCACCGGCCGCCTTGCTGTTGGTGATCGCGATCGTGCCCGAGACGGTGGCGCCCAACGCATCGCTGCGCGCAAGCTGGGCGCGGCGCAGTTCGGCCTTGAGGTCGCTCGGGAAGCCGCTTGCCGCGTCGAGGCCGATCGTGCCGCTGGCGCTCAAACTGCCGGCCCCCGCCTTGCCCGTCAGTTTCGTCAGGATCAGCGACGATTGGGTGAAGCGGCCGTCGATCGCCAGATCGCTGATGACGGTGCCGTAGGTGTCGTTCTGGTACCGCAGCGCATTGGCGCGCACCACGCCGGTCAGGGTCGGGCGATCGAGTCGCCCGCCGAAATCGGCGCCGACGGCGACCGGCCCGCTGACCGTCTGACCGCCGATGCCCGTCAGCGTCCACAGCACTTCGGCCGGGCCGTTATAGCGGATCCCGCCGGAAAGCGGCGCGGCGAACAGCCGTTCGGACAAGGTCGCGCCCTCAGCCAGCGGCACGAGCCGCGCCTGCATCCGACCCACGATCCCGCCGCCACGGCGGATCAGCGCGCGCATCTCGCCACCGCCTTCGCCCAGCGTGCCGAGCAAGGCGATATCGACCGGGGCCGAGACGACATAGGCCGCCGTCCGCGTGAAGCGCGCGATATCGAGCCGTGCGCGGACTGCGGGCACGGTCGCCCCGGCGGGCTGGCTATAGTCGATCGTGCCCGTCGCGCGGCCGCCCAGCCCGAGGCCGGGCATGAACGCCTGCACGATCGATACATCCATATTGGCGAGCCGCGCCTTGAGCGCCGTCGCGCGGCCATAAGTGCCGCTGAGTTCGACCTTGCCCTGCGGGACCACCAACGTCGCGGGCTGGAGCGTCCAGTCGGCCCCCGCCTTGGTCGCGACGGCGGGCGCGGCGAGCGAGAAAGCGATGCCGTTGGCGCGGCCCTTGGCATTGGCGACGACGCGATCGGGTGCGAGCGACGCCTGCATCTGCACATCGAACGGCACGCCGCTGCGCCCGTCGGCGATCAGGGCCACGGTGCCGCGCCCCTTGTCATAGGCGATGCGACCCTGCGCGCGGTTGATCATATTCTCGCCCTGCCGCACGTCCTGCAGCGTGAAGCGGCCGTTGATCGAGGGGCCGGATGAAGCAAGGACGGCGCGCGCCGTGATCGTCCCCGCGCCGATCACGATCGGGACCGGGCCGGGAATGCGCGCCGCGGCGGCCTTCACGTCGAGATCGACGCGCTGGTCGGCACCGGCGGCGGCGAGCACCGCGCTGCCGTTGAGGCCCGAACCCGCGACGGTCAGTGTGCCGGCAAACGGCCCCTGGCGCGTCTGGGTGAGGCTGCCCGACAGGTCGATCCCGGCGAAGGTCGCCTTGCGGATGTCGAGACCCATCGGCCCGCGGCCATAGCGGACGAGCAGATCGGCATCGAGCGGACCATAGGCGGAAACGCCCTTCGCGCGCACCGCATAACCGGTGGGCACGCCGCGCAACTCGGCCTCGACATCGCGCAGGTCGACCCCGAAGCCGGGCCGCGCGGCGCGCAAGCGGACGAGCGGACGTTCGAGCGTGCCCGACGCCGTGACCGCGATGGGGCCGTACAGCTTCGACATCGCACGGGCGTTGAGCGCGATGCGGCCCGTATCGATATTGTAGCTGCCGCTGCCCCCCGTGATCGTGAAGGCGGGCGCGGTGAGGCGCAGGCCGGTGAGCGAGGCGGTGCCATTCTCATCGAAGCCGAAGCGCGCCGTCGTCACCGCATTGCCGCCCAGCGTGTCGCGCAAGGTGGCGTTATCGAGGCTGCGCGTCAGGACACGAACGACGCCCTGAATGCCGAAGCCACCCTTGGGGCCGGGCACCAGTTTCGCGTCGGTGGTCAGGCTGATCCGGCCAAGGCCGTCGATCCGATAATCGTTGACGCGCCCCTTGATCGCGCCGGTGTAGCGCCCCTTGGCCGGATCGACGAGGATCAAAGCGGTCGCGTCGATCTGCGACGATCGCAGGCGCAGATTGTCCGACATCAATCGCCCGTCGGACCAAGCGAGATCGCCGTCGATCTTGAGGCCGGTGAGCAATCCCCCGGCGGCGGCGTTGAGCCCGCTCACGCGGCGCGCGGTGGCGCTGACCGGGATCAGGATGCGCTTGGCATCGATCGTCGCCCGCCCTTGTGCGCGCAACCCTTCGACCGCCATCGTGCCGAAGCCGATCGAAGTCGCCGACAGATCATAAGCGATCGTGGGCGTCGCAAAGGGGCCGTCGATCGTGGCGCTGAACGCGACGTCGCGGCCGCGCACATTCTCGGCGATCGCGCCGGGGGTCAGCAGCTTGGCGGCGATCTTCAGATTGCCGAAGCGATTCTGGCCAAGATCGACAAGCCCCGATCCGTCGACCGCAAGCGCATCGGAACGCGCGGCGAAGCGGAGATCGGCGCGGCGCTCGCCGAGCGTCGCGGCGATATCGAGCGCGAGCTTGGGCGCGGTCAGCCGCTCGGCGGGGCCGGCATAGAGCGTGCCCGGCACCGCATCGCCCTTGAGCGTGAAGCGGCCGTCGCGCGCGGTAAGCCGGATGTCGGCCAGCGGCGCGTCACCCGCGCGGCCGGTGAGCGTGCCGTTCCAGGCGGCCCAGTCGCCCTGTCCCGCCAGCTTGATCGACAGCGGCTTGCCGAGCGCGGCATAGCTGTCGACCAGCCCGCCCTTCGGCGCGACGAGCGCGGCGTCGATCAGCAGTCGGTTGGCAGCGGGCATCGCATCGAGGCGCAGCGTCAGCACATCGCCCCCGGCCGCACCCGCCGCCTTCAGCGTGCGCGCGTCGAGCGTCATGCGCGCGCGGCCGCTGGCGATATCGGCCGATCCCGCGAGGCGCGCGACATGCAGTTTTCCGGTGACGGGCGGCTCGATCACGATCCGATCGATCGCGACCTTGCCGATCGCGACGTCGATGTCGGGCAGGATCGGCGCATCGGGATCGGGCGCAACGGGCTTGAGCGCGGGCATGCGCAGCAGGCGGATTTCGGGCGACAGCAGTTCGCGCACGTCCACCTTGCTGCTGCCCAGATAGGCGAAGGGCCGCCAGTTGACGGTAATCTCCCCAGCGCGGGCGAAGGCACCCTGCGTATCGCGCAGTTCGACGCTGCGCAGGATCATCCGGCCATAGAGCGATCCGTCGATCCGGCCGATGCCGACCCGCATGCCGGACTCGGTTTCGAAGCCCGCAACCCGATCGACCAGAAAGCGCCGGCCGGGCGCGGTGTTCAGGCCCAGCACCACGAGAAGAAGGAGCAGCAGCAGACTGGCGACGGCGATCCCCGCCCATTTGGCGACGGCCATCCAGCGTGGGCGGGCGGGTGCGGTGGTTTCGGTCTCGGCCATCAGAAGGCCTGCCCGATCGAAATGTAGAGCGCGAGCTTGGATTCGCCCGGCTGCCGGTTGATCGGTGTCGCGACGTCGATCCGGAACGGCCCGAAATTGGTGTAGTAGCGCACGCCGATACCCGCACCGTAGCGCATATTCTTGATCGACGGGGTCGAGGATTCGCCGACCCGGCCCGCATCGAAGAAGGGCACGATGCCATAATCGCCGAAGCGGTAGCGCGCCTCGAGCGCAAACTCGGTCAGCGATCGGCCGCCGATCGGCTTGTCATCGATATCCTTGGGGCCAAGCTGCTGATAGCCGAAGCCGCGCACCGATCCGCCGCCGCCCGAATAGAGCCGCCGCGACGGCGCGATATCGTCGCGCGCCGCGCCCAGGATCGATCCGACACGCGCACGGCCGGCCAGCGTGATCGCATCGCTGATCGGATAATAAGCGCTGCCTTCGGCGAGCATCCGGCCATAGAAATCGAAGCCGCCGCCGCTGCGCTTCTGCGCCTCCGGGCTGACCCGCGCGGACAGGCGGAAGCCCTTGGTCGGATCGAGCTGGCTGTTCGATCGATCATAGCCGATCTGCAGCGGGATCGCGGCGATGAAATAGGTGTTGCGATCGCGATCGAGCGTGGCGGCCTCGAACGGGGTTTCGCGCGTGGCGATCAATTCGCCGCCCACGCTCCACGTCCAGCGTTTCTGGAAGATCGGGGTGCTCTGCCGCGACAGGCTGCCCGACAAAGTGAGCGTCTGCGCATTATACGCATCGAAATCCTGCCGCGCGACCGAGGCGCCGAGCGCGAAGACCCGATCGCGCTGCCCGGCATTCGATCGGCGGAAGGTGGTGCCCAGGCTCTGCTGCAGCGTGCCCGCCACCGCCTCGACCGTCAGCGCGCCTTCGGGCGGGAACATGTTGCGATGGGTCCACGAACCTGTGAGCTTGATGCCCTCGCCGGTGCCGTAGCCCGCGCTGGCCGCAAGTTGCCGTGCGGGGCCTTTGGTCTGCGTCACCAGCACGTCGACAATCTCGGTGCCGTCGGCGGCCTTCTGGCCGGTCCGCACCGGCTCGATCGCGCTGGTGCCGAGCAGGCTCGTCGCGATCAGCGCCTGACGTAGATCGTCGATCTGGCGGCTGTCATACAGTTCGCCGCGATCGAAGCGGCTGATCACGGTCAGATGGTCGGGCGTGAAAACCGGATCGCCATCGGTGCGGATCGATCCGAAACTCGATTTCGGCCCGGCATCGACGGGCAGGCTGTAATCGCCGCGATGGTTGCGCTCGTCGAGCAATATGTCGCGCTGCCCGACCTTGACGAAGGGGTAGCCGGCTTCGGGCAGGCGCAGCGCGATCTTTGCCTCGCCGCTCTGGATATCGGCGGCGACGATCGGATCGCCCGTCTTGATCGCCAATGCCTCGCGCGCGATGCCCGTCGGCTCGGGCTCTGCGCCGGTGATGCGGATATCGCCCAGGCTGTAGCGCGGCCCCGGCGTCGCCTTCAGCTGCACCGTCAGGCTGTTGGTCGCATTGGGCAGCGTGTCGATCGTCGTGCTGGCGATGGCGTCATAATAGCCCTCGCTGCGCATCAGCCGCTCGGCAAGCTGGACATCTTCGTCGGCGCGGGCGGAGACCTGCGCGGCATTGGCGGCGTCGCGTCCATCGCTCAGCAAGGCGGAAAGATCGCGAAACTCGCTTTCGAGCCCGATCGCCTTCAGCCCCTCGATGACCAGTTTGTAGCGAACCTCGGGCGCCTTCTCGTCGGCCGTGTCGGTCGCCGGCGGCGGATTGGTATCGAAGGTCGCCATCGACGGAAGCGGCGCGGTCAGTTCGGGATCGGCGGCGGGGGCCGCATCGGGCGTGGCTTCAACAGGGGGAGCAGCAGTCGCCGACAACGGAGGCAGGCTCGCGTCGAAGGCGGGGTCGCTCAGCAAAGCATCGTTGGATTGGGCATTGGCAATCGACGCCAGACCCATGCCGGCGCTGCACATCAACCGCAGCGAACTGAACCGCAAACCAATCCCCCTTGCCGCGCACACCCCGGCCTTTGCCGGTCGCGAACGCCTTCTCAGCGCGACAAAGGCTGAACCGCTTCAATGTTCCTGCGAGACATAAAATTTCCGCCACCCGCACCTTTCCCGCGCCGGATGGTGCGGGCGTGCTGGATGTTCGGAGCGATCCGGTGCCGTGATGCGGAGCCGATCGGCGCGTGCTTCGTTGGCAGGTCGAAGGAATTGATCATGCCCATCACCGCCATCCGCCGCGAACTCGTGTCCCGCCCAATCTTCTCGCTGGTCGGCGGCGCCATGCCGCAATTGTCGCCGACCGAAAGCGAAGCGATCGATGCCGGGGACGCGTGGCTCGACGCAACGATCTTCACCGGAAATCCGGACTGGTCCGAGCTGCTCGATGTTCCCAAGGCCGAACTGAGCGCCGAGGAGCAGGCCTTCCTCGATGGCCCGGTCGAGCGCTTCTGCGCGATGATCGATGACTGGCGGGTGATGTGGGAGGATCGCGATCTTCCGCCCGAAGCCTGGGACTATCTGAAGAAGGAACGCTTCTTCGGGATGATCATCCCGAAGCAATATGGCGGTCTGGGCTTCTCGGCCTTTGCGCATAGCGAGGTGGTGCGGAAGATTTCGTCGCGATCGGTGACGGCGGCGGTGACCGCGATGGTGCCCAATTCGCTCGGCCCCGGCGAGTTGCTGGTCGCCTTCGGCACCGATGCGCAGCGGGATCATTGGCTGCCGCGCCTTGCCGACGGGCGCGAGATACCCTGTTTCGGCCTGACCAGCGCCGAAGCCGGATCGGATGCCGCGGCGATGACCGATATCGGCGTGGTCTGCCGGGGTAACTGGCAGGGTCGCGAAGTCATCGGCATCCGCCTGAACTTCGCGAAGCGCTATATCACGCTCTCCCCGATCGCGACCGTGCTGGGCCTCGCCTTCAAGCTGCGTGATCCCGACCATCTTCTGGGTGAGCAGGAGGAGATCGGCATCACGGTCGCGCTGGTGCCCACTGACCTGCCCGGCGTCACACGCGGCCGCCGCCACCTGCCCTCGATGCAGCCGTTCCAGAACGGACCGATCAGCGGCGAGGACGTGTTCGTGCCGCTCGATCTCGTCATCGGCGGCGCCGAGCGCGTGGGCCAGGGCTGGAAAATGCTGATGAGCGCGCTCGCAGCCGGACGCGGCGTTTCGTTGCCCTCCCTGTCGGCGGCGGCGGCGGCTTTTGCAGCGCACACCACCGGCGCCTATGCTCGTGTCCGCGCGCAATTCGGCCTGCCGATCGGCAAGTTCGAAGGGATACAGGAGCGGCTCGCGCGGATTGCGGGCAACGCCTATGTGCTCGATGGTGCGCGGCGGCTGACCTGCGCGGGGCTCGATCAGGGGCGCCACCCGGCGGTGATCGCGTCGATCATGAAGCTGCATGCGACCGAACGGATGCGCCAGGTCGTCAACGACGCGATGGACGTTCATGGCGGCAAGGCGATCATGGAGGGGCCGGGCAATTATCTCGCCGGGCAATATCGCGCGGTGCCCGTGGGTATCACCGTCGAGGGCGCGAACATCCTGACCCGCAGCCTGATGGTGTTCGGGCAGGGCGCGATCCGCGCGCATCCCTATCTGCTCGACGAGATCCGCGCGGTGGGCGACAGCGATCCGGCGCAGGGGCTCGTCCGTTTCGACGACAAGCTTTGGCGGCATGTCGGCCATTTCATCCGCACCGCGCTGCGCGCCACCGTCCGCAGCTGGACCGGCGGGTTGTTCGCCCCCGCGCCCGCCAAGGCCGGCAAGGCGCGGCGCTTCTACCGTCAGCTGTCGCGCTACTCGGCCGCCTTCGCGCTGACATCGGACATCGCCTTCCTGACGCTGGGCGGCGAACTCAAGCGGCGCGAGCTGCTGTCGGCCCGGCTGGGCGACATATTGTCCGAAATCTATCTCGCATCCGCCGCGCTCAAGCGCTGGCATGACGAGGGCCAGCAGAAGGCGGACTGGCCGCTGCTCGACTATGCGATGGCGACCAGCTTCGCGACGATCGAGCAGAGATTCGACGAGATTTTGGCGAACCTGCCTTATCCGCCTATCCGCGTCGCGCTGCGGGTCTTTATCATGCCCTTCGGCCGTCGCCGGCGCGGGCCGAGCGACCGGCTTGTCCGACAGGTCGCCGATCTGCTGCTGGCACCATCGGCTACGCGCGATCGGCTGACGTCGGGATTGTATTTCGGGACCGAGAGCGAGCCGGTCGGACAACTCGGCCGGGCCTTCAGGCTGGTCGATGCGGCCCAGCCGATCCGCGACCGACTGCGCAAGGCCGGCCACAAGGATTGGCGAAGCGCACAAGCCAAGGGTCTCGTAACCGACGCCGAAGCGGAGCAGCTGGGTGCGGCGGAAGACGCCGTTGCCGCCATCGTCGCGGTCGATGATTTCGCGGCGGAGGAACTGACGCAGCACGACATGGCCTATCGCCAGGCGGCGGAGTGAGGCCCGGACCGAGACATCGGATAGGTTTTCGGAACTCCGGCACCGCGTAAAGGTTGGATGCCGTCGCAAACAATTGCGGGATCGGCATGACTCGGGGGCCACGCGTGACTATTCGGTTTTCATGAGCTCGATCTTTTCGCCGCCGCCGGCCGACCGGAACATGGCCGACGCCGTGCGCGCCTTCGATTGGCGTGCCACCCCTTTGGGTGCGCGCGAAAGCTGGCCAGTCTCGCTGCGCACGACCGTCGATCTCATGCTCCCGTCGCGCTTTGCGATGTTCGTCGCCTGGGGGCCGGAGCAGACCTTTCTGTACAACGATTCCTACGCGCCCTTTCTGGGCGCGCGCCACGGCCATGCTCTGGGCAGGCCGATGCGCGAGGTCTGGCCCGAAATCTCGGACGATCTCGGCCCGCTGATGGACAGGGCGCTGTCCGGTGAGACCGTCGCGGTCGAGGACATGCCGCTCACCATGACCCGCAACGGCTATGCCGAAGAGACGTGGTGGAGCTTCTCCTACAGCCCATTGCGCGATGATGATGGCAACATCGTCGGCGTCCTCGACGTCGCGGTCGATACCACGCGCAAGTTTACCGACGCGCGCCGGATCGCCGAGGAGGCGGCCAAGCTCATCGAGAGCGAAACGCGCTTCAGCGCTTTGGTTCGCTCGACCACCGACGTGATCTATCAGATGAGCGCCGACTGGCAGGAGATGCGCCAGCTCGACGGCCGCGGCTTCCTCGCCGATACCGAGGCGCCCTCGGTCCGCTGGCTCGAAACCTACCTGCCGGTCGAGGACAGGCCGGGCATCCTCGAGGCGATCGACGAGGCTGTCCGCACCAAGAAACCCTTCGTCCTCGAGCATCGCGTGCGCCAGGCCGATGGAACGATCGGCTGGACACTCTCACGCGCTGTCCCGATCCTCGATGCGGCAGGCGAGATCGTCGAATGGTTCGGCACCGCCACCGATGTGACCGCCGCGCGTGCCTCGCGCGATGCGCTTGCGACCAGCCAGGAAAAGCTCGAACTCGCGACCCGCGCGGCGCGCATGGGCCAGTTCGACTATTGGCCGCAGACCGGGCGGCTCGAATGGGACGTGCGGTGCAAGGAGCTGTTCGGGCTGAACCCCGATGCCGCGATCACCTATGAGACCGCCTTCCTCGCGGGGCTTCATCCCGACGATCGGGGCGGGGCCGATGCGGCGGTCCGCGCTTCGCTCGATCCGAACGGCAATCGCCTGTTCGACACCGAATATCGCACGATCGGGATCGAGGACGGGATCGAACGGCATATCCATGCCCAGGGCATCGCGATGTTCGACGACGATCTGCCCATCCGCCTGATCGGCACGGTGCAGGACGTGACGGCGGATCGCACGGCCCAGGCGGCTCTGCGCGAAGTCGAGCAACGGCTTCGGCTGGCAGGCCGGGCAACCAACGACGCGGTGTGGGATTGGGATTTCCGCACCAATCACGTCACCTGGAACATCGCGCTCGAACATGCCTATGGCCACAGGCTCGCGCAGGTCGAGCCGACCGGCGAATGGTGGCTCGAACATATCCACCCAGACGATCGGGTCCGCGTCCATGACAGCATCCATCATGTGATCGATGGTGACGGCACCGACTGGAGCGACGAATATCGCTTCGCCCGAGCGGACGGCAGCTACGCCGATGTCTTCGACCGCGGCTATGTGCTGCGTGACGAGGCGGGCGCCCCGCAACGCATGGTCGGCGCGATGCTCGATGTCTCCGATCGCAAGGCGATCGAGCGGCGGTTGACCGAGGAAGTCGTCGAAACCGCCGCCGAACGCGATCGCGCCGAAGAAGCGCTGCGCCAGTCGCAGAAGATGGAGGCCGTCGGCCAGCTCACCGGCGGCCTGGCGCATGACTTCAACAATCTGCTGACCGGCATCTCCGGCGCGCTGGAGATGATGCAGGTGCGTATCGCTCAGGGGCGCGTGACCGAACTGGAGAAATATTCGGTCGCGGCCCACGGCGCGGTGCGGCGCGCGGCGGCGCTTACCCATCGCCTGCTCGCTTTCTCACGCCGGCAGACGCTCGATCCCAAGCCGACCGACGTCAACAAGCTGATCTTCGGGATCGAGGAACTGATCCGCCGCACGGTGGGGCCGCAGGTCGAGGTGGAGACCGTCGGCAAGGCGGGCGTGTGGACCACCTTGGTCGATCCCAACCAGCTGGAAAACGCGATCATCAACCTGTGCATCAACGCGCGCGACGCGATGCCCGACGGTGGGCGGATCACGATCGAGACCGCGAACAAGTGGCTCGATCAGCGTGCGGCGCGCGAACGCGATCTCGATCCCGGCCAATATGTCTCGATCTGCGTGACCGATACCGGCACGGGCATGAGCGCCGATGTGGTCAGCCATGCCTTCGATCCGTTCTTCACCACCAAGCCGATGGGCGAGGGGACCGGCCTTGGCCTGTCGATGATCTACGGCTTTGCGCGGCAATCGGGCGGGCAGGTTCGGATCTATACCGAGCTAGGCATGGGCACGACGATGTGCATCTACCTGCCCCGTCACCTCGCAAACGAAGGCGAGGACGACGTGATGGACGGCGTCGAGCCGCTCGCGACGATCGGAGAAGCAGGTTCATCGGCCAATGGCTGCGTGCTGGTCGTCGATGACGAACCGACCGTGCGGATGCTTGTCGTCGAGGTGGCCGAAGAACTTGGCTATGATGTGCTGGAGGCGTTCGACGGTCCCAGCGCGATGCGGCTGATCCAGAACCATTCGGGCATCGATCTTCTGATCACCGATGTCGGCCTGCCGGGTGGCATGAACGGCCGTCAGGTGGCGGACGCGATGCTCGCGCAGCATCCGCTGCTCAAGATCCTTTTCATCACCGGCTATGCCGAAAATGCTGTGATCGGGAATGGCCAGCTGTCGCCCAATATGGCCCTAGTGACCAAGCCTTTCGCGATGGATGCTCTGGCGCAGAAAATCCGCGAGATCATGGCGTGACCACGAAAATGCGGGCGGCCTTTGCCGCCCGCACAAGCATCAGACCGCGGTCGATGCCACCTTGGCATGGCTGCCCGCTTCGCTCGGCTTGATCGTGCCGCCGAACAGCATCTTCAGCTTGCCGCCCAGCGACACATCCGATTCCCACAATTCGGCATCGGCAATGTCGAAGCGCAGCAGCGCGAGGTTCGGATCGTTCTTGCCGCCCGGGAACCAGGCTTCGGCGGCCTTCGACCACAGCTTGTCGATCATCGCGCGATCCTGATCGATCTGCGCGGTGCCCGACAGGCAGGCGAAGAAATCATGCCCCTTGGACACGAACTGCGCCATCGCGGCCCCACCGGCCGCCAGCCGATTGTCGCGGCCGATGAAGAAATAGAGCCGATCGACCTGATCCTTGTCGAGCTGCACCGTCAGCGGTTCGCTATGCTGGCCCGAACCTGTCAGGCCCACCATCATGAAGGGGCCATCGGTCAATTTCTTCCAGAGATGTTCCTTCAGCGTCTGTGCATCGGCCATGCGATCTCTCCTCGATTATCTCACAATGAAGAACGCCGCCCCGGAGGACGGCGTTCCTTGTCCTGACGGATTGTGCGATCAGGCGTCGGTGCCGGGTGTCGTGGTCTTGGGCGCCTTTCCATCCTCGACACGGCCCTCATTGCGCAGATCGCGGCCTTCCTGCGCCTTCTGCTGGCTTTCGGGCGATTTGCCGTGCTCGTAGGCCTCTTCCTTCACGAAGCCGGCCGCTTCCTTGATCTTGCCTTCGACGCTCATGTCGCGATCCTTTCCTTGCGTGGACTTCAATGTCCCTCGCCGGAAAGAACGGGCCTGACGGACGGCGCGTTCCGGAAATCCGACGCGACTTGATCCTTGTTAGGTCGATTTTCCCGTGGCTGCCATCGATGCCATATGCGGCGATCCGTGACGCCCCAGACGATGGGAAAGCGATATCGGATCAACGGCCAGTGGAGATGCAATTCGGACTTGGGCACTAATCTCAGCATGGCGAATGGGACTGGACATGCGAACCGCAGCTGAGACGAGATTGTACATCCACGAGACGATCGAGATCACCGTTCGTCACCGGCAGGATTTTCTGACCCACTTCCTGAGCTGGGCCGAGCCGGCGCGCGAGCTTTACGGGATGCGCCTTTTCGGGGTGTGGGCCGTCAACGGGTCGACGCACAGGTGGCCGGAGGCGATCGTGATGTGGGAGGTCGATGGACTGTCCGGCTTCACGGGGATGTTGAAGGGCGAATACGCCTTTCTCGCGGATCCCTCTCTGGCCAGTCGCGATCACTATGACATCTTCTGGGCGCATGCGCCGCAGGGCGTGACCGACACGAAGGGTGCCGATCGACTGCTCGCGCCAACGGCCTTTTCGCCGGCCCTGGCCGATGCGGCCACCGGCGCGATGGCAGGCGCAGGCTATGTGCATTACACGTTCCGCGGCCCGCCGGGGTGCATCGACGATCTTCTCGGCACGATCGGAACGGACTGGTGCCCGGCGTTCGGGCGCTTCGGACTGAAGCTGTGCGGCGCGTACAAGACGCTGTTGGTGAACGACAGCGAAGCGATCGCCTTGTGGGCGATCTCGGATTGGGCGCAGTGGGCGGAGCTGGAGCTTGCGATGTCGCACGATGACGCGCTTCGGGCATTACGCCATCGTGCAGCGGTGGCCAGGGTGGATTGGGAGGCCAAGCTGCTCAACCCCGCGCCGGGCATGCCGTTGTTGGGTCGGGGCTGACGCCGTCTCAGCGCCCGTTTTCCACCGCCCGGGTCGTCGCAATCGCAGTCGATGCTGCCTTTCGCGACAGGAGAAGTGATAGGAGGGCGAGCGGACAGAAGGTAGCCGTGGCGATCGTCAGCGCCGTTGCCAATTGCCCCGCATCGCCCAGAGCATGCTCGGTCAGCCACGCGATGCTCGTCGGGCCGATCACCATGCCGAACAGCGTATAGATCGCGGTGACGAGCGCGATCACCTGCGCCCGCAAGTGACGGGGCGCAGCGAGCTGAAGTTCAGCGGCTACGATGCCTGTATAGGGCAGCACGAGATGGAAGAGAGCCAGGAAGGCTAGCGAAACCGCCGGTCCGGCGCGCAGCGTGAACGCCCCCAGCCCCGCGACGAGCAGAAGGATCGAGACGCCTGCGAGATAGACATAAGGCGCGTTCGCGAAGCCGCGCAGCGTCAGCCGATCGGCGATATGGCCGCCGCCGACATAACCGGCGACACCGGCGATCAACTGGATCACCGCAAGCGCAAAGGCGAAGTCGACGATCTGGAGACCGTAGCTTCGCACGAAGAAGCTGGGTGCCCAGTTCGTTATTCCATAAGCGATGGCGCACAGCAGAGTGACCGCCAGCGAGAACAGCAGCACAAACCGCGTGTTGGTTCGAACCCAGCCCAGAAGCGCCGGCTGTGAAGGCTGTTTTTCAGCCACATCAAGCCCGATGCCGCCGCGCACATCCGGGATCAGGAACACCAACGCTGCCATCGCGATTCCGGGCAGGCCGGCGGCGATGAAAACGAGCTGCCAGGGTTGCACTTCGCCGATCACGGGGAGGATCAGCGTACCGGCACGGCTGGCGGCCTGCAGGAGATAACCGCCGCCCGCCATCGCCGCGGCCCCGCCCACCGCAGCACCCGCCGAAACGATCCCGAAGGCGAGCGCCCGCTGCCGATAAGGAAACAGATCGGCCAGAAGCGAGAAGGCGGCGGGCATCAATGCCGCTTCCCCGACACCGACGAGGAAGCGCGCGCCCAGCAGCTGCGAATAGCTGCTGGTCATTCCTGACGCCATTGTCGCCAGCGACCAGATCGCCACGCCCCAGAAGATCACCTGAACCCGGCTGTAGCGATCGGCCACCCACGCGAGCGGCGGCCCCGCCAGCGCAAAGCACAGGGCGAAGGCTAGGCCTTGCAGATAGCTGATCTGGACGTCGCTGATCCCCAGATCGTGCTTGATGGGTTCGACCATCAGCACGATCGTCATCCGGTCGACATAGGCCAGCACGACGAGCATGAACAAAATCGCCAGTGCCACCCAGGCGCGCGGGTGCCGCGCCTGGGCCTGAGCCGCTTCCGTCATCAGAAGTGGAAGCGGGCTTCGACGCCATAGGTGCGCGGCGGCGCGAAGAAGATGCCGTCACCGCCGGGCAGGACGCTTGCCCCCTGGTAGTAGAGCGTGTCGGTCAGGTTCTTGCCCCACACCGCCAGTTCCAGCCCGTTCGCCGATCGCCAGAAGGCGCGCGCATTGACGGTCTGATAGGACGGCTGACGGACCCGATTGTCGAACGTGTAGGAGAATTTGTCGGACATATAGACCGTCGCGCTCACGCCGACTTCGTCCGTTCCGATGGGCTTCACATAGTCGACGGTGGCCGACACGGTGAAGTCGGGCGAACGGATCAGCGGGTTACCGCTCGCGTTGATGACGGTCTGGACGTTGCCATTATTGGCGATCACGCCCCCTACCCTGCGCGGCTGCTGCACGATCGCGTTACGGAAATCATCGAAGCGCGCGTGAAGCCACGAGAAGGTACCGGAGATCGTGAGTTCGCGGCTCGGCCGCGCGACGGCATCAAGCTCGATACCGTAGATGTTGGACGATGCGGCGTTGATCGTCTGGCCGACGATCGCACCGTTTGGCAGCGTCACCGCGGCCTGCACCTGCTGGTTCGAATATTTGTAATAATAGCCTGCCGCGTTGACCGAGAAGCTGCGCGAGGGCGCAGACTTGATACCGACTTCATAGGCGTCGAGCTTTTCGGGCGCGAAACCGGCGGTGGCCAGCGAACTGACCGTGAAGCCCCCGCTCTTAAAGCCCTTGCTGTAGGTCGCGTACACATTCGTGTCGTTCGTGACTTCGTATCGCGCGCTGATCCGCGGCGTGAAGCTGTCGAACGAGCGATCGGCCAGTTCGGGAAAAGTGCCCGTATTGAAGGTGCCGTATAGTGTGCGCTTTTCATGGCTGTAACGCAGTCCGGCGATCATCGTCAGGCGCGGGGCGAGCGTGTAGGTGACCTCGCCGAACGCCGCATAGGCCTTCGTATCCTGCTTGCCGTAGATATTGGTGGCGCTTGTCGGGCTGATGACCGCCAACGGATCGTAGCGGGCGCTGTCGTCATAATAGAACAGGCCGGCCACCCACTTGAGCGGCCCGCCGCCATTGGACGACAGGTTCAGTTCCTGGTTGAACGTCCGCTGGAACGAGGTGGTGTAGAAGATCGAAACCGGTGCGTTGGTGAAATCCGCCTCCGATTGCGAATAGAGGTTATAGTGGCTGTAGCTGGTCAGCGACGTCAGCGTCGCAAAGCCGAGATCCAGCCCCGCCTCCGCGCTGACGATCGCGCTCTTGTTGTGGATGCCGCCCAGATCCTGCTGCGTGCCGGTCAGGCGGTTGTTGGCGATTGCATAGGGGGTGGCGGGGATCTCGACACCCGGCAGTCCGCGCCCGGCGGTATTGCCATTCAACGGCTGGCTGCCCGCATTATCATCCTTCCGATCGCTATATTCGCCCGAGATCAGCAACGTCAGCGTATCGGTGGGTTCGAGCAGCAGCTTGGCCCGGACCAGTTTCGCATCGACACCGCCGAACCGGGCGCCGGTAATGGCATCACGCAGATAGCCGTCGCTCTTTTGATAGAGGCCGCTCAGGCTCAGGGCCGCGACCTGATCGGCGATCGGCACGCTGACGAAGCCGCGCACCATCTTGTCGTCGAAGCGGCCATAGCTCGCCACCACATCGCCGGTCAGATCATAGGTCGGGCGCCGCGTCTGGATGCGGATCGCGCCGCCCGTCGCGTTTCGCCCGAACAATGTGCCTTGCGGCCCCTTGAGCACCTCGACGCGATCCACGTCGGGAAGATCGATGAAGTTCGCCGTCGCGTTCGGGCGATACACGCCGTCGATATACAGCGATATGTTGGAATCGTTACCGGGATTGCTGTCGACCGAGGTAACGCCGCGGATCGCCGGTTGGAAATTGTTGCCGTTGCGCGCAGTGCTCAACCCCGGCGTGACGGTCTCGAGTTCGCGCAATTGGGTGACGCCTTTGGCCTCGAGATCCGCGCCGCTCTGCACGGTCAGCGAAATCGGCACGTCGCGCGCCCGTTCGTCGCGCCGCTGCGCGGAGACGATGATCTCGGCAACGTCTGCGCTGTTCTGATCGGCGATCGAGGGCGTGGCGTCCTGTGCAGCAGCGACGGTCCCGCAAGCCATTGCGCCGCAAATGACGGCGGCGTTGCCCATGAAGTGCGCGAAGCTCCGTTTCATCTTCATCCCTCCCCATCAGCCCCTATCGCGTACGTGGGGCGTTAGTATTTTAAGTAATCGTGACCAATAAATCGGCCCTGGCTACGTTGAGGCTGCCTATTGATCCCGACCTTATAGTTACATTCGGCGCATCAATGCTTGTCTTGTTGCGATGCCATCCGCAGCCCTTGAGGCCGCCAAAACATCTTTAATGTACCCACCCGAAACCCGTCGAGAAGAGGTTGCCCGCACAAACTCTTCATTCGTCCGAAAAAGCTCGTCGGAAATCGCAGCTTAGTGACGCAGGGGAATGGGATCCGCCGGCAAGCCCAGATTGGCGCGCAATGTCGTCCCTTCATATTCGGTCCGAAACAGTTCGCGCCGCCGTAGCTCGGGAAGAACAGCGGCGATGAAATCATCCAGCGAGGTCGGCATCACGGCTGGCATCAGGTTGAAGCCGTCGCATGCCCCACCAGTGAACCAATGCTCCATCTGGTCGACGACATCGGCGGCCGTGCCGCGGACAACGAGATGCGCATTGCTTGCCGACGACCGGATCAGCACCTCACGCAGGCTGAGGCCTTCGCGGCGGGCGGCCTCGACATGGTTCATGCCCCGGCTGATGACGGCCTCCGGCGGCATTTCGGGAAATGGTGCGTCGAGCGGCAGATCCGACAGGTCGACGAACTTCAACGCCATCTGCAATCGCGTCCGCGCGGGCCGGAGATCGATGAGTTCGTTCAGCTGCGCCCACTTCTCATCGGCTTCCGCGCGGCTTTCGCCGGTGATCACCATGCATCCGGGCAGGATCTTCACATGATCCGGGTTGCGCCCCAGCGCCGAAGCGCGCGAGCGAATATCGTCATAATAAGCCTTTGCGGCCGTGAAATCGGATTGCGCCGTGAAGATGATCTCGCCAACCCGCGCCGCAAGCCTGCGTCCTTCTTCGGATTGCCCCGCCTGGGCAAGGACGGGGCGCCGCTGCGGCGAAGGCTCGATACCCAGCGGCCCGCGGACGTTGAAGAAGCGGCCCGCGTGGCGGATCAGGTGAACCTTCTCGGCGTCGGTATAGGTTCCCGACTGCTTGTCGCGACGAAAGGCACCGGGTTCGACGCTGGCCCACAGCTTCAGGACGACATCGACGAATTCCTCGCCCTTTTCATAGCGATCGGCCTGAGGCGGAAAGACCTGATCCGCATATTGGGTCGCATCCTCGGGCGCGATGCCGGTTACAATATTCCACGCCGCGCGGCCCCCGCTGATCAGATCGAGGGAGGCGAGTTCGCGGGCGACATCATAAGGGGGGCGATAGGAGGTCGCGATGGTCCCGGCGAGGCCAAGATGCTTCGTATGCGCGGCCAGCCCCGCGAGCCACGTCATCGGCTCTAGGCGATCCGCGGCGCTGTTGAACGGGAAGATGTCTGGCTGTTCCGCATCAGGCGGTGAAATGATGTCAGCGACGAACATCATGTCGAACTTCGCGGCCTCCATCTTTTTTGCGGTCTCGACCCAAAGATCATAGCTGGAACCATGTTCGGGTCGCGCGTCCGGATGCCGCCAGCCCGCCTGATGATAGCTGCCATTGCCCTGACAAAAGCCGCTCAGCCGCATTTGACGTTTCGTCATGTCTCTCTCTTGTCGATTGTCGTTCTTGCCGCCGTCTTGGATGATTTTCGGGGCTTTTCCAGCGGAGGCGGCGCTCCGCGACGCAAAGCGAGCGGTTTCGGATCATCGCGCGAATGTCGGCGGGCGGTGCCTAGCCCAGCAAGCCGATCCAGTCGGTCGGGCTTGCATCCTCACCGCCCCCAATGTCGCGTTTATAGGCCGACGGGGGCACGCCGAAATGCGCGGTGAAGCGCCGCAGAAAGGCCGTGTCGGAACTATAGCCTACCTTTGCCGCGATCGCCTTCACCCGCAGGTTGCTTTCGCGCAGCATCCTGGCGGCGATTTCCATGCGTTGTTCGGTTACGACTTCCATCGGGCCGCGCTGATAGAAGTCCTTGAACGCTGCAGCGAAGGTCGATCGAGACATCGCGACATAGCGCGCGAGCCGTTCCACCGTCCACGAATGACCCGGCTTCATCCGCACGGCCTCGATGGCGCGAACCATCGCCGCGGTGATCTCGTCGCGGGAGTGGAACAGTTCGGGATGTTCCAGCAGGACGTCACGCAGTTCGCGGACAAGAAGCAGTTCGGCAAAGCGCGAAAGACAGGCCATCGCACCGGGGCGTCGCGCGGTGAGATCCAGCGCGCGGGCGGCCGTTTCAGCCGCGGGGCGTTCCTCGTCATAGGTCCGGGTGCCCAGCAACACGGCGGGCAACGCCTGCGGCCGTGGCAGAGCGGCCGGCCAGTCGACATGAAGCTGCGCGCTCAGCACGATCGCGGCATCGTCCCCCTTCGCCGATCCCACATCGATCAGGCGCGGGATATCCGCATCCTTGGCATCATCGAAGCAATCGAGACGGCGCAGCGATGTCGCGCCGTCGGAACGCAAGCTATGGCGTTGCCCTCGCGGCAATATGGCGGTGGCGCCCGCCCGGAGACGCATCGGCGGATCCTGATCCACCTGCAACTGCAGCTGTCCGCGCGTCACGAAATGCACCGCGCAATGATCGCCGGCCGGCATCGTGAAACCTTCGCCTGGCGCGACCCGGATACGCACCCAATCCGCGCCGAGCAGGTTGATGCGATTGAGCACGCCCGAAAGCGACGGCAGGGGGGCGTCTGCCTTCCCGGTCATATCCAGCCTCCGATCTGGCCGCTTCGCATGCGGCTCATTGATCGAGGATTGCTAGATCAGAGGTCGGCAATTGATAGACCTGCAGGCCTGCATCGCGGCCCTCCGGACGATTGGCGAGTTATTTCGGCGTTTCACTCGCGATCTATCTAGATCGCATAGTCGATCCCGCGCCGTTCCAACATGCGCAGACAGGCCTGCCACTCGATGCATTCGCGCCCATCACGCGGCCCGCCCGCGCGCTCCATCCAGCGATCGACCACGGCGACATGCTGTTCGAGCACCGATTTGGGCGGGACGATGCACCCGTCCCTGTTCGCCACCGCAGCGACCTGCGCCTTGCAGGCGAACTCGAAATTGTGAAGGTGGACGAACGCCTCGGCGATCGTTGTACCTCCGATGAGCACGCCATGATTGCGCAGGATCACGATGTCGGCCGTCGCGAAATCATGGACCAGACGATCGCACGCGGCATCGTCGAAACCATAATCGTGATAGCCGAGCAGCCCCATCAATCCCATCGCCGTCTGCGTGATCGGAAACAGCCCCCCTTCCATCGCCGACACCGCCATGATCGCGGGCGTATGAACATGCGCGAGGCACATCAGATCGGGACGGCTCCGCAGCACGCTTCCGTGCAGAACATGGACGGCCTCGTTGCGCTCCGCCCCCGCGCTACCCGGCCGGGGCAATACCGCGCCACTTTCCGCATCGACGGTGATCAGGTTCGAGGCGGTAATCTCTTCGAACATCAACCCGTAGCGATTGACCAGATAGGTATTGGTCGCATCCGGAATCCGGGCCGAAAGATGGTTATATATCAGGTCGGTCCACCCGAAATGATCGACAAGCCGATAAAAGGCGGCAAGGTCGACACGCGTGCGCCATTCCACTTCGCTCATCGCGTGATCTGACGTTCGATGTATCGGTGTGACTGGCGATTTTTCCATGACACCATTTACGCCTGCTTCGCCGTCATCGACGAGCGCCCAATCGTCCGAAACCCAACGCTGTGCGTCCCGGCGGGTCTGCCCGCATTTACTTGGCTTAGTGGGCTCTGTGCTGCGTCGGCGCGCAGATTCGAGGAAGTCCTATGGCGACTTTACCATGCGACGGTGATGGAGAGTTTCCAGACCGTACAGGATACCGCGCGGGCCGCATAATCGCCGGTCGGCCTAGCGGCGACATCGGCGGATTGTTTCTCTATGGGAAATAATCTCCTTCGTGTTTTGCGCATTCATCTCGCCGAATGTCAGCCGCATAAACCGCATACAGGGTCGGGAATGGCCCGGTCTGAACCCTTGGAGAAGCATCATGAAGCTCTACCATCATCCGCTGTCGGGCCATTCGCACCGTGCCCGCCTGTTCCTCTCGCTGCTCGGGCTGCCGCACGAACTGGTCGAGGTCGATCTGAAGTCGGGAGCCCACAAGACGCCCGACTTTCTCGCCAAGAACCCATTCGGGCAGGTTCCCGCGCTCGAGGATCGCGACATCATCGTCGCGGATTCCAATGCGATCCTCGTCTATCTCGCGAAGAAGGCCGGGCGCACCGACTGGTTGCCTGAAACGCCGTTCGAGGCGGCCGCTGTCCAGCGCTGGCTCTCGGTCGCGGCGGGCGAGATCGCTTATGGTCCGGCGGCTGCGCGGCTCATCACCGTGTTCGGTGCGCCCTATAATGCCGATGAGGTGATCGCCCGCGCTCATGTCATTCTGGCGAAGATCGAACTCCATCTCGCCCATCGCGACTGGCTGGCCGCCGACGGGCCTACGATCGCCGATGTCGCGATCTACAGCTATGTGGCGCGCGCGCCGGAGGGCAATGTCGATCTGTCGGGCTATCCGGCGGTGAAGGCGCTTCTGCGCCGGATCGAAGCACTGCCGGGCTTCGTGCCTTTCGTCAAAACGCCCGTCGGCCTCGCCGCGGCCGCATGATCGTCACGCCGGGCGCGTCTGACCGCGCGTCCGGCTCGCTTCGGGAGGCAGGGATGATCGACAAGCCGAAGCTGGCCATCTGGCATGAGGGCGAGCGGGCCCTTCAGGAAAAGGTGGGCGTTGCCGATCGGATGGCGGAGATCGGCAAGCGCGTGGTGCGCGATTTCATGCCCGATCAGCATCGCGACTTTTACGCGCAGCTTCCCTTCATCGTCCTCGGCAGCGTCGATGCTGCCGGCGATGCCTGGGCCACCTTTGTCGAGGGGCGGCCGGGCTTCATGTCCTCCCCAACGCCGACCATTCTCGACATCGCGGCCCGCCCGCACCCCGGCGATCCCGCCGGCCAAGGTATCGGCGACGGCACGCCTGTCGGCCTGCTCGGGATCGAACTGCACACGCGCCGCCGCAACCGGATGAACGGCGTCGCGACGCACACCGACGGCGGTATGCGGATCGAAGTCGACCAGAGCTTCGGCAATTGCCCGCGCTACATCCAGTTGCGCGACTTCGCCTTCGTTCGCGATCCCGCCTTGCCGGTCGCGGACGAGGCCGAGGAACTCCCGCAGATCGACGCGCCCGCCCGCGCAATGATCGAAGGCGCCGACGCTTTCTACGTCGCAACCTATGCCGATCGCGAGGGGGCGCGACAGGTCGACGTGTCGCACCGCGGCGGCAAGGCCGGGTTCGTTCGCGTCGCCGAAGACGGGCTGCTCACGATCCCCGATTTCGACGGCAATCTGTTCTTCTCCACGCTGGGCAACATCCTGCTTAACGGGAAGGCCGGGCTGGTCTTCGCGGATTATGCGACCGGCGACATGCTGCACATGACGGGCGATGCCGAGGTGATCCTGGACTCGCCCGAGATTGCCGCCTTCCAGGGCGCCGAGCGGCTATGGACCTTCCGCCCGCGCCGCATCGTCCGCCGTTCGGGTGCGCTTGCCCTGCGCTGGACCTTTCGTGCGGATGGCTGGTCGCCCAATGCGCTGATGACCGGCGACTGGGATCAGGCCGCCGATCGCCTGCGCGCGGCGGAACTTGCCACCCGCTGGCGCCCGATGAAGGTCGTCCGGATCGTTGACGAAAGCAGTACGATCCGGTCGTTCCACCTGACGCCCGACGACGGCATCGGCCTGCTCCCGCATCAGGCGGGCCAGCACCTGCCGATCCGGGTGACGTTGGCGGGCGCGGACAAGCCGATCATCCGCACCTACACATTGTCGGTCGCGCCGTCCGACAATCTCTACCGGATCAGCGTGAAGCGCGATGGCGCGGTCTCCAGCCATCTCCACGACAGCATCCGCGAAGGCGACATCATCGAGGCCCGCGCGCCGGCCGGCGATTTCGTGATCGATGCACAGGCGACGCGGCCTGCGGTGCTCCTGGCGGGCGGGGTCGGGATCACCCCGATGCTCGCGATGCTGCGCCACGTCGTTTACGAAGGCGTCCGCAAGCAGTCGGTTCGCCCGACCCACCTCTTTCACGCCGCCCGCATCCGCGCCGAGCGCCCGTTCGATACCGAACTCGCCGATCTGGTCGAGGCTTCCTACAATGCAGTGCGCGTGATCCGGGTGCTCAGCGACCCGGCCGGCGCTCGGGAGGGCGTCGATTATGATGCCGCCGGGCGCATCGATATGCCGCTGCTGACCCGCTTCCTGCGCTTCGACGATTACGACTTCTATGTCTGCGGTCCGCCCGCCTTCACCCAGTCGCTCTACGACGGATTGCGCGGATATGGCGTTGCCGATGCGCGCATCCATGCCGAGGCTTTCGGCCCGTCGTCACTGGTCCGCACCCCGGATGCCGGCACGCCACCCCCGAAGCGCCGCCCACCGTCGGACAAGCCGGTCCCCGTCGCCTTCCTCAATTCGCTGAAGGAAGCGCGCTGGACGCCGGGTGCCGGCACCTTGCTCGAACTGGCCGAAGCCCGCGGTCTGGAGCCTGAGTTCAGCTGCCGCGAGGGATCGTGCGGAACCTGCAAGACCAAGCTGCTCAAAGGCGCCGTCACCTACATCAGGGAGCCGACTGCCGCCGTTGCCGAGGATGAGGTGCTGATCTGTTGTGCCGTGCCCGCAAAGCCGGAAACCGACGACGAAGACCGTATTCAACTCGCGCTCTGACCATCATTCCATCCCGAAAGGACCGATCATGTCCCGTCCGCCGCTTCCCCCCCTTCACCGAACGCAGCGCCATCGAGAAGGTGCGCCTGGCCGAAGATGGCTGGAACAGCCGCGATCCGGCGAAGGTCGCGCTCGCCTACACGGTCGACACGCGCTGGCGGAACCGCGCCGAGTTCGTGACCAATCGCGAAGAGGCGCAGGCCTTCCTCACGCGCAAGTGGAACAAGGAACTCGATTATCGCCTGATCAAGGAACTTTGGGCGTTTACCGGCAACCGCATCGCGGTGCGCTATGCCTACGAATATCACGACGATAGCGGCCATTGGTTCCGCGCTTATGGCAACGAAAATTGGGAATTTGCCGAAGACGGGCTGATGCGCGCGCGTCACGCCAGCATCAACGAGCATCCGATCCGCGAGGAGGATCGCAAGTTCCGCTGGCGGCTCGGTCGCCGCCCGGACGACCATCCCGGCCTCAGCTATTTCGGCTTCTGACCGGGGCGTCCATACCCACATTCCATCCGATTTTCCGCCCGATATCCTATGCAAGGCTTCCGAAGTGGATGCGGAGACGCTTATGCAGATGCACTGGCGTTGCGGCATGGGAAGGTGCGGATGGACCGTTGGCAGGCGATGCGCATTTTCGTCAAAGTCGCCGAAACGGAAAGCTTCGTTGCGGCGGCGCGCGACATGCATGTCAGCGCGCCGGTCGTCACCCGCGCGATCGCGTCGCTGGAGGCTTTAATCGGCACCCGCCTGCTCGTGCGCACCACCCGGTCGGTGAAGATGACAGAGGCCGGCGTCCGCTATTTCGACGATTGCCGCCGCATCCTGTCCGACATCGCCGAGGCGGAGGCGGCCGCCGCCGGGTCCTATGCCACGCCTGCGGGAACATTGGCCGTCACCGCATCCGCGATGTTCGGCCAGATCTACGTCCTCCCGATCGTGACCAAATATCTGGATGCCCACCCTACGATGTCGGCGCGAACCTTCTTCGTCGATCGGCCGGTCAACATCGTCGAAGAGGGCATCGATGTCGCGATCCGCATCGGGCACCTGCCGGATTCGGGCTTCTCCGCGATCAAGGTGGGCACGGTCCGCCGCGTCATCGTCGGATCGCCCGCTTATTTCGATCGGCATGGCATTCCGGAAACGTCCGCCGACCTGAAACACCATCGCATCGCGGCCGCCACCAGCGCATGGGGATCGCCCGAATGGCGTTTCGCCAATGATCAGCGCGTCACCGTCAACGCCGTGCTTCAGTGCAATACCAACGATGCTGCGATCGCCGCGGCAAAAGCCGGTTGGGGCCTCACGCGCGTGCTGCATTATCAGGTCGGCCCCGCATTGCAGGCGGGCGAGCTCCAGATCGTCCTGGCGGACAACGAGGAACCGCCACTCCCCATCCACGTAATGCACCCCGAAGGCCGCCATGCGCCTGCCAAAGTGCGGGCCTTCGTCGATCTCGCGGTATCACGCCTGCGCGAGAGCCGGTTGCTCAACTGAGCCGAGGCGTATCATCCTGCGCTCGTTGAACGCGCCCATTCCCGGTTGATGGCAAGCGCGGCGAGGGTGCAGATCGCGCCGGAGAGCAGGTAGGCCCCGACCGACCAGAGGCCGAAGCGGGTCGCCAGCGCCAGCGCGACCAGCGGGGCGAAGCCGGCGCCGATCAGCCAGGCGAGGTTCGCGACGGTCGCCGCGCCGGTGTAGCGGCGCTCGCTGGAGAAGCTGCCGTTCACCGCGCCCGATGACTGGCCGAAGGCGATGCCGAGCAGGACGAAGCCGGCGAGCATATAGACGGTCTCACCGAAGCCGCCCGCGCCGAGCAGTTGCGGCGCGAAGCCGCTATAGGCCGCGATCAGCCCGGCCGAGATGCCCAGCACTGCGCGCCGCCCGACCCGATCGGCGACAACACCCGAGGCGAGCATCGCCAGCACGCAGACCATCGCGCCGATGATCTCGATCAACAGGAAGCGTTCGGCCGATTCGCCGGTGTTGAGCAGCACCCACGACAGCGGGAACACCGTGACGAGGTGGAACAAGGCGAAGCTGGCGAGCGGCGCGAAGGAGCCGAGCGCGATCGTCCGCCAATCGAGCCGGACGGTTTCCCAGAACGGCGCGGGCTGCAGTTCGCGGCTTTCGAACAGATGCTGGAATTCGGGCGTCGCCACCAGCCGGAGCCGGGCGAACAGGGCGACGACGTTGATCGCGAAGGCGACGAAGAAGGGATAGCGCCAGCCCCACGACAGGAAATCGGCGTCCGACAGGGTCGTCAGGAAGAAGGCGAACAGGCCCGCCGCCACGATCAGGCCCAGCGGCGCGCCCAGCTGCGGGATCATCGCATACCAGCCGCGCTGGTTGGCGGGCGCGTTGAGCGACAATAGCGAAGGCAGCCCGTCCCACGCGCCGCCCAGCGCCATGCCCTGCCCGATGCGCAGCACCGCCAGGGCCCAGATCGCGGTGACGCCCATCTGTTCGTAACCCGGGATGAACGCCATCGACATCGTCGATCCGCCCAGCAGGAACAAGGCGATGGTGAGCTTCACGCCGCGCCCGTGATGGCGATCGATCCACATGAACAATGCCGACCCCAGCGGGCGTGCGAGGAACGCCAGCGAGAACAGGCCGAACGAATAGAGCGTGCCCGTCACCGCATCGACGAAGGGAAAGAGCAGCGACGGAAAGACCAGAACTGACGCGATCGCATAAACGAAGAAGTCGAAGAACTCGCTGGTCCGCCCGACGACAACGCCGATCGCGATCTCGCCCGGGGCGATACGATGCTCGTGCGCGTGCAGACGCTGCGCGTCGCGCTCGAGAGTTGTCGAATTCGATCCGGCGATCGGTGCAGTCATAAGGGTTCGCTCCGGCGGACAAGCCTGATAATATGTTGTTTCGACGCTCCTTGCACCAGAAATGCAGCACCGGGGGGATAGGACAAAATGTCCAATGTCGGCACGACAGCACGCCGGGATAGGCGGTGACCATGCGCGAACACCTTTTTCCTGCGATCCCGCGTCCCCTGAAGGCCGCGACCATCCTATCGGCGGCGGCTCTGCTGTCGTCCTGCAGTCGGGCTGTGCTCGATCCGGCAGGCGACATCGCGGTGCAGCAGCGAGATATCATCTACATCTCGACCGCTTTGATGCTGCTGATCATCGTGCCGGTGATGGCGCTGATCGTCGTGTTCGCGTGGCGCTATCGCAAGGGCAAGGGCGCGACCTACGATCCGAAGTTCGATCATTCGACCGCGCTGGAACTGGTGATCTGGTCGGCGCCGCTGCTGATCATCATTTGTCTCGGCGCGCTGACATGGTGGAGCACGCACCTGCTCGATCCGTTCCGCCCGCTCAACCGCGTGTCGGCGACGAAGGCGGTCGATCCCAACGTCAAGCCGCTGGTGATCCAGGTCGTCTCGCTCGATTGGAAATGGCTGTTCATCTATCCCGAACAGGGCGTCGCGACGGTCAACGAGCTGGTGATGCCGGTCGATCGGCCGGTGCGGTTCGATCTGACGTCCACCAACATGATGAACACCTTCTACGCGCCGACGCTCGCGGGGATGATCTACACCATGCCGGGGATGCGCAGCACGCTTCACGCGGTGATCAACCGCGAAGGGACGTATGACGGCCTGTCCGCCAATTATAGCGGCGCGGGCTTTTCGCACATGCGCTTCAAGCTGCATGGCGTGAAGGATGCCGGTTTCGAAAGCTGGGTGGCGGGTGTCCGCGCCCGCGGATCGGCGCTTGATGTCGACAATTATCTGAAGCTGGAAAAGCCGAGCCAGCGCGTGCCGGTGATGCGCTTTGCGCAGGTCGAACCCGAACTGTTCCGCCGCATCCTGCAACGCTGCGTCAAGCCCGGCACGCCGTGCATGACCGGGATGCACGGTTCGCAGCCGGAGGAAGGCAAGCCCGAAGGCGCGGTGTTCAAGGAAGGGCATGAAAAGGGCGGGGGCGAAAGCCTCACCCCGCAGCCCGGCGCGCAATCGCCGCCGCCGGCCGCCGGCCAGCATCACGACCATCACAGCTCGCTCAACCTTATCGACGCCGCGCCGGGCACCGCCCGCGTCGCCGCCGCCTGATCGACGGAGCCATCATGTTCGACGAATCCGTCATCAAGACGATCTTCGGTCGCCTGACCCTCGAATCCTTCCCGGTCCACGAACCGATCCTGCTCGTCACCTTCATCGTGGTGATGACGCTGGGCCTCGGCATCGTCGCCGCGGTCACCAAGTACAAGCTGTGGGGTTTCCTGTGGCGCGAATGGTTCACCTCGGTCGATCATAAGAAGATCGGGATCATGTACATGATCCTGGGCATCATCATGCTTCTGCGCGGTTTCGCCGACGCGCTGATGATGCGCGCGCAGCAGGCGATCGCGTTCGGCGCGAGCGAGGGCTATCTCAACTCGCATCATTATGATCAGATCTTCTCGGCGCACGGGACGATCATGATCTTCTTCGTCGCGATCCCGCTGATCGTCGGCCTCGTCAACTATGTGATGCCGCTGCAGATCGGCGCGCGCGACGTGGCCTTTCCCTTCCTCAACAATCTCAGCTTCTGGCTGACGGTGGCAGGCGCGCTGCTGGTGATGGTGTCGCTGTTCGTCGGCGAATTCTCACGCGGCGGCTGGCTCAATTATGTGCCGGTCACCAACCTGCAGAACAGCCCCGATACCGGGCCGGATTATTATCTGTGGGCGCTGCAGATAGCCGGTGTGGGCACGACGTTGTCCGCGATCAACATGGTCACGACGATCATCAAGATGCGCGCGCCCGGCATGACGATGATGAAGATGCCGATCTTCACCTGGACGGCCCTGTGCAGCAACGTGCTGGCGATCGCGATCTTCCCGGTGCTGACCGGCGCCTTCGCGCTGCTGATGCTCGATCGCTATGTCGGCACCAACTTCTTCACCAACGATCTCGGCGGCAACCCGATGATGTATTGGAACCTGGTGTGGATCTGGGGCCATCCGGAGGTGTACGTCCTCGTCCTGCCCGTCTTCGGCATCTATTCGGAGATCACGTCGACCTTCACCGGCAAGCGCCTCTTCGGCTATTCGTCGATGGTCTATGCCACGGTCGTCATCACGATCCTGAGCTACCTCGTGTGGCTGCACCATTTCTTCACGATGGGATCGGGCGCCAGCGTCAACAGCTTCTTCGGGATCGCCACGATGGTGATCTCGATCCCGACCGGCGCGAAGATCTTCAACTGGCTGTTCACGATGTATCGCGGCGAAATCCGCTACGAACTGCCGATGATGTGGGTGGTCGCCTTCATGCTCACCTTCGTGGTAGGCGGGATGACGGGCGTGCTGCTCGCGGTGCCGCCGGCGGACTTCGTGCTGCACAACTCGCTGTTCCTCGTCGCGCACTTCCATAACGTGATCATTGGCGGCGTGGTGTTCGGCCTGTTCGCGGGGATGGATTACTGGTTCCCCAAGGCCTTCGGTTTCCGCCTCGACCGTTTCTGGGGGAAGGTGACCTTCTGGGGCTGGGTGATCGGATACTGGGTTGCGTGGACGCCGATCTACATCGTCGGCCTGATGGGCACGACGCGCCGCGTGAACCATTTCGACGATCCCAGCCTTCAGATCTGGTTCGTGATCGCGGCGATCGGCGCGGTGATCATCCTGATCGGTATCCTGGCCTTCGTGATCCAGATCGCGGTCAGCATCATCAACCGCGACAAGCTGCGCGACACGACGGGCGATCCGTGGAACGGTCGCACGCTTGAATGGTCGACCAGTTCGCCGCCGCCCGCGTACAACTTCGCCTTCTCGCCGCAGGTCCACGATCTCGATGCATGGTACGACATGAAGGATCGTGGGGCCGAACGGCCGGTAAAGGGCTTCCTGCCGATCCACATGCCGCGCAACACCGGGGCAGGCGTGATCCTCTCCGGCCTTGCGATGGTGCTGGGCTTCGCGATGGTCTGGTACATCTGGTGGCTCGCCGCTTTGTCGGCCGGTGCGCTGCTGATCGGCGGGATCATCCACACCTTCAATTACAACCGCGACTATCACATCCCGGCGGATGAGGTGGCGGAACAGGAAGACGCGCGCACGAAGCTGCTCGCGGCGGGGGCGGCAGCATGAGCGCGACCAGCATGACCGATACCACCACCTTCTACGTCACGGAGGAGGAGCATCACGAAGCCGGCGGCGCGACGCTGCTGGGCTTCTGGATCTACCTGATGAGCGACGCGCTCATTTTCGCGACCCTGTTCGCCACCTATGGCGTGCTGAGCAGCAATTTTGCGGGCGGGCCTTCGCCACGCGAAATCTTCGAACTGCCGCTTGTCGCGCTCAACACCGCGATCCTGCTGGTGTCGTCGATCACTTACGGTTTCTCGATGATCGCGATGCAGGAGGGCAAGCTTGGCGCCACCAAGGCATGGCTGGCGATCACCGGCTTGCTCGGCGCGGCGTTCGTCGGCGTCGAACTGTACGAGTTCAGCACGCTGATCCACGAAGGTGCTACGCCGCAGACCAGCGCCTTCCTCTCGGCCTTCTTCACGTTGGTCGCGACGCACGGGCTGCACGTCAGCTTCGGCATCCTCTGGCTGGTGGTGATGCTGGTTCAACTGTCGCAGCGCGGGCTGCATCCGGAAAACCAGCGCCGGCTGATGTGCCTCAGCATGTTCTGGCACTTCCTCGACGTCGTGTGGATCGGCGTCTTCACCTTCGTCTATCTGCTCGGGGTTCTGTGAGATGAGCGACACCACCCACGATCAAGCGCCCCACGTTTCGCGCAGCGCCTATGTGTACGGTTTCCTGCTGTCGGTCGTCCTGACCGCGGTGCCGTTCTGGCTGGTGATGAACCATGTGCTGGCCCCACAGGCGACCGCGATGGTGATCATCGCCGCCGCCGTCGCGCAGATCCTGGTCCACACGGTATGCTTCCTGCACGTCAACACGAGTTCGGAGGGGGGCTGGACCCTGCTGGCTTATGCCTTCACGGCGGTACTGGTGCTGATCGTGATCGTGGGATCGCTGTGGATCATGTACCACCTCAACGCCAATATGATGCCGATGGGCGACGGGATGGACGCGCAACCCTGAAGCCTGCGCCATGAAACGGGCGATCCTGATCGCGCTCGCGCTGATCGCGACGATCGGCTTCGTGGCGCTGGGCATCTGGCAGATCGAACGGCGCGCGTGGAAGCTCGATCTGATCGCGCGTGTCGAGGCGGGGATCCACGCCGCGCCGGTGCCGATCGCCGAAGCGCATGGCGACGAATATCGCCGCGTCACGGCGACGGGCACCTTCCTGCACGACAAATCGGTGCGGGTGCAGGCGCTCACCGAACGGGGCGCGGGCTTCTGGCTGCTTACCCCGTTGCGCACCGCGCAGGGCATCGTGCTGGTCAATCGCGGTTTCGTGCCGGCGGGCTGGCGCGATCTGTGCGAAGGCGCGCAGGGCGGGGTGCGCGTGACCGGCCTGCTTCGTCTCACTGAACCCGGCGGCGGCTTCCTGCGCGCGAACGATCCGCGCGCCGGCCGATGGTATTCGCGCGATGTGGCCGCAATCGCCGCCGCGCGCGGGCTGGGGCCGGTCGCGTCCTTCTTCGTCGATGCCGATGCCTCTCCCCATAAGGTCGGCTATCCGGTAGGTGGGCTCACCGTGGTTCGCTTCAACAACAACCATCTGGTCTATGCGCTCACCTGGTTCGGCCTTGCGGGGCTGAGCGGCTTTGCGGCCTTTTTGCTGCGGAAGCCCCGGCGGCGTTGATGGACGCTCCGCTTCTCGCGCTCGCGCGCAAGCCCAACGGGTCCACCACCGAAACGGCGGCGGCCGAAAATATGCGCCAGCTTATCCAACTGCGCTGGATCGCGGTGGCCGGGCAGACGATCGCGATCCTGTTCGTCCATTATGTGCTGGGCGTTGCCCTGCCGATGGTCGAGATGCTCGGCGTCGCGCTGCTGCTGGCGGCGACCAACCTGTTCGCGACGCTCGCGCGGCGGCGGCATCATGTCCGCGAGGGGGAGGTGATGCTCGCCCTGCTCGTCGACATGGGCGTGCTGACGCTGCAGCTCTATTTCAGCGGCGGCGCGGACAATCCCTTCATCTCGCTCTATCTGCTGCAGGTGGTGTTGGGCGCGATCCTGCTGGAGGCCGCGTCGGCGGCGGTCCTGGGGGCTGCGACCGCGCTCAGCTATGCGCTGCTCAGCACGCGATCGATCCCGCTGCGTCTGCCGCCGGAGCTTGCGGCCGGGGGCGTCGATCTGTTCGCGATCGGGCGCTGGATCGCCTTCGTGATGGTCGCGGCCCTGCTGGGCATGTTCATCATCCGGATCATCCGCAACCTGCGCGCCCGCGACGCGCATCTCGCCGATCTGCGCCAACATGCGGCACAGGAGGAGGGGATCGTCCGCATGGGCCTGTTCGCATCGGGCGCCGCGCACGAACTCGGCACCCCGCTGGGCACGCTGTCGGTGATCCTGGCCGACTGGCGGCGCATGCCCGCGATCCGGCAGGACGATCAGCTTGCGGTCGAGGTCGAGGAAATGGTCGCCGAAGTGCAGCGATGCAAGGCGATCGTGTCGGACATTCTCCATTCGGCCGGGCAGCCGCGCGGCGAGGCGATGGAGAGCCTGGCCGCCGCCGCCTTCATCGATGCGACCGTCGCCGAATGGCGGCCGACGCATGCGCAGGTGCCGCTGGCTGACAATTGTGCGGATGCCGCCGGCGCGGTGATCGCCGCCGATCCCGCGTTGCGCCAGGCGATCTGGAACCTGCTCGACAATGCGGGGGAGGCGTCGCCCGCCGGTATCTCGATCGATGCGGCGATCGAGGGGGAGATGCTGGCGATCGCGGTACGCGATGGCGGGCCGGGCTTCGCGCCGTCCGCACTCGACAAGGTCGGGACGCTTTATCAATCGACCAAGGGGGCCGGGCACGGCCTCGGCCTGTTCCTTGCCAGCAATACGATGCGTCGCCTGGGCGGGGGGCTGGAGGCGCGCAATCGCGAAGGCGGCGGCGCGGAGGTGCGGTTGCTCCTGCCGCTGGTCAGTGCTTCGGGAGCCGGCTGATATGGACGATCACAGCCTGATCATCGTCGAGGATGACGCAACCTTCGCCCGCACGCTGCAGCGATCGTTCGAACGACGCGGCTACCGCGTCCGTGTCGCCGCCAGCCCGGCCGAACTCGACGCGCTGCTGGAGGCGGAGACGCCCGACCATGCCGTCGTCGATCTCAAGCTGGGCACGGCATCGGGCCTGCCCTGCGTGGCGAAGTTGCATGCGCACGATCCCGCGATGCTGATCGTCGTTCTGACCGGCTATGCCAGCATCGCGACGGCGGTGGAGGCGATCAAGCTGGGCGCGTGCCACTATCTCGTGAAGCCGTCGAACACCGACGATATCGAGGCGGCGTTTGGCCGCGCGGCGGGCGATCCCGACGTGCGGGTCACGGCGCGATCCTCGTCGATCAAAACCCATGAGTGGGAGATGATCAACGAAGTGCTGGCGGAAACCGGCTTCAACATCTCCGAAACCGCACGGCGGCTGGGCATGCACCGCCGCACATTGGCCCGCAAACTGGAAAAGATGCCGGTCAAATAGGCGCGCGCGCCGCGCCGACGACATGGTCGACGAACAGCCGCGCATGCGGGCTGAGCGCCTTGAAATCGGCGGCGCAGATCAGCAGTTCGCGATCGGCCCAGCCATCGGACAATGGGATGGTCGCGATGCCGGTCGCGCGACACAAAGCGGCTGCGGCCAGCGGCACGATGCCCAGGCCCACGCCCGCCTCGACCAGCCGAGCGACCGCATCGAAGCTGCGCAGGCGCACGCGATAGTTGATCCGGCGGCCCAGCCGCGCGGCATGATCGGCGAGGTGGCTGTGCAGCGCGCCGGCGCTGAGCCCCACAAAGGGTTCTTCGAGCAGTTCGGCGAAGGCGACCGTGTCGCGGCTGGAGAGCGGATGGGCGGCGGGTGCGATCAGCACCAGCTTGTCCGATGCGAGCGCGATCGTTTCGAGCATCGCGCTATCGGCGCTGTTGGCGATCACGCCGAATTCGGCGCGCCCTTCGGCGATGGCGGCGACGATGTCGGCGCTCGTCCGTTCCTCGATATCGATGTCGACATCGGGATGCGTGGCGAGGAAGCTGCGCAGCGCGGCGGGCAACAGTTCGACCAGCGCCGCCGTGTTCGACAGCATACGGATCGATCCCTTCAGCCCGGTCGCGAAGCCGCGCAGGTCGCCGCGCATCTGTTCGACCGCCGCACCGATCGAGCGGGCATGGTGGAGCAGGCTGCGCCCCGCGGCCGTCGGCACCACGCCGCGCCGCCCGCGATCGAGCAGCGCGACGCCCAGCATCGCCTCCATCCCGCTCACCCGCGCGCTGGCCGATGCGAGCGCGAGATGAACCTTCTCCGCACCCTTCGAAATGCTGCCCGCCTCGACGATCGCGACGAACAGCCGCAGGTCCACCAGATCGAAGCGCACGTCCTATCCTTCGTTCTATCCGAAAGCTGACATCGCATATCGCGCATTGTGGGCGATCGCCAGCGGGCGCAAGGCCACGGGATGGATGGCGTGATACTCCTTGCTCTGGCCGGTTTCGTTGGCGGTGGCATGAATGCGCTGGCGGGCGGCGGGTCGTTTGTGACGTTGCCCGTGCTGATCGCGAGCGGTGTGCCTTCGGTCTCGGCGAATGCGACGAGCAGCGTCGCGCTCTATCCGGGCGGCGCGTCGAGCGCGTGGGTCTATCGCGCGGGGCTGAGGCCGATCGGCGGAGTTCGGTTGCCGCCAATGCTGGCGGTGACTTTGCTGGGCGGTCTTGTCGGGAGCCTGCTGCTGCTGTGGACACCGACCCGGCTGTTCGATGCGCTGCTGCCCTGGCTGATGCTGGTCGCGACGATCACATTGGCCTTCGGGGCGCGGCTGGGGCCGGCGCTGCGGCGCAGGCTGAGTGTCGGCCGGCATGCGGTGCTGGGCGTCCAGTTCGTGCTTGGCGTCTATGGCGGCTATTTCGGCGGCGCGGTGGGGCTGATGATGATGGCGGCGTGGAGTTTGCTCCACGATGCGGACATCAAGCTGCTCAATGCGCCGCGGACGTTGATGGTGACGGCGGCCAACAGCATCGCGATCCTGTGTTTCGCACTGGCCGGCGCGGTGCGCTGGGATGCTGCATTGTTTGTCGGCGGCGGTGCGCTGGCGGGCGGATATGCGGGCGCGCATCTCGGCCGCATCCTTCCGGCCCCAGCCGTGCGGGCCGCCACGATCGCCTTGTCCATCGCCGTCACCACCCTGCTGTTCGTTCGTTTCTATCGTTGAGGATCCCATGACCGTTTCACATCACGACGCCACCAGCCGTCAATTCGGCACGCAGGCCAGCGCCTATGTCGCCAGCACCGTCCACAGCGCCGGCCCCGATCTCGATCGGATCGAGGCGATCGCGCGGGATGCGGGCGGTCGTGCGCTCGATCTGGGATGCGGCGGCGGGCATGTCGCCTATCGTGTCGCGCCGCATGTTGCGGAGGTCGTCGCGTGCGATCTGTCCGCCGACATGCTGGCGGCGGTTGCGGCCGAGGCGGAGGCGCGCGGGCTGGGCAATATCACGACCCGGCAGGCACCGGCCGAGCGACTGCCCTTCGCCGATGCCAGTTTCGATCTGACCTTTTGCCGGATGAGCGCGCATCACTGGCGCGATTGGGATGCGGGGCTGCGCGAGGCGCGGCGGGTGACGCGGGCCGGCGGTCGCGCGGTGTTCATCGATCCGGTCGCCTTGCCGATGCCGCTGGCCGACACGCATCTGCAGGCGATCGAATTGCTGCGCGATCCCAGCCATGTGCGCGATTATTCGGTCGCCGAATGGAGCGCCGCGCTGGGGCGGGCGGGCTTCCTGATCGAAGCGGTGGCGACGCATCGGCTGCGGATGGAGTTTGCCAGCTGGATCGCGCGGATGCGGACGGCGGAGGCGCATGTCGCGGCGATCCTGTCGCTGCAGCACGGCGCCAGCGCCGAGGTGAGATCGGCGCTGGCGATCGAGCCGGACGGGAGCTTCCTGCTCGATGTGGCGATGTTCGAGCTGCGCGCCGCCTAGGCGGCGACAGCCTCGCCGCGCAGGGCCGCTGCGACCACATCGGCCTCGGTGCGGCGAAGCCAGTCGGGGCTAACATCGACGAAGCGGACCACATGGCTGCGATCGATCAGGACGATCGCGGGCTGGGGCAGTTCGCCGGTGCCGGTGCCCGTCAGGCTGCCGATCCACTCGCCCCCGCCCGGTGGCGGCGCATTGTCCAGCGGCACGAAGGCGATGCCGAGCTGCTTCGCCAACGCATTGTTGCGGTCGCTCGCCACCGCGTAGCTCAGATCATGCCGCTGGCGGATCGCATCTAACCCATGTTCGGGGAGATGCGGGCTGACCGCGACCAGCCTGATGCCAGCGGCCCGCAGCACGGGGGCCAGCGTCCGATCATAATGCGGCAGCGCGATGTTGCAGGCGGGGCAGCCGGCGAAACGGAAGAAGACCAGAGCGACGGGGCCGTCCGCCGTCAGATCGTCGAGCGTCACCGTGCCGCCGGTCGACAGATCCAGCGTGAAGGGCGTTACCCGATCGCCGGGCCTGACGACCTTCGCGGGATCGAAGGCGTCGACCAGCGCCTGACGCTGCGCGACATTCCTGGCGAGTTTTGCCGCGTCCCAGGTTCGCTCGCGCTCGGCATGGAGCGCGTCGAACTGCGCCGTGAGGGATTGGGGCATCGTCCGTCCTCCTCAGGCGTTGCGGACGCGGTGGGGCACGTCGTCGCTGGCGATCAGCACGCGGTGCATCACGCGCGGGAAATCGCCATAATCCTTGACCGCGTAATGCAGGCCGGCGCGGTTATCCCAGAAGGCGACCGATCCTTCGCGCCAGCGGAAGCGGACGCTGTGTTCGGGCTTCTTCACCTCGTCATAGAGGCGCGCGAGCAGCGCATCGCTCTCGGCCTTGTCGAGATCGACGAAGCGCGGCTTCAGGCTGAAATTGATCCAAAAGATGTCCTCGCCCGTCTCGGGATGGGTGCGCACCGCCGGGTGGGCGACGAGCGGATAGATCTCACCGGCGCGGTTGAGTGCATCCTGGAAATCGTGGACGACGTAGAGATTGTCGATCGCAGCGCGCAGATCGGCGGGCAGGCCGCGCAGGATCGCGCCGCCATTCGCCCAGATCGTGTCGCCGCCGACGGGCGGGATCGTTTCGGCGCGCAGCACTGCGCCCAGCACCGGATTGAGCCGCCAGCTGGTGTCGGTGTGCCAGTGATTGCCGCGATATTCGTATTTCTTCGCATCCTCGGCGGCGATCGGCTGAATGATGCGATGCGTCTGCAGGCCGCCGGTCGGGTGGGCATAAAGCTCCCCGAACTTCGCGGCGAAGGCGAGTTGCTGGTCGCGGCTGATATGCTGATCGCGGAAGAACAGCACCTTGTGCTGAAGCAGCAGCGCATAGAGTTCGTCGCGCGTGCCGCGATCGAGCGGTTGGCCGAGATCGACCCCGCCGATCTCGGCGCCGATGACGGGGGTGAGCTGATCGACGGTCAGGTTGGTCGTGGTGTCGAGTGTCGTGGTTGCCATTGGGGGGCTCCTTCCGGTTGACCCCCAAAGGCTAGGCGCGGTGGCGGCGGCGCGACCAACGAGAAGCCGCGATGAGGTGATGAGGATTTCTGAACTTTGTGGGGTAGCGATGCGATCCTCCCCCGGAGGGGGAGGGGGACCGCCCGAAGGGTGGTGGAGGGGTAGTTCGTCGGGATCGGTGTGCAGGAGTGGGTAGGTGCCGCTGCCGGCCAATACCCCTCCACCATGCTGCGCATGGTCCCCCTCCCCCTCCGGGGGAGGATCTGAAAAGGGCGCAACTCGACTCCAAAATCAGGACAGGTGAAGGTCGGCGCGTCCTGCCAAAAGGGCACCCGGACGTAGGGTAACTAGGGTCAGTGGTGCGGGCATGGCTGGGGCCGACCGAACCGACATGCTTTACCTGCTGTCACCAGGCCAGGGGATGCGGTCCTGCGATTGGCTGCTGCCATCCCTCGAGAGGATGGCCCCGGCGATTGGGGGCGAAGCGTGGTCTGTCCGGTCGGGGCTACCCGGGATGCGGTTGCCCGCAGTGGATCGGCCCTGTCTTTCCTTCGAAACCGCAAGTCGCCTCCGCCTGCCGGCGGGTTCGTCCAGCACATGCCGGCGAGAAGCGATGCGCATCCGCTTCTGAAACCGGATGACTTCGCGCCGACCTGTCACGGCCCGGATGCGGAGCGAGCTCTGCTCCGGGCCGGTCCTGTACCCCCAGGCTGATCATGCGAGGGGATGGTGGAGTGAATAACCCAAATGGTTCGTTTTGTCAAGGATGAAAATCCTCTCCCGGAGGGAGAGGGGGACCGGCATAGCCGGTGGAGAGGTATTGGCCGGGGGCGATGGTCAGGAGAATGAGCGTGCCGCTGCCGGCTAATACCCCTCCACCATCCTGCGGATGGTCCCCCTCCCCCTCCGGGGGAGGATCAGGGGCGCACCCACGGCCGTTCGCGATACCATTTGGTCACGACATATTTGACGCCGCTGCGGACTTTCAGGCCGGCGTGGAGAGTGGCGGGGTTGGGGTGGCCGGCGGGGTCGAGGTTGGACCAGGCGAGGAGTTTGCCGGGTTCGGGCTGGACGATCTTGTCGAGCGTCCTGAAGCGGGTGGCGCCGCCCGAAATGGGGCGGTTGAGGTAGATCATCACCGTCCACGTGCGCTGCCCGGCGTCGGCGCAGTAGCGCAGATAGTCAAACCCGGTTGGTTCGAAATAATCGGTGTGGTCGCGAAATTCCTGCCCCACGTCGTAGCGTTGGCCCTGAAGCGGTTCGCCGTGCGTGGGATCGAGGCCGGTGAGGTCTGCGATGGCGCGGTCGATCGCCTGCGCTTCGGGCAGGGCCGCGTGGAGATCGCAGCTCTCGCTGGTGCGGAAGCTGGCGTCGCCATGATGATCGGCCATCGTGGAGGGGCGCCGATCGGCGTCGATCCGCGCGATCAGCGCGGCGCACAGATCGGCGGGGATGAAGTCGCGCTTCACGAACAGATCGGCGCGGCGCGAGGGCACTTTTTGAACGCCCGAGGCGGCGGCGAGGCGCCCAGAGACCCCCGCCGCGACCCCCACCGCCGCCATCGATCAGGCCGCCTCGCGCGCGGCGTAACGCTCGGCAATATTCTCCAGCGCGGCGACCAGTTCGGGCACATGGGTGACGTTGGGCATATGGTCGCATTCGAAGCTGATGACTTCGGTCGGCTTCGACACGGCGATCATCGCGCGCTGGTTGTTGATCGGCAGGGTGCGATCGAGCGTGGTCTCGATATAGATGCGCGGGACCGAGCCGTATCGTTCGGGGCTGAGCGAGACAGGGGTGCCCAGCGGGATCATCGGCTCATGCCCGACCTGCGGGATCGCCCAGGCGCGATCCTCCGCGCTGCAATCGCCGTAGAAGATCTCGTCGGCGCCCTCATTGGGGATCAAGGCGGTGCCATCGGCATTGGGGCGCGGCTGGATCAGGCCCATTTGCAGCTCGATCCCCGCCTCGGCACCGATATCGGCCATGTGCATCGCGGCCTTGCCGTTGGGGAGCATCAAGGCGGTGAGATAGACGAGAGCGGCTATCTTTTCGGGCACCGCTTCGGCCACCTGGCTGATCGGCAGGCCGCCGCGCGAGTGGCCGAGCAGGACGACCTTGCCGTCGATCCCGTTGAGCAGGGCGACGAGATCGTCGGTCCAGCGTTGCAGCGTGACCTGCATCGGGGGCGTCGTATCCTTGCCGCAGCCGGCGAGATCGGGGGCGTACACCGTGTGCCCGTCCGCCTCCAGCGCGGCCTTCACCTTGTCCCAGCACCAGCCGCCGTGAAACATTCCGTGGATCAGTACGAAGGTCGCCATATCTCTCTCCTGGTCTTTGTCTTTGTCTATCGTGTCGCCGGTCAGGCCGCGCGCGCCGCGTCTTTCGCGAGGACGCCTTTGCGTGCGACTTTGCGCATCGCATCGGGGAAAAGCCGCGCGAACAGGCGGAAGATCTTGGTCGGGCGGCCGACCGGATAATGGAGCGCCTTGCCGTGCACGGCGTCCCACACCGCAGCGGCGGGCATGGCCGGCGTGTGCGAACCGTTGCGCGCCATTTCGTCGTTGAGCGAGGTGTTGCGATCAAAGCCGCTCTGATGAACCATCGGCGTATCGGTGAACCACGGCATCACGCAGCGCACCTCCACCCCCAGCGGCGCGAACTCGCCGTCGAGGGCTTCGGAGAGGCCGCGCACCGCGAATTTGGTCGCGCTGTACACCGCCAGATCGGCGCCGCCATAGATCGCGCCCGCCGACGCCATGTTGACGATCACGGGATTGGTGCCGGCGCGAAGATGCGGCAGCGCCATGTGGCAGCCGTTGATCACGCCCTTGATATTGATGTCGACCAGCAGATCGGAATCGACGGGATCGCTGGCGACGAAGCGGCCGTAGCGGACGATGCCGGCATTGTTGACCAGCACGTCGAGCGCGCCTTCGGGGCCACCGCAAAATGTGTCGAGCGCGTCACGCCACTGGGTGCGATCGCGCACGTCGAGGAGGAAGAACGCGACGCCGTCGATCGGTTCCTTCGGCGTCTGGATATCGCCGATGCCGACGCGCCAGCCCTTGCCGGCGAACAGCTTTGCGGTGGCGTGGCCGATGCCGCTCGCGCCGCCGGTTACGAAGATCGATCGCATCCCCCACTCTCCATTCTTGTTATGTCGTCGTTGATTCATGCTCCGCAATCAGCCGCTCGAGCGCGCGCTGATAGTCGCCGAGCGCGGGCGGCAGGCCGGTGGCGGCGAAGCCTTCGCGGAGCGCCGGCAGCCCACTGGCGTCGCACGCGGCGACCAGTTCCTCCCGCAGCGCATCCGGCCCGCCGGCGGCCGCCTCGGCCGAGGCGCGGTAATGCAGGCCGACGGCGGCGCCGGCCGTGATCTGATTGACCTCGAAATAGAGCGACAGCGCATCGACCGGGGCGATCCCGCGATCGACCAGCAGTTTCACGACATGATCGAAATAGACGATGTCGGCCAGGGTGCGGCGGGTGCCGTCCATCATATGGCCGATCAGCTGCGGATGGCGGCGATAGACCGCGAAGATCGAGGCGGCATGTTCGCGCAGCACCGCCTGCCAGCTTTGGCCATGATCGACGATCAGGGTCGACTGGCCCAGCCGCTGCAGCGTCAGGTGGATCAGATGGTCGTAATTGTCGACATAGCCGTAGAGCGTGGCGACCCCGGTGCCGAGTTTGGCGGCGAGGCCCGCCATATCGAGCCGGTCGATCCCGATCTCGCACGCCGTGTCGATGATCTTGTCGAGCGTCAGCCGACGCGGGCGCCCCTGCGGACGGCGGGGGGCGGGGGCGGCGGAGATGGTCTGGTTACGCACGGTCATCCGCCGATGGATAGCGGACCTATTTCGGAAGACAATTCGGAAATGCTTACTGACATAACTGAAGGTGATTCGGCCGTAACGTCGGTTTGCGCAAACCTTCGCGCGGTCGCGGATTTCTACGTAAGACCTTGGTCTAATCCGTTTCGGCAAAGTTATACCTGAGTATTAGATTGGCATGCCGATGATGACATTGCGGGCCGCCGAGACGACCAAAAATAACTCCTGATTAAGCAAGCGAGCGCACCCCCGAACCTGCGTTAGGGGAGTTGCGTTCTGTTGCGTTTGCTTGAACTTCGGATTGGTCGCCGGGCATGGGCCGGCGCTGTTGCTTCGGCGACAGCGCTGATCGCCTGCCTGTCGATCAATCCGGTTCATGCGGCGACCGAAGCGGGCACTGCCATCCGCAACGTCGCCCAGGTCCAGTACGGCATCGACGGCCAGACCAGCACGATCGCGTCCAATCCCGTCAGCACGCGCGTGGACGAACTGATCGACTTCACCGTCGATCCGCTGCCCGCCTGCGGCAATCCGACCGGCGATGTGACCGCGGTCGGCTTCGAAATCCTCAACACCGGCAATGGCGATGAGAGCTTCATCATCGGCGAGCCCGTCGCCACCGGCAATTTCCAGGTTACCGGCCTTGCCGCCGACGCCAACGACAATGGCTGCTACGATCCCGGCATCGATCCCGCCATTCCCTATGGCACCGAGACGCCGATGCTGCGCCCGTTCGCGCGCTATCGCGTGTTCGTGCTGGGCACCGGGACGCTCGACGGCAGCACGGTCGAACTGCCCGTATCCTCGCGCTTCGGCCGCCGTCGCGTGGGCGAGGTGATCACCGGCGCGGGCGAAGGCGGCAGCGACGTCGTGATCGGCGGCACCGGCGGCCACGTGAACGGTCGGCCGATCCGCACCACCTCGGTTCAGGAAGTCCAGGCCGAACTGGTCAAGACGCAGGCGATCACGGCGCGCGACGGCAGCGCGACGCCGATGCGCGGCGCGATCATCACCTACACGCTCGAAGGCCGCTTCACCGGCGGCGGCACCGCGAGCGACGTCGTCATCGCCGATCCGATCCCCGCGGGCACCGCTTATGTCGCCGGCAGCCTCAAGCTCGACGGCGCCGCGCTGAGCGACGCGGGCGACGGGGATGCGGGCAACTTCACCGGATCGGGCATCTCGGTCGCGCTGGGCAATGTGCCCGCGCCCGCGACCCACACCGTCAGCTTTCAGGTTCGAATTCAATGAAATGGAGTGACACCATGACCCGCACGACTGCCCGGCTGGCTGCGATGTTCGCGGCCTTTTCGGCCGTTCCGGCGCTGGCCGGCGGCATCACCCTCGACGCCCGCGTGCTGCGCGTCGAAACCGTCGCGGGCGCCGAACGGCTGACCCCGGCCGCCAAGGCCGTGCCGGGCGACCACATGGTCTATGTCCTCGCCTACAAGAACACGGGCGATCAGGCCGCCAAGGACGTGGTGCTGAGCAACCCGATCCCCGCCGACATGCTCTATCGCGGCGCCGGCGATGGCGGCGAGCCGGACATGTCGGTCGACGGCGTTCAGTTCGGCCCGCTCGCCTCGCTCACGGTCGCCGGCGCCGACGGCAGCCGCCGTCCCGCCCGCCTCACCGACGTCCGCCAGCTGCGCTGGCACCTGAACCAGGCGATCGCGCCGGGGGCGTCGGGCCAGGTCTCTTTTCACGCGGTCGTCCGCTGATCTTCGTTTTCAACAGGGAGTAGTCAGTCATGTTGCGTAAGTTTATCAACCCCTTGCTGCTGTCGGGCTCCGCCCTGGCACTGGCCATGCCCGGCATCGCGCATGCCGCCGGCACCGTCGCGGGCACGACCGTGACGAACACCGCGACCGTGAACTTCTCGGTCGGCGGCACCGCGCAGAGCCCGGTCTCGTCGAACGCCGCGAACTTCCTGGTCGACCGCAAGGTCAACGTCACCGTGTCCGAAGTCGGCGGCGCGGCGACGACCGTGACCTTCGGTTCGACCAACCAGGTGACGACCTTCGCCGTCACCAACAATACCAACTCGGTAATGGACTATCGTCTGTTCGCGACCGAGCAGCTCGCGCTCGTTTCGACGATCTTCGGGCATCAGGACAATTATACCGTCTCGAACATCCGCGTTTTCGTCGATAGCAACGGCAACGGGATCTACGATGCGGGCGTCGACACCGGCACCTTTGTCGACGAACTGGCGCCCGACGCCAGCGTGGCGGTGTTCATCGTCGCCGACATTCCCGCGACCGGCCCGTCCAACGCGGTGGCCGGGATTTCGCTGACCGCCGTCGCCGCGACCGGCGGCACGGGCGGCGCGCTGGGCGCCGATACGATCGCGTCGCTGCTGGGCGACAATCCGGGCGCCGTCGACAACGTCTTCGCCGATGGCCAGGGCGCGATCGACGCGGTTCGCGACGGCCGCTTCTCCGCCTTCGACGAATATGTCGTGGGCACCGCCGCCGTCACCGCGATCAAGACCGCGACCACGATCATGGATCCGGTCAACGGTTCGCTGCTGCCCAAGGCGATTCCGGGCGCGACCGTGGAATATTGTATCCAGGTGACCAATGCCGGCCCCGGCACGGCGCAGGACGTGGTGGTGGAAGACGCCATCCCCGCCAATTCGACCTATGTTCCGGGCAGCCTGTATGTCGGCGGTTCGACCCTGCTGGGTGCATGCGTCGCCGATGGATCGTTCGAGGATGACGATACGAGCGGCGCCGACGATGCCGACGGCACGACGGGTTCGTTCGACAATACGAAGATCCATTCGTTGATCGCGACCGTCCCGGCGTTGAGCACCGTGACGACTCGCTTCCGCGTGACCGTCAACTAAAGCGCACTTGCGCCTATTGTCTGCCTTGAACGCGCGGCAGCGCGCGGGCGGCGGCGAAGCCAACTCCCTGGGCTTCGTCCGCCGCCCGCTGGCGCGAGCGCTATGTGCCTTCGCGGCGGTCCTATCGACCGCTTCGGGGGCCGCGACCATTTCGAACACGGCGAGCATGTCGTTCCGCGCCAATGGTGGCGCCGTGCAGACGATCAGCTCGAACGAAGTTCAGGCTACGACGGCCAAGGGGCCGCCGGCCGTTGTCCGCTTCACGCGCATTGCCGCGAACTATGCCAACAAGCTGCCGATTGCGATGTGCCGCAACGGCACAAACGATCTCACCGATTTCGATGGCGACGGGCTGGCCGAGGAGCCGCCTGCCGGCGCCTATAGCGACACGCACAGCTATGCGTCGACCGCCCCGATCCTGATCGAGCTCACCAATCCGGCGGGCAATCGCGACCCGAATGTGCGCGAGTTCGAGGAAGTGACGCTGACGTCGGCTTTCGGGGACGTCGAGCATCTGCGGCTGGAGGAAACCGGCGAAGATACCGGCATCTATGCCGGCGCGCTGCCCAGCGCGATCGCGTCGATCGTGCAGGACGACTGCCATCTGCAGATCCGTCGCCGTGACAGGATCCACGTCAGCTTCGACGGCGACGAGGATGGAACCAACAATAGCGACGACGACGCCCTGATAGATCCATTTGGGTTCGTTTTCGACTCGGTTACGGGCCAGGTCGTCAACGGCGCCCGTATCACCGTGATCAACGACGCCACCGGACTGCCCGCCCAGGTGTTCGGTGACGACGGGGTCAGCGCCTATCCCAACACGATGCTGAGCGGCGAGACGGTGTCCGACGCCAGCGGCGCCCTCTATCCCGGCTCGCCCGGCCGGTATCGCTTCCCGCTGCTCGCGGCGGGCCGTTATCACCTCAAGATCGAGCCGCCGGAAGGCTATGCCGCTCCATCGGTCGCGACGCCCGCCCAGCTCGCGACCCTGGAAGGCCCGGCCGGCAGCTATATCATCGACGGCCCGTCCTATGGACAGGCCTTCCTGCTGTCGGATCCCGAGCCGCTGCAGGTCGATATTCCGCTCGATCCCGGCAATGCCGCGCTGACCCTCGACAAGGTGGCTTCGACCCGCACCGCTTCGCCCGGCGATGTGATCCAGTACCGCCTGCGCCTGGTGAACCGCGACGCCAATCTGTCGGCGGTCGGCGTGACGATCAGCGACGTCCTGCCCGCCGGGCTTCGCTATCGCCGCGGATCGACGCGGGGCATCGCCGAGCCCGACGTTTCGGGCGACGGACGCAGCCTGACCTTCCGTGCGCCGATGATGCGGCCCGGAAGTGCGGCCGAAATCCGCTATACGGTGGAAGTCACGCCCGGCGCGCCCGTCGGCGAGGCGCTGAACCGCGCGATCGCGATGAATGCGAACGGCGAACGCAGCGCCGAAGGCCGCGCGAGCGTGCGCATCCGCCCGCTGCTGAACACCGACGCCATCACGATCATCGGCCGCGTGACCCAGGGGCCGTGCGAGATTCCCTTCGAACAGCGAAAGGGCGTGGCCAACGCCCGGATTCTGATGGAGGATGGAACCTATGTGGTAACGGACAAAGATGGTCTGTACCATTTTGAAGGGGTTCGCGCCGGCAGGCACGTCGTCCAGCTCGATGTCGGCGGATTGCCGGCGTCGCTGACGCCGATCGACTGCGAAAAGGACACCCGCACCGCCGGCAGCGCGATTTCGCGCTTCGTCGAAGGGCAGGGCGGCACGCTGCAGCGCATCGATTTCGTGCTGAACCGCGATCCGGCCAAGGAAAAGGCTGAGGAAGCCGTGATTCCGCAGGCCGCCGACGATGCGAGCGCGGCGGGCAACGGGATCGACTGGCTGGACGGCATCGAGCCGGGCGTCGATTTCCTGTTCCCGACGACCGACCATAATCCGCGCGCGCCGGTGCTGCGCGTCGTGATCAAGCATCTGCCGGGGCAAAAGGTCGCGCTGCGCGTCAACGGCGCGCCCGTCGACGAACTGCTGCGCGATCAGGGCGACGGCAATGGCCAGATCGTGATCGCCAAGTGGAGCGGCCTGCCGCTGAAGGATGGCGACAACCAGGTCGAGGCGCGCGTGACCGACGCAAGCGGCCGCGAAGTCGCCGTCCTGCGCCGCACGGTCCACTATGCCAACGTCGCCGCGCATGCCGAATATCTGCCCGCGCGTTCCAAGCTGATCGCCGATGGCGTGACCAAGCCGGTGATCGCGGTGCGGCTGACCGACCGCGAGGGCAAGCCCGTGCGTGCCGGCACCCCCGCCGCCTTCACGATCGACGCGCCCTATCGCGCGGCGATGGAGACGGCGGCACAGGAAGCACGCCCGTTGCAGGGGCTGGGCAACAGCTCGCCCGCCGCGCGCGTGACGGGTGATGAGGGCATCGCCTACATCCCGCTCGATCCCACCGCACAGGCGGGCGCCGCGCGGATGGTGTTCAGCTTCCCCACCGACGGCCGTGCGCGCACCGAGGAGGTTCGCCCCTGGTTGCAGGCGGCGGCGCGCGACTGGGTGGTCGTGGGCTTCGGCGCGGGCACGTTCGGGCATCAGGTGTTGTCGGGTCAGGCGAAGAAGGCCGGCGGCCTGAAGAAGAACGACACGATCACCGACGGCCAGGTCGCGCTCTATGCCAAGGGCCGGATCAAGGGCAGCTGGCTGGCGACGATCGCCTATGACAGCGACCGCAAGGTCGATCGCGATCGCGGGCTGATGGGCGTGATCGATCCCGATCGTTATTACACCGTCTATGGCGACGGCAGCCAGCAGGGCTATGACGCGGCGACGCGCGGCAAGCTGTACCTGCGGTTGGAGCGGCAGCAATTCTACGCGCTGTTCGGCGATTTCCGTACCGACCTGACCGAAGGGCAGCTGACCAAGTTCAACCGCACGCTGAACGGCTTCAAGAGCGAGTTCCGCGCCAAGAGCGTGTCGATCGCCGCCTTCGCCGCGAACAGCGACGACCTGCACGGCCGCGACGAGATTCAGGGCAACGGGCTGACCGGCCCCTATCGCCTGCGGGCGCGCGAGATCGTGCCGAACAGCGATCTGGTGCGGCTGGAGACGCGCGATCGCTTCCGCTCCGAACTCGTCATCGAGACCCGCCAGCTGAGCCGCCACATCGATTATGATGTCGATGCGACCAACGGCACGCTGACCTTCAAGGCGCCGGTGCCGACCCGCGATCTGGACGGCAATCCGGTCTTCATCGTCGCCGATTACGAACTCTACGGCACCGGCACGAAGCGGCTGGTGGCGGGCGGCCGCGCGGCCGCGACCCTGCTGAACGGCCGGGTCGAGGTGGGCGCGAACCTGATCCGCGACGAGACCTTGGGCAATGCGACGCTGGGCGGCGTCGACCTGAAGGCCAAGATCACGCGCACCACCACGCTGCGCGCGGAGGCGGCGACGGGCGGGCCGGACGGGCTGAAGCAGAACCGCGCCTATATCGCCGAGGTCGAGCATCATGACGGCCGCACCGACCTGCTCGCCTATGTGCGGCAGCAGGATGCGCGCTTCGGGCTGGGCCAGCAGAATGTGGTCGAGGCGGGGACGCGCAAGTACGGCGCGGACGGGCGGATCCGCATCTGGAAGGGGCTGTCGGCCTCCACCTCCGTCTGGCATCAGGAATCGCTGACCGGTCCGGCGACGCGCGACGCGATCGACGCGCGGCTGGAATGGAAGGGCGACGACATGACCCTGCATGCCGGGGTCAAGATCGCCGACGACAAGGGCAATGCCAATGTCGAACGGGATTCGCGCCTGATCGCCGTCGGCGGCACGCGCGACTTCTTCAAGCACAAGCTGACCGTGGCGGCCGAGAACCAGTTCGCGCTGGGCGGCAAGAAGGACAGTCTGGATTTCCCCGTGCGGCGCAGCGTGACGGCGGCGTGGACGATCAGCGACAGCGTTCGCCTGATCGGCGGCACGGAGTTTGCGGAAGGGGCGCGTTATTCGGCGCGCAACATCCGCGCCGGTTTCGAACTGAGCCCCTGGGCGGGGGCGAAGATCAGCACGACCGGCAACCGGGAGGTGGTGGGTGAAAATGGGCCGCGCAGCTTCGCGCAGTTCGGCCTGGCCCAGTCGCTGCCGATCGGGGAGCATTGGACGGTGGACGCCGGATTCGACAGCAGCCGCACGATCAAGGGCAAGATCGCTGAGGGTGATATCGTCAATCCGCTCCAGCCCGTATCGACGATCGGGTCGATCGGGCAGGACGGCCGGCTGAACGAGGATTATGACTCGATCAGCCTGGGCGCCGGCTTCCAGTACGGCCAATGGTCGTGGAACGGCCGCATCGAAGGGCGCAAGGGCGAAAGCGCCGATCGGTGGGGCATTTCCAGCAACGTCATGCGCCGGCTGGGCGAAGGGCGCACGATCGCATCCAGCCTGCGCGCCTACCGGATCAAGAACCAGAACGGTTCGGTGGCGGCGTTGATGTCCGGCGATGTCGCGGTGGCGTGGCGGCCGCTCGACAGCCGCTGGGCGGTGCTGGAGCGGCTGGAGGTGCGGCACGAGCGCGGCGACGCGGGCGTGGGCGCGGGCAATGTCCTGGGCGTGGGCACGGCCAACGGGCAGGACGCGCTGTCGACCCGGATCGTCAACAACCTGGCGGTCAACTGGCGCTCGGGGCTGGAGGCGTGGCCGAGCAAGTGGGAGGCGACCCTCTACAGCGGCGTGAAATATGTGCGGGGCAAGTTCGACGACGACAAGTTCGATGGTCTCATCGACGTGACGGGCTTCGATCTGCGCCGCGACATCGGGCATCGCGTCGACGTGGGGCTGAGCGTCAACGTGCAACACAGCTGGACGCAGAAGACTCTGGCCTACAGCTTCGGTCCCTCGGTGGGCGTATCGCCGGCGGACAATCTGTGGATCAGCGTGGGTTACAACGCGAAGGGCTTCCGCGACCGCGATTTCGAGGACAATCGATATCTGAAGCAGGGACCGTACGTCACGCTGCGCCTGAAGTTCGACCAGCAGTCGATCGCGACGATGGGCGGCAAGGCGAAGGGGGGGGGGCGGTAAGGCACCCCAATCCCACCGTCACCCCGGACTTGATCCGGGGTCCAGCTTCTTCCTTCTCTTCCAGCGTTGGAGGAGGCAGCTGGACCCCGGATCAAGTCCGGGGTGACGTGTGGAGAGAGGAAACAATCTCGGCTCTCGTCGTTACGGCTTCATTCCCAATTCAGCCCGCGCCCGGCATAGGGGCAGCGTCCTGACAAAAGAGAAGCCCATGCGTCCCTTCATCCTGCCTGTCGTTGCCGCCTTGTCGATCGCCGCGCCCGCCGCCGCAGCGGAGCCGACGCTCGACCAGATCCAGGCGCATCTGCGCGGGATCACCACGATGACCGCCGATTTCGTGCAGACCGACAAGGCGGGCAAGGCGGTGTCGGGCAAGATCAGCCTGCGCCAGCCCGGCCGCGTCCGATTCCAATATGAGAAAGGCGTGCCGTTGCTGATCGTCGGCGACGGAAAGTGGCTGACGATGATCGATTATTCGGTGCGGCAGGTGTCGCGCTGGCCGGTGGGCGGATCGCCGCTGTCGGTGTTGATCGATCCGAAGCGCGATATCGCGCGTTATGTGAAGCCGGTGCCGTCGCCGGTGCCGGGCGCGATCATGGTTGAGGGGCGCGATCCCAAGCACCCCGAATTCGGCACGATCAGCATCGTCTTTTCGAAGGGCAACGGCCCTGGCGGCCTCGCGCTGCAGGGGTGGACCGTGCTCGATGCGCAGAACGGCCGATCGACCGTGCGGCTGTCGAATCAGGCCTATGGCACCCCGATCAGCGACAGAACGTTCAAATGGGACGATCCGCGCCCGCGCAGCCTCGGTAAATAATCGCCCCGTTCATGTGGGCGACAGGAACGCCCGTCTAGAGATGTTCATGCGGTCGCGGTGCCCGGAATTCCCCCTGTTGTCCGGGATACCATCGCGTCCCGCCTCGCGTGAAGAACGCCAGGTAGGCCCTCGCTCCTCGCCCCCGGAGCGGGGGCCATTCCTTTTCTGGCCGTATTTCATCCTCCCCCGCCAGGGGGAGGTGTCAGCGCAAGCTGACGGAGGGGGAGGGCGACGGCCAACTGGAGGTTTCGTGTCCTCACCCTCCGTCGCCTTCGGCGCCACCTCCCCCTGGCGGGGGAGGATTAAGATGTTAAGCTCCACCGATGACCACCACCATGACCGGCGGCTGCCAGTGCGGGCGCGTGCGGTACAGCGCGACGATCGCCAGCGACGATGCCTATCTGTGCCATTGCCGGATGTGCCAGCGCGCGACCGGCGGGGTTTCGATCGCGTTCGTCAATCTGAAGAAGGCCGATCTGGCGTGGGCGCACGAGCCGGACTGGTATGCGAGTTCGCCGATCGCGCAGCGGCCCTTCTGCTCGGCCTGCGGAACGCCGCTGGGCTTCGTCTATCCCGATAGCGAGAATATCGACCTGACCGTCGGCAGCTTCGACGATCCTTCGCGTTTCGTGCCCAAACATCATTTCGGGGTCGAGACGATGCACGAAAGCTGGATCGACACGGCGGACTTGCCCCGCTACCGGATCGACCAGAATCCTTCCACTGTCGATCGCTGGATGAAGACCGTTGGCAAACTCCCCGACTGAGCTGAGCACCCACCATTTCAAGGGCGCGCATGGCGACCAGATGGCGTGGCACGAAATGGGGCCGGCGGACGGACGCCCGCTGATCCTGATTCACGGACTCTTTTCGAACGCCTTCACCAACTGGGTGAAATATGGCCATGCGGCGAAGCTGGCGGCGAAGGGCCGGCGGGTGATCATGCCCGATCTGCGCGCTCACGGCGAAAGCGCGCGGAGTCACGAAAAGACCGATTATACGGCCGATATTCTGGCGGACGACAATCTGGGCCTCGTTGAACAGCTCGGCTTCGGCCCCGGCGATTATGACCTGGGTGGTTATTCGCTGGGTGGACGCACGACCGCGCGAATGCTGACGCGCGGAGCGAAGCCGGGCAAGGCGATGCTGTCGGGCATGGGCCTCGAAGGGCTGCTCGACCTCGCCAACCGCGCCGATTTCTATCGCGGCGTCCTCGAAGGGCGCGGCACGCACCAGAAATTTTCGACCGAGTGGATGGCCGAGGCTTTCCTGAAGACGACGGGCGGCGATCCCGAAGCTCTGCTCCTGCTGATGGACAGCTTTCCCGCAATCCCGCGCGCGGCGCTCGACGGGTTCGACATGCCGATTATGGTGCTGACGGGTTCGGACGATCACGACAATGGATCGGCGAAGGCGCTCGCCGACGCGTTGCCGGACGCAACGTTCGTGGAAATCCCCGGCAATCACATGAGCGCCGTCACGCTCCCCGACATGGGCGACGCGATCGCGGACTGGTTCTGATCGCCCGCGAGGCGGATTTCAGCCCGTCACTCGAGGGCTGAGCCGATCGCTGCATCGACCATCAGCCGCCAGACGTTCGCCGCGTCCCCTTCATAGGCGTCGATGGCTTCGTTGGTGCCGATGTAGCGAGTGACCTCGGCGCCGGCTTCTTTCATCCCGTCGGTGGGCTCGCGCATCGCCTCCATCGCCCGTTGCGCCATCGGCGCAAACAGCTTCCAGGTCGGTTCGCCATTGGGTTGGGGCGCGTCCGGATCGCGGGGTTCCGGATTTGCCTGTGCAAGAGCGCGCGCAACGCGTTCCACCATTGTCTCGGCCATGACGTCTCCTTCTTTTGAAGAGGTCGGGTGGCGACATGGCTTTTGCAAGCACCGCCCTGCTCGCCAAAGCCATTCGATCCGCATAGGAGGTGCTGCTTGAGTGGCGGCTGCCGGACGGCAACAGACAAGGTGGAATCGCAGACATTATGACGATGGCATCGCTCCTTGCCGCCGTGGTCCGCGCCAAGCCGATCACGGGCTTCATCGTCGAGGACGATCCGGACAAGCCGCAGCTCGCGCGGTCGATCGGGTTGCTGCATCTGACGATGCTGGGGGTCGGGGCGACGATCGGGACCGGCATCTTCGTGGCGCTGACCACCGCAGTGCCCGAGGCGGGGCCGGCGGTGACGTTGTCGTTCGTGATTGCGGGGATCACCGCCGCGCTGACCGCGCTCTGCTATGCCGAACTCGCGTCGGCGGTGCCGGTGGCCGGGTCGTCCTACTCTTATGCCTATGCGACGCTGGGCGAGTTGCCGGCCTTCCTGATCGGGGCGTGCTTGTTGCTCGAATATGGCGTGTCCTGTTCGGCGATTGCGGTCGGGTGGGGGCAATATCTCAACGAGCTGTTCGCGATCACGACCGGCTGGCACATCCCCGATGCGCTGGCGAAGCCGCCGGGGAGCGGGGGGATCTTCAATCTGCCCGCCATCCTGCTGATCGGCATGTGCCTGATCCTGCTGCTGCGCGGTGCGAAGGAATCGGCGACGGCGAATACCGTGCTGGTGTTCGCCAAGCTGGCGGTGCTGGCGCTGTTCGTCGGGATCGCGATCGCGCATTTTTCGGCCGACAATTTCCATCCTTTCGCGCCCAAGGGGATGGTGGGGATCGGGACGGCGGCCTCGTCGATCTTCTTCTCCTATATCGGGATCGACGCGGTTTCGACCGCGGGCGAGGAGGTGGAGAATCCCAGGCGTAACCTGCCGCTCGCTATCATCCTGTCGCTGCTGATCGTCACCGCCGCTTATATATTGGTCGCGATCGCCGCGATCGGGGCGCAGCCGTGGACAGCCTTTGCGGGGCAGGAGGCGGGGCTGGCCGTCATCCTCCACAATCTGACCGGCGCGGCGTGGCCGGCGGTGTTGCTGTCGCTGGGCGCGATGGCGTCGATCTTCAGCGTGACGCTGGTGGTCCTCTACGGCCAGACGCGCATCCTTTATGCGATGAGCCGCGACGGGCTGTTGCCCAAGCTGTTCCAGCGGGTCGACGGGCGGCGCGGGGTGCCGCGGCAGAACAGCTATATCGTGGCGGCGGGCGTGGCGCTGCTCGCGGCGATCTTCCCGCTCGACGTGCTGATCAACCTGACGAGCATGGGGACGCTGATCGCCTTCGCGGCCGTCTCGATCGGGGTGATCTTGCTGCGCCGGTCGCGGCCCGATCTGCCGCGCGGATATCGGGTGCCGCTCTATCCGATCCTGCCGATTCTGAGCGCGGGCTTCTGCCTCTACCTGATCGTCGGATTGCCGCAGGATACCTATGCCCTGTTCGCAGGATGGATCGCGGCGGCGTGCCTTATCTACTTTGGATATTCGATTCGTCGCTCCGCGCTCGCCTAAAGTCGCACGGATCCCCAAATGGGAAGTAGCATAGCGGTGTAGATTTGATCAGGTGGCGCCTGAGGTGGATGATCAGATTCGACGGTGTCGTAATGTCCTTGATGTCCCTGCTTTATATCAGTTCCAGCACGATGACGGTGGAAGACGCCCCCTATGAGGTCGCGCGCATCGCGGCGGCATCGCGCGCGCATAACCCCACGGTCGATATTACCGGCGCGCTGCTGTTCACCGGCACGCACTTCGCGCAGATATTGGAAGGCGAGGAGGAGGCGGTCGACGCCCTGCTCGCGAAACTGCACGCCGACCCCCGCCACCGGGATCTGCAGGTCGTCCAGCGCGGGCCGATCGCTATGCGGCGCTGCGCGGGATGGAACATGGCCTATTCGGGATCGTCGACCGGGGTGGCGAGCTACGTCATGCGCGTGCTCGATGCGGCCGATGACGAAGCCCGCGCGAAGGCGGCGAAGGCGCTTGCGAATCTGATGGTGGAGTTCGTCGGTTAGCGACGTCGATCAGGACTGTGGAGCCATCACGGTCGGCAACGCAAACTCGCGCTCGCCTCGCTTATCGCGCAGCCGGTACCGGCTCTGATACTCGCGGCGTTGCTTGGTCACCTCGTAGAGGACGATGCCCGAACTGGTGCCGAGATTCAGGCTTTCGATCATCCCAAACATCGGGATGCTGACACACATCTCGCTTCGTTCGACTGCACGATCGCTGATGCCAATCGCCTCGCTGCCGAACCAAACCGCAAGTTTATGGTGTTCGGTATAATCGCCTTCATGGAGGAAAATGCTGGTCTTGCCTTTGACATGCGGCGAAGTGACGATCGATTTGAACCCCTTCTTCTCAAGGTGGTCAAAACAATCGTCGGTGCTATCGAAACGGCGGACGAACGTCCATTTTACGGCAGATACCGAAGTTTTGGAGACCGACTTTGCTTCGCGCAAATCCTGCCAGTCGTCGGGCAGCGCGTGCCGAGGATCGACGACATACACCTTTTCAACGCCAAGTGCGTTCGCGTTGCGGATCACTGTTCCGATATTCTTCACGTCGGTCGGGCATTCGAGCACGGCGATCAGGTTCTTGCATCGGAACGCTTTGATCTCGTCGGCGCGTTTGCGCGCGGATGATTTGGTTTCGACGATTTCTTCCATGCCTTCCTCGGGTCGATAACGTGCGGTGATTTGGCTGTGCTCCTATCGTTGGACTAAGCAAGCTCCAAGAAAATAGGAGAGAGCGATGGCGGGACGGCTGGACGGCAAAGTGGCGCTGATCAACGGGGGCGGCGCCAAGAGCGAGGATTGGAGCAACGGCAAGGCCGCTGCGGTGCTGTTCGCCCGAGAGGGGGCGCGTGTCGTCATTTCCGACATCGACCCGGATGCCGCCGCCACGACCGCCGCGATCATCGAAGCGGAAACGGGCACGCGCCCGCTGACGATCGCGGCGAATGTCGCGGTCGCCGCCGACATGGAGCGCGCGGTGGCCGAGACGATCGCCGCGCACGGGCGGATCGATGTGCTGCTCCACGTCGTCGGCATTGCCAGCCGGGGCGATCTGCTGACCGAGGCGGAGGCCGATTTCGATCGGGTGATGGACGTCAACATGAAGGGCGCGTGGCATGCATCGCGCGCGGCGATTCCCCCGATGCTGGCGCAGGGGCGGGGCGTGATCCTTACCGTATCATCGCACCACGGCAATGTCGCGACCGACCGGGGGCAGGCTTTCTCCTACGCGATGTCGAAGGCCGCGCTGAAGCAGATGACGCGCAAGATTGCGTGGGAATATGCGCCCAAGGGTATTCGCGCCAACGTGCTGACGATCGGGATGCTCGATACGCCGATGACGTATCGCAACATGGGCGAGCGCGGGGAGGCGTATCGCGCGGCGCGGCATGCGGCGTCGCCCACGGGGCGGCAGGGGACGGCGTGGGACAGCGCCTATGCCGCGCTGTATCTGGCCAGCGACGAGGCGGGCTATATCAACGGGCTCGATCTGGTGATCGACGGCGGGCTCACCGTCGGGGTGGTGCCGGTGTTCAGGGAAAACACCTAGCGCCCTGCTGTCTTAACACACCGCACTTGACCCGCGCGTCACCCCCTGCTCACATCGCTGCAATCAAGATATTTTCGCAAAGGGGTTTCCATGAAGATCGCGATCCGCGCGGCGTCGTCCGCGTTGGCGCTTGCCGCCATTCTCGCGTCCGCCACGCCGGCACTGGCCAAGAAGAAGGATGAGGCCGCGCCGGCGAAGACCGCCGAAGCCGCGCCGACGGCGGCCGATGCCGACGCCTATGTCGCGTCGGTCGAAAAGGAATATGGCGATTTCTCGCTCTACGGCGCGCAGGTCGCGTGGATCAACGCGACCTATATCACCGACGATACCGATGCGGTCGCCGCGCGCGTGGGCGCCGAGGGCACCGAAATGGGCGTGCGCTTCGCCAAGGGCGCGGCGAAATATGACGGCGTCCAGGGGCTGAGCTACGACACCAAGCGCAAGCTCGACTTCCTCAAGCAGGGCCTCGTCCTGCCCGCGCCGTCGACGCCGGGTGCGGCCAAGGAACTGAACGACATCGCGACGCGCATCCAATCGATGTACGGCAAGGGCCGCGGCACGCTGAACGGCAAGGAGATCAACGGATCCGACATCGAGGCGGAGATGGGGACCAACCGGAACCCCGCCCAGCTGAAGGAGATGTGGGTCAGCTGGCACGACAATGTCGGCGCGCCGATGCACGACGATTATGCCAAGATGGTCGCCATCGCGAACAAGGGCGCGGTCGAACTCGGCTACAAGGATGTCGGCGCGATGTGGCGCGCGGGTTACGACATGCCCGCCGACGATTTCGCGAAGATGATGGACAAATTGTGGCTGCAGGTGAAGCCGCTCTACGATCAGGTCCATTGCTACACCCGCGCCAAGCTCAACGCGAAATATGGCGATGCGGTACAGGCCAAGACCGGCCCGATCCGCGCCGACCTGCTCGGCAATATGTGGGCGCAGGAATGGGGCAATATCTACGACATCGTGGCACCCAAGGGCGCGGGCGACATCGGCTACGATATCGGCGATCTGCTGACCGCCAAGGGCTATGACCCGGTCAAGATGGTCAAGACGGGCGAGGGCTTCTATTCGTCGCTGGGCTTCGCGCCGCTGCCCGACACCTTCTGGAAGCGATCGCAGATTGTAAAACCGCGCGACCGCGAGGTGATCTGCCACGCATCGGCGTGGGACCTCGACAATAAGGACGATCTGCGCATCAAGATGTGCACCAAGGTGAATTCGGACGACTTCGTCACGATCCACCACGAACTGGGCCACAATTATTATCAGCGCGCCTATAATAAGCAGCCTCTGCTCTACATGAACGGCGCGAATGACGGTTTCCACGAAGCGATCGGCGATTTCGTCGCTTTGTCGATCACGCCCGAATATCTCGTTCAGATCGACCTGCTCGACAAGGCGAAGGTGCCGAGCGCGGACAAGGATATCGGCCTGCTGCTGCGCCAGGCGATGGACAAGGTGGCGTTCCTGCCGTTCGGCCTGCTGATGGACAAGTGGCGCTGGGGCGTGTTCTCCGGCGCGGTGCCGCCGCAATATTACAACAAGGCGTGGACCGACCTGCGCCTGCAATATCAGGGGATTACGCCGCCGGCCGAGCGCAGCGACACCGGCTTCGATCCGGGCGCCAAATATCATATCCCCGGCAACACGCCTTATGCGCGCTATTTCCTGGCGCGCATCCTGCAGTTCCAGTTCTACAAGGCGGCATGCGATCAGGCGGGCTGGAAGGGGCCGCTGCACCGCTGTTCCTTCTACGGCGACAAGCAGGTCGGCGAGAAGCTGAACGCCATGCTGGAAATGGGCGCATCCAAGCCCTGGCCCGACGCGCTGGAGGCCTTCACCGGCACCCGCGAAATGGATGGATCGGCGATGATCGCCTATTTCCAGCCGCTGATGACGTGGCTGCAAGAACAGAACAAAGGCCAACAGTGCGGATGGTGAATCCAATTCGGTTCGATTGAATCGAGTCGAAATTGTAAACTGATCGAACGACAAGTCTGTGCGGCTTTGGCACAGACTTGTCGGCTTTCTTTACATCCGGAACGGAAGCGGATCGAACCTTTGCACTAAAGGCGTCGATTCGATCCCAATTGGCCTTGCTTTTTTGTTTGGACATCGGCAGGGCGGCGCGCATTCTAATAAAGTTGCGCCGAAACGGGCGGGGGAGCCGGACGAGCAGGACGTCCGGCAGCGGTCGAAGGGTGGCATGAACGCGGCACAAATCAATGTCGTGAACCTGCAATTCATTGCAGTGGTTCTGGCGGCGATACTTACGGTAGCTTGGCGCAACTTTGCGCGTCCGCAACATGCGGCCGTATGGGCGTGCGCCTATGGGGTCGCCTTCGTCGCGTGGTTCGTCAACTTCGTGATGCTGACCTTTTTCACGGCCAATCCCTATTTCTTCACCGCGATCGCGATCCTGACCTGCACGTCGAACGCGCTGATCGCGGTCGGCTATTTGCAGCGCGCGGGGAATGAGCGCGCGTGGGTGCCGATCTATGCCGGGCTGACGCTGGCGACGGCGGCTTTGGTGGCGTTCGCGGTCGTCTATCCGCATCGCGGGCTGCGCGACGCGACGTGGCTGTGCTTCAGCGGGGTGATGCTGGCGGTCAGCGCGGCGAATGTGACGAGCAGCATCCGCACCGCGACGACGCCCGAGCGCGCGACCGTGGTGATGCTGGTGCTGTTTGCCGCGCTCGATTTCGTGGTGGCGGGCATGGGCCTGCGCCAGGGCGTCGACGGCGGCGGCGGCGATCTGGCGGCGTTCCGGCTCACGTTGATCCTTCTCTATCCGCCTGCCTTCGTCGGCGTGGGGCTGGCGACCGTGTTCCTCGTCGCCGCCGATCTGGCGGAACGGATGCGTTCGCTGGCGGTGTCCGACCTGCTGACCGGCATCTTCAACCGGCGCGGGTTCGAGGAAGCGGCTGAGCGCGCGATCCGCAACGCGCAGCGCCAGCGCCAGCCGCTCGCGCTCGTCGTCACCGACATCGATCGGTTCAAGGCGGTCAACGATCGCTACGGCCACAATGCCGGCGACCGCGCGATCAAGCATTTCGCGACCCGCATGGAGCGGATGGTCCGCCGCGGCGACCTTGTCGGCCGCGTGGGCGGCGAGGAGTTCGCGCTGCTGCTGATCAACACCAATGCCAGCGACGCGCTCGACGTCGTCGAACGCATCCGCCGCGACGTATCGGCGATGCCGGTCGCAGGGCCGGAGGGGATCGCGCTGACCGCGAGCTTCGGCGTCACCGGGCTGCGCCCGGGGGACACCTCGCTGGCCAGCATGTTCGCCCGCGCCGATCGTGCGCTCTATCGATCGAAGGTGGAGGGACGCGACCGCGTGACCTGCGCCGAGGTGATGGAAGAAGCCGCCGGCGGCGCGAAGGCGCTTACCGGCGACATCGCCTAACTTTTCCGTCATCCCGGCGGAGGCCGGGATCTCAGGCGTCTCTAGTTCCGCGCATCTCTCCTGAGATCCCGGCCTCCGCCGGGATGACGATCAACGGAACGGCGGTTCGTTGAACGCGCGCAGCTTGCGGCTGTGGAGGCGGGCGCCTTCGCCGCGGAGCTGATCGACTGCGGCGATGCCGATCTGGAGATGCTCGGCGATCGCGCGCTCGTAGAAGCGGTTGGCCTGTCCGGGCAGCTTGATCTCGCCGTGGATCGGTTTGTCCGACACGCACAGCAACGTGCCGTAGGGGACACGGAAGCGATAGCCCTGGGCCGCGAGCGTGGCGGACTCCATGTCGATCGCGACCGCGCGGCTCTGGCTGAAGCGCAGCGCGGAGGCGGTGTAGCGCAGTTCCCAGTTGCGATCGTCCGACGTGACGACGGTGCCGGTGCGCATGCGCAGCTTCAACTGCTCCATGCTTTCGCCCGACACGATCTCCGCCGCGTGGGTCAGCGCGTTCTGCACCTCGGCGATCGCGGGGATCGGGATTTCGGGGGGCAGGACGGCATCGAGGACGTGATCGTCGCGCAGATAAGCATGGGCGAGCACATAGTCGCCGATCCGCTGGCTGGGGCGCAGGCCGCCGCAATGGCCGATCATCAGCCACGCCGCCGGGCGCATCACCGCCAGATGATCGGTGATCGTCTTCGCGTTGGACGGGCCGACGCCGATGTTCACCAGCGTGATGCCCGAATGATCGTCCGCCATCAGGTGATAGGCCGGCATCTGATGCTTGCGCCACGCGCTGTCGGCGATCACGCGGTGCGGATCGGGATCGCCGGGGCGGATTTCGACCCCGCCCGCGCCCGACAGCATCGTGTAGCGATTATCCTCGTTCAGCTGATCGATCGCCCAGCTGACGAATTCGTCGACATAGCGATGATAGTTGGTGAACAGGATATAGTTCTGCGTGTGGCCCGCGGGCGTGCCCGTATAGTGGCGCAGGCGCGCGAGGCTGAAATCGACGCGCTGCGCATCGAACAGGGCGAGCGGGCGCGGTGTATCGGGATCCTGCAGCCACAGGCCGTCGGCGAGTTCGTCGCCGATCGCGGCAAGCTCGGTCGACGGGAAGATGCGCGCAAGCTCGGTTGGCGCGGCGCCGGTCAGATCGAGATCGTCGCCCGCGTCGAGCACGAAGTTATAGGGAATCTCGTGGGCGCTGGGGCCGACCGTCACCTCGACGCCGAAATCGTCGATCAGCATGTCGATCTGGCTGGCCAGATAGTCGCCGAACAAAGCGGGCTGCGTGACGCTGATCGCATAATCACCCGCGGTCGACAGCCGGCCATAAGCGCGGCCGAGCGGGCCGGGATCGTGCAGGCCATCATAGCTGATGCGGATTTCGGGATAGGTGAAGGCGCCGCTGGCGCGCGCTTCGGGATCGGGGCGCTGGCCTTCACGAATGTAGAGGGTGAGGGCCGCGCGCAGCCGCGAAACCGACTGCCGGTAGAGGTCGTCGAGCTGGGCGACGATGTGGGTAGCTTTATCTGATGCCATCAAAACTCCTGTTCTGCTTTTGCGCCGAGGGGTTCGGATCGACCTGCGGTCGCCGGCTTGCCGAACTCCTCTGACGGATTATCGCGACGATTTGCGGAACACGCGCATCGTCGTGAGAATTTTCCTTACACGAAAATATGGCGCGCGTCAGCCCGTCGATCAATCCTCCCCCGGACGGGGGCGGCATCACACCCGGTCGCGGAAGCGGATCAGCGGACCCGCAAGGAAGGGGAGGGCGCGGATCAGGACCATCGCGATCCGCCAGCGCGCGCTGCGTTCGTGGACGGCGGCGCTGCGGAGCATCGAGACGCCCTCCACCGTCGCGCCTTCGCGGATGCGGCCCAGCCCTTCTTCGGCAGCGATCGCCTGTTCGGTCTGGCGGCACATAATGCGCGCATCGCCCGCCTCGGGCCGGGCGCCCAGCCGTTCGGCGGCGCGCGAATAGACGGTCAGCGCCGATTTGAGCATCACCGGCACGTTGCTGGACATCTGCCCCGGACGGCGGCGGTAGCGGGCCAGCGCTTCTGGCACATAGCCGACCTCCCAGCCGGCCTCCGCCAGGCGCAGCCACAGGTCGAGATCCTCGGCCGATTTGAGCGTGGGATCGAAGCCGCCGACCGCCAGCACCGCATCGCGCCGCATGATCGCGCAGATGAAGACGTTGAACTCGCGCCGGATCAGCCGGCCCAGATTGACCGGCGGCTTTTGCGGCACATAGGCGGAGAAGCGTTCGCCGACCCGATCCTCCCCGAAATAGGTCGCGTCGCAGCTGACGAGGCCGCGCTTGGCCGATGCCTCGATCGCCGCGATCATCCGCGCGACATAATGCGGCATATAGGTGTCGTCGCCGTCGAGCAGCGAGATCAAAGGCGCGCGCGCCTCCGCAATAGCGCGATTGCGCGCAGTGGGCAGTCCGCCATTGTCGGTCTGGATCAGGCGGATGCGCGGATCGCCCGAAAAGGGTTCGAAATATTCAGCCACGCGGGCATCGCCATCGTCGATGACGATCGCCTCCCAATCGTCACGCGTTTGCGCGCGCAGCGAATTGAGCGCGTCGGCGAGCATCGTCGTCACGCCATAGGCCGGGACGATGACCGACAGTGCAGGCGTCCCCGCAGCGGCCTCCCCGGCGTCCGATATTTGCGTCCCCATTGGACCTATCTATAAAATCGACATCATGGATGCGCCAGCCTCTCTCGCGGGCCAATATCTGCTGGCTCTGCCCGGCATCGGCGATCCGCGCTTCGAACGCGCGGTGATCGCGATGTGCGCCCACGATACTGACGGGGCCTTGGGAATCGGGGTCGGACGGCTGATTCAGGGCATCACGCTGCACGGTCTGCTGGAGCAGGTGGACATCGAACCGGGCGTGGCGCCCGATGCGATGATCCATGTCGGCGGGCCGGTAGAGCCGCAGCGCGGCTTCGTGCTGCACTCGATGGACTGGGATGGCGGCGACACGATTCGCGTCGCCGATCGATGGGGCCTGACCTCCACGCTCGACGTGCTGCGCGCGATTTCGGAAGGGACCGGCCCGGACCAGTGGCTCGTCGCGCTCGGCTATGCCGGATGGGGCGAAGGGCAGCTCGATGGCGAGATGCGGCGGCACGGCTGGCTCGCGACTCGGGGTGACGATTCGATCCTGTTCGGCTGCTCACCGGGCGATCGATGGGAGGCGGCGATGCGATCGACCGGTATCGATCCGAGCCTGCTGGCGGCGACAAGCGGCCGGGCGTGACCTGGTGAACATCCAGGCTGTGCACTAGGCGACAAACCAACACGAAAACAAACGCTTCGTCGCAATTTCACCGTTACAGGCAGGACGCCATTAACCGTTGTAAACGATCGTTTGCATCGGGCGCGCCGCGTGGTGGGCCGAGTGGCGGGGGTTTGTACATGCGTAAAGTTGTAGGCGCGGCCGTTGCGGTCGCGATGCTGGCGGGTGCGCCAGCCGGGGCGGCATGCTGGTCGCCGGAGCAGACGGCCGCGGCGCGGATCCGCGATCTGCAAAGCCAGCTGATGGTCAGCACGCTGAAATGCCAGGTGATCCACGTCGATCTGACGAAGGAATATAACGCTTTCGTCGGCGGCAATCGCACCGTGATCGGCACGATCAACACACGGTTGAAGACCTTCTTCATCCGCGGCGAAGGGCCGGTGGGCGGGCAGAGCGCCTATGATCGCTTCACCACCTCGCTCGCCAACGCTTATGGCGCGTCGAAGACAAACAGCACGACCTGCGAGGAAGCCCGTGCGCTGGCGACCGAGGCGGCGATGATGGCCAATTCGGAAGAAGGGCTGCTGCTGCTCGCCGACCGCGCCGGCATCGCGCCGCGTCTGCCCGGTGGGCGATGCGAGACGATGGCGTCGGCGGGGGCATCGGCGGGCACGTCGGCCGTGGTGACGGCGGCGAAGTAAGGCGTCAGCGCGCCTTTTGCGGGTAGAAGGTCTCGCCGCGCGCGAGCATCTCGACGAAGGTCGCGATCTTCTTGCGGCGCCCCGCCTCGGTCTTCACATTGTGGATGCGGAAGGCGAGGGCGAAGCGGTTCTTCTCGGTCAGTCGGCCCAGCATGTCGCGGGCGGCGGGATCGGCGTCGATCGCGGCCTGAAGGTCTGGCGGGATCACGAAGTCCTTGCCGCTGCCATAGGCCTTGTCCCAGCGGCCGTCGGCCTTGGCGGCTTCGACTTCGCGCAGGCCATGTTCGGTCATCCGCCCTTCGGCGATCAGGCGCGCGACATTATCGACGTTGATCTGGCTCCAGATGCTCTTGCGGGTGCGCGGAGTGTAACGCTGGAGATAGCTGGTCGCGTCGAAGCTTTTGCGGATCGCGTCGATCCAGCCCCAGCACAGGACGACGTCGATCGCCTCCTTCGGCGTGATCGACGGGCGGCCCGAGGCGACCTTGTGGATCTTGATCCACAGTTCGTCCTCGCTGCCATGATGCCCGGCGAGCCAATCGTAGAAGGACTGCGCGTCGGCGAACTCGCGAACCTTGTCGGGGTTTACGACGAACGCCGGCACGATCCCCTACCGCGCCAGCAGGCGGCGCGCCTGCGCGGCGATCTGCGCCAGCATCGCAGCACTGGGCGAGGCCGTGATGCGGGCGCGGTCGACCAGTTCGCGGAACTGCGCGACGCGGGGGCCATGCGTGCCCAGCCATTCGCGCACCGCGCCGATCGGATCCTTGCGGCCATGCTTGCCCAGGAAATCGAGCCGCAACTGGCCGAATTCGCGCACCAGCCCGGCGACGAGCAGGCGATCCCAAGCGTCGCCCGAACGGAAGCGCGCCGCCTCCGCCTTCGCCCAGTCGAGCCCGAGCGCTTCGCCCAGCGTCACATAGGCATCGGTGACGTCGAGTTCGTCGACCGCGAGTTCGCTGGCGAGCGCAGCCGTGCCGATCGCGCCTTCCATTTCGGCGAGGCGGGCGATCCGTTCGACGAGGTCGGCATCGACGCCGTCCGCGCTGATATATTCGCGCAGCTTGCGCGACAGATCGACCGCCTCGGCCTTGAGCAGCGTGTCGCGTTCCTTGTCGAGGCGTGACAGGCCGGGCTTGAGCAGATCGATGCGTGCGCCGATCTCGGCCGCCGGATCGAGGCTGCGCAGCAGATCGGCGACATGCGCGCGCGCGGCGGCGCCCAGCACCTCGAACAGGGTCAGGCGCGGCTGCTCGTCGAGCTTGGCATCCTCGATCGCCTCGAAGATCGCTTCGATATCGAACAGGCGATCGACGGTCACGTAAGCCGCGGCGACCTGTGCCATCGACACCGCCTCTTCCTCCGCCATTTCGAACGGGCCGACGAGGCCGAGCCGGTTGATGACGCGGTTGGCGAGCTTGGTCGCGATGATCTGCGGGCGCAGGCGATGATCGTCGATCGCGGCCGCGAAGCGATCCTGCATAGGCTGCGGGAAGGCATCGTGGAGCATTGGCGTCAGCGCGGCATCGGCGGGCACGTCGCTATTTTCGATCGCGTCCTGCAGCGACAATTTGCCGTGGCTCAGGATCACCGCCAGTTCGGGCCGGGTGAGGCCGTGGCCGTCCTGCGCGCGGCGCAGCAGCAGATCGTTGCCGTCAAGCCCTTCGACCACGCGGTTGATGCGGCCCGCGGCCTCCAGCGTGTCGATCACGCGGGTTTGTGCCGCGACCGCGTCCGCGCCGCCGCGTTCGGCGAGCGAGAGGGCGAGCGTCTGGAGGCGATTATCCTCCAGAACGATATGCGCGACATCGTCGGTCATGCTGGCGAGGAACTGGTTGCGATCCTCGAACTCGAGGCGGCCTTCCTGCATCTCGCGGTTGAGCGCGATCTTGATGTTGACCTCGTTATCCGAACAATCGACGCCGGCCGAATTGTCGATGAAGTCGGTGTTGATGCGCCCGCCCTTGGTAGCGAAGGCGATGCGGCCCGCCTGGGTGACGCCCAGATTGGCGCCCTCGCCGATCACGCGCGCGCCAACATCCTCACCATCGACGCGGTGCGGATCGTTCGAGCGATCGCCGACTTCGGCATTGGTCTGGCTCTTGGCCTTCACATAGGTGCCAATGCCGCCGAACCAGAGCAGGTCGACCTTCGCCTTCAGGATCGCGGCGATCAGCGCGGAGGGATCGAGCGTGTCGGCGTCGATGCCGAGTGCTTGCCTAACCTGCGCGGAGATCGGAATCTCCTTCATGTCGCGCGGGAAGACGCCGCCGCCTTCGGAGATCAGGCTGGTATCGTAATCGGCCCAGCTCGACCGGGGCAGCGCGAACATGCGGCTGCGCTCGTCCCAGCTCTTGGCCGGATCGGGATCGGGATCGAGGAAGATGTGGCGGTGATCGAAGGCCGCGACGATCTTCAATGTCTTCGACAGCAGCATGCCGTTGCCGAACACGTCACCCGACATGTCGCCGCAGCCGACGACGCGGATCACGTCCGATTGAACATCGACGCCCATTTCGGCGAAGTGACGCTGAACCGAGACCCACGCGCCCTTGGCGGTGATCCCCATCGCCTTATGGTCGTAACCATAGCCGCCGCCCGACGCGAAGGCGTCGCCCAGCCAGAAGCCGCGATCGGTGGCGATCTTGTTCGCGACGTCGGAGAAGGTGGCGGTGCCCTTGTCGGCGGCGACGACGAAATAGGGATCGTCGCCGTCGCGGATCACGACCTTGTCGGGATGGACGACCTTGCCCGCCTCGATATTGTCGGTGACCGACAGAAGCGCGCGGATGAAGATGCGGTAGCTTTCGGTCCCTTCGGCCAGCCAGGCGTCACGATCGGACGCGGGGGGTAGCGCCTTGGGATAGAAGCCGCCCTTCGCGCCCGTCGGCACGATCACGGCATTCTTCACCACCTGCGCCTTCATCAGGCCCAGGATTTCGGTGCGGAAGTCGTCGCGCCGGTCGGACCAGCGCAGGCCGCCACGCGCGATCGGGCCGCCGCGCAGGTGGATGCCCTCGACACGCGGCGAATAGACCCAGATTTCGCGCCACGGCACCGGCTGGGGCAGGCCCGGAATGCCGCTGGAATCGATCTTGAACGCCAGCGCTTCCTCGCACGCGGGCGAGAAGGCGTTGGTGCGCAGGGTGGAGCGGACGACCGCGCGGAAGCGGCGGAGCATGCGATCATTGTCGATCGCGCTGACGCCCTTCAGCCCCTGTTCGATCGCATCGTGAAGCTGTTCGGCCTTCTTGTCGTCGCGGCCCTTGGGATCGTGGAGCGCGCGGAAATAGCCGATGATGTCGCGGCCGACCTGCGGCGCGATCGTCAGCGCCTCGACGGCGGTGGCGAGGCCATAGGCAAAGCCGGTCTGGCGCAGATAGCGGAACCAGGCGCGGAACAGCACGGCTTCGTGCGGGGCGAGGCCGATCGTGACGATCAGCGCGTTGAACAGATCATTCTCCGCGCGGCCCTCCAGCGTCGCGGCGATCGCGCCTTCGACCATGTCGGTGCGGTCGAGCAAGGCGATGGCGGTGTCGACGCTCGGCAGCTCGACGCGGAATTCGTGGATATGGCCGATGCCCTCGAGCGCGGTCGGGATTTCCTCGATCACGCGGAAGCCGAAATTCTCCAGCACCGGCACCGCTTCGGACAAGGCGATCAGCGGGCCGCGACGGTAGATCTTCAGCCGCAGGCGGGCGTCACCCTCGGTCTCGTCATCATAGATGCGGACGTTGCGGCCGGCTTCGTCGTCCAGCTGGATCAGGCGCGCGATATCGGCGGCGGCGTCGGCGGGTGTCGCCGTGCCGCGATAGGCGGCGGGGAAGGCGGCGGCATAATCGATCGCCAGACGCGCCGAACGGCGCGCGGGCAGGAACTCGGCCAGCCGCGCCTCGACCGCCGGTTCCCAGCCGCGCAGCATCTCGCCAATGCGCTGATCGAGCGCCGCGACATCGGGCAGGACCGAGCTTTCGGGGAAATGGAGCGTGTAGCGGATCAGCGCGAGATCGCCGTCGCCCAGCTGGAGCGCATAGCTGGCGAGCGCGCCGCCGGTCGCTTCGGCCAGCATCGCGCCGATCTGTTCGCGCCGCCCGGTGGTCAGCAGGTCGCGCGGCAGCCACAGGAAGGCGATCAGGTGGCGGCCGAGTGCGGACGACACCATTTCCAGCTTCGGACGCGGGCGATCGGCCAGCGACATGGCGGTGAGGACGACATGCTCGGTGGCACTTGGCGCCAAGGTGAGCGCCAGATCGTGCGGCAGTTCGGCCATCGCATGGCGCAGCGCCTTGCCGGCATGGCCGCGCGGATCGAAGCGCAGTTTCTCGTCGAGCGCCTTCAATGTGCCGCGCAGGACGGGGATCGCCTCGGTCGGCGCGCGCAGTGCGGCGCTGGTCCACAGGCCGGCATGGATCGACAGGCCGGTGATCGTGCCGCCGTCGCGCACCGGCACGACGATCATGTCGAGCGCGGCGCGGCGGTGGACGTTGGTGACGGCATCGGCCTTCACCAGCATCGGCGCGGCGCCCCCGCGTTCGAACCACGAAAAGGCATCGGCGCGCGCGCTGTCGGACCACAGCACCGTATCGCTGACGCGCAGCACGCCCTGCGCATCGGCGGCCGCCTTGCCGTCGCGCCCCTCGATCCGGTGGCCGAGCAGGGTCATCTTGCCGTCGAGGAACCAGCGCAGCAGCGCCGCACCCTCGCCATCGGGCAACCGCTCCGCATCGTCGCGCAGCCGGACCTGCAACACCTGCCAGTCGCGCACGGCGGCGCGGACTTCGGCGAGGGTGGTTTCGAGTTCGCCGACCAGATTGCGGCGATTGCGCGCATCGATGCGATCGGCCTCGATATAGATCACCGACTCGTGGCGTTCGCCCGCCGCATCGTCGACGATGTCGGTCAGGCGGCCGGCCTCATCACGGCGCACCGCGATGACGGGGTGGAGCAGGCGGCGAATCTCGATGTCGTGCGCGGTCAGCACGCCGGCGACCGAATCGACCAGGAAGGGCATGTCGTCGTTGACGATGACGATGCGGATCGCGCGATCGGTGGCGCTGCCCGATACGCTCTGCACCGCTATGGCGGGCACGCCGGGTGCCCTGAGCGTGGCGGTTTCGGCGGCGAAAGCGGCGGCGGCGTTCATCTCCGCCTCGCCCATCCCCTCGGTCTCGCCGGGCAGCGCGCCACGGCCCAGAAGGGCGGCGAAACGGGCGACGAGTTCGGGAGAAAGTGCGGAATCCTGGGGCCGGGTCATCGGTTCGGCAACGTCCATGCTGGTCCACTCCTCGGAAAGCCGCGCATCTAAGCGCGCTGGCGTTCGAAGGGGTTCCATATGGACCCGTGCGACAGGCGTAACAAGCTCGCGTGGGGCGAACCGTGCATTTCGCAACGGTCGTGCGCGCGGCTAAGGCATTGCGAAAGCTTGTTAGGCCAGAGACGCGTCGCGCGACATTTCGCGGGCGTTATGGTTTGTCACCCCGGATCGTCCGGGGTGACGTGAAGGATGGAGTGCTCAGCCGTCGATCGAGCGCAGCACCCGATCGACCAGAGCGGCCGAAGCGGGAGCGGGGGCGACGACGGCGAGCGTGCCATTCGCCTCGCGCCGCGCGACGAGCAGGACGAAATCCCCGCCCTCCGCATCGATCTCCACCGTCGCGACGGGCGCCGCAGAGCGCAGCCGCTGGCGGACGAGGCCGGCGCGATCGGTCTTGAGTGCAGGCCGGCGTTCGAGCCGTTCGGCCGCGACCACGCCCTTGATGCCGCCTTCGAACTGCGTCAGCCACGCCTCGACCATGCCCGCCCCCAGGCAGGCGCGGCGGGCATAAGTGAGCACGGCGGCATATTCGGTCACGCGCTTGGGATCATAGTCCGCGCCGAACACCAGCTTGACGATCGGGGTCATCGGCGCGCGCGCCTGGGCGGCGATGCCCGCGCTTTCGATCAAAGCGGCGAGCGTTTCCGGCTCGGCGTCGCCGGCCAGCGCGATATCGTGCGCGAGGCCGATCGCGCGGTAGAGCGAGGCGCGGCCGCGCTCCTCGCCCTCACGGGCGGCGGCGGCATGATCGCGCGCATCCTGGACGAGCGCCTCGATGCGAATCTCGATCTCGTCATCCTCGGCATCGAAATCGGCCCAGTCGATCGCGCCCTCTTCGGGTTCGGGCAGCGGCTGGGCGGGGCCGGCAAAGGCGGTGGTGACGGCGGCGACGACGTCGGCCGGCAGATCGGTCTCCTCGGCCAGCTTCCAGTTGATCACGCCGTGGACGAAATCGATCGTCTCGCCGCTCGACGAATAGGGCATCAGGATGCCGCGATAGAGCGTGGGTTCGCCGCGATTGTTGGTGAACTCGGCCTCGAAGCCGACAGGCGCGCGATTGCGCAGCACCTCGTCATAATGATCGGTCAGCCGCGACAGCAAAGATCCGGCGGGCACATCCGAAATCGTCTCCAGATCGCCGTCCAGATCGCCTTCTTCGCGCAGCGCGCGGCCAAGGAAGGTGATCGCGGGATTGCGGGCGTCGATCGAGAAATCGAGCAGGGTGCTGTACGGCCCGAACTCGCCCAGCATCGCGGCGTCGAGATCGGTGATCGCGGGATAGGACCGCCCGTCGAGCAGCGACACCCAATGTTCGTAGGCGCGCACATGCATGCGGCGCTCATCGGTGCCGATCATCGGGGGCACGTCCATGCACGGCTCGTCTGCGACCGGGAAATCCCACTCGGCCGATCCTGCGCCCCACGAACGATAATCTTCCATAGTCCCGATTCCCCGGCGATTCTCTGCCGGCCAGATGACTCGGATCGGGTTGAGGATTGGTAAACTGCAGGGCAACGCCTGTGGGCGCTTGCGCGGGCGCTCCACCGCTGTTAATGGCCGCCCCCTGTCCCCGGGCCGCTTTAGCTCAGTTGGTAGAGCATCGCATTCGTAATGCGGGGGTCACAGGTTCGAGTCCTGTAAGCGGCACCATTATCCCCTGATAAGTTATTGTTTTTAAACGATAAATCAGGTTTGATAATTTTCCGTTCCCTCATTCGCTCCCGCATGTCGCAGTTGGCGGTCACGGTGCTCATGCAAGCGGGCGGCGCCACTTTTGCTTCACCGCGGTAGGCTGATGACGAAATCCCAGATCTTTTTATCCAGATAATTTTCTGCGGCTCCGGCCTGCGATCGCAACTCGAGCATCTGAATCAGATCCTCATTAGACAGCAGGAGGATGAGTTTTCCGCTTTCTCGCATGGCGCCTTGGGCTGCGCGTATTGCAGAGTCCTTCGCCGGTAGCCGCGAAATGAGCAGGCAGACCGTGCGCAACGCGCCAACGAACAGATAGCCTTCGGTCGAGTAGACCTGATCAGCGGATATCTGCCCCTCATAATTTTTGCATTCGAACAGAATCGCCTTCGTTCGGAAATCGGCACGCAGCCCGTCCCAAAACGGGTTTCCGGGCCGAATGCGGCAAATGAAGTCGTACCGATTTGCACCATCGCTAGTCGATGCCTGTTTCGCAAAGCCGTACAGATCCGGATCGAACAGATGCATGAAAACGCGCATGCACAATTCTTCATATTGGGTTGGTGTGAGCACGTTGTCGCGGACATGCTCAGTCAATTCTGATTGGAGCTTGTGGGTGATGGGCTCTGCGCTTTGTGGCACAGGTTCGTCTGTGACGGACCCTGTCAAAGCCTCGAAGCGGTTGGCCAACTCCGGGAACTGCGCCGCCCGCTCTCGCAGAATGTCGACGTCCCAAATTTCAATGTCATACTGATCTTGTGCCCAGGCTTGCGTGGCGGAGCTTAATTCGCTGAAAACGACCAGAATGGGCTTACCGAGTGACGGGTCTAGTTCGCGATATGCGCGAACTCTCTCCGCCCCGATATACGCGATATGAAGCTCAACGCATTCGGGCTGCAATGCCAAACAAGTTCATCGGTCAGATCTCCCAACAAATGTATTTAGAATGGCGGCATCTGGCGATGGCGATGATGATCCGCTTTGGCGGCTTTGAGACACGGAGTTGTCGTCGAGAATGCGGGTCGCAACGCTGGCTTGGCGACTGCTTATCCGACAGCTGACCTCTGTAGAGGTTGTCGATGTACCGAGAATAGGCTGCGGGCCGCGGTCAGAATTTTGACGGCGTTCATTGCCGTCTCGATGAGATCGTGCCGGGTCGATCAAGCCAGAATGGCTGTTTAGATATTCAAATTAGCGATTTGGCTGGAGAGCTGTGTTTCATTCATCGGGAATGCGAGCGCCGAATGAAAGGATCGGGATGAATCCAAGCTGCGGTTCTCGGAGAGTGTCGCCGTCATATTACGGCATCCAAATCATTCCCCTTTCGCCAACAAGGGGCCAATCCAGTTTAGCCGGTTTCAATCGATGACATATCAGCCTCTCAACGCTTTCCGCGACATTCTGCGACGGATTGCGCCTCGACAATCTAAACTGCTGCATAACCTGAACGCGCTCGAACTGCGGCGACCGGTCATGTTTAGTCCGTCATTCTGTTCCAAGGCGGGAGTGTCGCAGAATGAATTGACACTCTCCTTCCAAGACGCATGGGGGTGGCATCGATCTGAGGCCCTGCCGTCGCTGAGCGACCGGGAGGCGGTCCTCCATCAGGCGCTCAATTTGTTGGCACGCAGGCTTTCCATCAATCCGTCGATCGGCGCGCTGTTGGGATATTTGATTGCGCTCGAGCCGCTTCGGTCTGGCTCAGCCGATGGCGCGGATGTTGGACAGCATATCGACCGATTAGAACGCTGCGCTGAAGAGTTTTTCGTCGATGAGACTGTGGCGTTGGTTGCGGAGGACTATGCGTTTTTCACGCTGGATTTCATTGCAGCCGCCACCGGCGTTCCATCACCCGATACCGCTGCGCCTTGTAAGCGGGGCTAATGCGAGCCACGCATTTCGACACAGGGGTTGGCGCCCTTGGTCTCGACCTATTTGCGACCGCGCTAGAGCGGGTTTCTCTCCCGATTTTTAGGGGCCAAGGAATATCACATGGACCCGGCCCCATTCATGCGCGGTAGCGAAACTGCACCGGACCGCAGCGGGACAGATGAGGCGGCAGAGGCCGTTCGTCCGGGCAAAATGCCCGCTTTCGCGCGGATCGTCACGCACCTCGGTTGGATCGTGGGCGGCAAAGGATATGGCGCTATATTGAGCCTGCTATATCTCGCGCTCCTCACCCGCGCGCTCGGGGTGGAGGCCTATGGCTCCTTCGCCCTGATCCTGAGCTCCACGCTGATCCTCCAGGCATTGCTCAACTTCAACATCTGGCAAATGCTGGTCAAATATGGACAGGAGCATATCCACCGCGGCGACGCCGTCGGGCTCGCGCGTCTGATCAGATTTTGTACGATCGCCGATCTGGCGATGGCCACGACGAGCTTATTGCTGGCAGCTCTGCTTCTCTATTTTGGTGCAAATCTCTTTGGCTTGGCGCCTGATTTGGTTCTGCCAACGCTCGCTTATGCCGGCATCTTCCTGTTTTCGATCCGCAACGTGCCGCGTGGCGTCTTACGGCTCCATTCCCAATTTTCGTGGGCATTTTTCGCCGAAGCCGTCGTGCCGACGCTCAAGATGCTTGGCTGTCTTGCGGCATATTTTACCGATCCGTCCCTTCCGGCATTTCTGCTCATATGGGCCGGATCAGAGATGGCGAGTACGCTGGTTTTCTGGTGGCTTGCATGCCGATCGTTCCGTCTCGCTCATGGCAAGGTCTCGGCTCGGCATTGGATGCTTGCATGGTCCGAAAATGACGGACTGCCGTCATTGCTGTTTGCAAGCAATTTCGGCACCGTCACCTATACTGTCACGCAGCAATTGCCTGTGTTGTTGGTGGGATTTTTCGCTGGTGCGTCAGAGGTCGGCCTTTATCGGCTCGCACATCAGGTTGCACAATCGATCACTCTCTTGGCTGGTTTCGTTAGCCTTGCCAGCTACACCGAGATGGCAAATGCCCATGCACGCGAGGGCATCCGCGGGGTAATCCCACTATACACGCGTCTCACGAAGATCATGCTCCTGCTCTTTCTGGTGGTGGTGCCGATCATCGTCCTACTCGGTAAACCCGTCCTGCTGTTGATATCCGGGCAGGAATTTGCCGGCGCCTACCCATTTCTTGTCATTCTCAGCTTGGCGGCATGCCTTCAGATGGCGACAGCCAATTGCGAGCCTATGTTGATGGCGAGTGGGCGGGCGGGCTCCCTCATCCTGATAAGGTTCGCCGGAGCAGCGGCATTGATTGCTGCCACATACTTTATGCTGCCGATAATGGGCGCGATTGGCGCAGCTTGGGCGAAGTTTGCCGCCGAAACCTTCGGGCTGCTCCTGTTGTTTGGCGCCAGTCTTGCAATCTTACGCGAGGGCAAATCTTCCTGAGGCGACTGCGGTGCGCTCGCGCGGTGCCGTCTTAGGGCCGGACCAGGCATGGGTGCTAGATCGGTGGTGCGAGGACAACTCGTCCACTGCCGACCTGGGCTGCTGCCCAGGGAGATCACGGCCCGATGAAGACGCGCATATTGTTTCTCTTCAACCATGACGCAGCGCATCAAGCAGCGCATATTGCGGGGATCGCTGGACAGTTGGTGCTACAGGCGCCGCACATCCAAGTCGTCATCGCAACGGGTGTCGAGGCTATTCGAAACGCTGTCGCGGCAATGGTTCCGCCCGAAGCGCATCAGGCGATCGAATGGCGTTCGCTTGAGATCCCGAACAATGTGAAGCGCAGGCTCACATCCATCAACAAAGTGGCGCCTGTGCTTCGGCTCGCCCGATTGCGGTACAATCTCGACCTCTTCGCGGGCGTGGACGTCGTTGTCTCGACCGAGCGGACATGTCTGCGGGTGCGCCGGCAACTTCGCGATGCAGCGCCACGTTTCGTTTATGTCCCGCATGGTTCGGGGGACCGAAATGTCGCCTATCATCCCCATCTTGCTGAGTTCGATCTGATGCTTCTTAGCGGGCAGAAATTGGTCGATGAAATGGTGCGTCATCGGATTGTGCCAGCCGCAAAGTGCCGCATCATCGGCTATCCCAAATTCGACACCGTCCCGAACGCAGGGTGGCGGCGCTTTTTCGATAACGATCGGCCGGTCTTTTTATACAATCCTCATTTCGACCCCTTTTTGTCGTCCTGGTACAAAGTGGGTATCGAAATATTGGAGTATTTCTCTCAAAATCCGCAATACAATCTTATTTTCGCACCACACGTCATGCTATTCCGGAAAAAATTTCATTTCTCATTGGAATATAAGATAGGGAAAATCCGACCTGATATTCCCAATAAATATCTAGCAGCGTCGAATATTATCGTCGATGTCGATGGACAGAACCTCTTCGACATGAGCTACACGCGATCGGCTCATGTCTATATCGGAGATGTGAGCAGCCAGGTCTATGAGTTCCTTCATCGGCGAGGTGCCTGCTTTTTTCTTGATGCGGCACGACAGACAAAAGTCGGTGCGCGCCTGCCCTATGAATTTTGGGAAAATGGCGATGTTTGCCAGACGATCAGAAGCCTGACTTCGCTTCTGCCCGAGTGGCGAGAGCGCGCGGAGAGCTATCGCCCGACACAAGATAGGCTCTTTGGATACACGATGGACCACAATCCTCAGCTGAGCTCGGTGGAGCGAGCCTCGATGGCATTGGCGTCTTACGCAGAGATGCCTTGCAAGGTGCGCCGGCCAGAACCGACTTACGATGTGCGCTCTCAACAGTTCTCGATGACATGATTTCGCTGGCTGCGGACCGATGAAAGACAATGCTCAACGGGGTATTGGTAGAACCTCAGTGCCGGTGGCTCTGACCGCTGCATCTAAGACCCTCAACCATTCTCCATCTTTGATGATGCCGATCGACGAGAGTGGCGTTCACTCCGTTGCTGAAACCCGGCTCTGGCTCAGCATCCTTATCCCGGTCTACAATGTGGAGGCTTATCTCGAGGACTGTATCGCCTCGCTTGCGTCGCAGCTTCCGGACGGCGGGGTTGAGGTCATTCTGCTCGACGATGCATCAACCGACGGGTCGCTTCAGCTGTGTGAGCGGATTTGCGCCGAGCGCGGCAGCATATTCCGGCTTCTCCGGCACCAAGCCAATTGCGGGCTCAGCGCGGCGCGCAACACGATGCTGGATCATAGCCGCGGCGACTATGTCTGGTTCGTCGATTCCGACGACGAAATCATGGATGGAGCGCTGGCCGAATTGCGCCAGTTGATCGAACTCTGCTCTCCTGATCTGATCCTGTGCGACTACAGAAAGTCGGGGAAGGATATTCGCTCGTTCGTCGGTACCGAGCGCGCGTTTTCGACCGACCAAGAGGCCCTGCTTCTGGGCGTTTTTGCGAGCAGACGGATGCATAGCTGGTCGAAGATTGCGCGGCGAGGTTTGTGGGGTGACGATCTGCGATTTCCCGTCGGCCGCTGCTTCGAAGACATGGCGACAACGCCACTTCTCTTATTGCGCGCTCGAAGCTTCTATTATGTCCCGAGCTCGTGGATTCGTTACCGTGTAAGACCGAACAGCATTACGGGGATCATGTCCCGTACCCGCGGTCGGTTCGACGATGAGAAGAACAGCGACATAGCGATGGCGCTGACCGGCTTCACGAACGCAGTGCGCACCTCCTTGCCCGATCTTGGGCCAACCACATATTATTGGATGGCGCAATTTTGCGCGAAAGAGTTCACCAAGATCTGCTGGCGAATGCTGAGCACGCGCTTGGGTCGTGACAGCTGGGGGACGATAATTGCCCGCCTACAAAGCTTTCGCGCGCGGATGGAAGCGGTCTCCCCGATGTCGTTCGGAGATCTAAACCGTGCCCATCTGCGCAGGGGTAAGCCGGGTCGGTGGCTTGTTCTGGGGTTTTGTTTGTTTCTGACAAACGGTGTGGAACGAAGGCGCGCTTACCAACATTCTTGAGGATCCAGCGCAACGATCACCGTCAAGTCGGCGCGGCAAGGCTACCATTCTCGAGCGAGCGACAAGGAGAAAGTGCGCGGTCGAAGCGGCGTATATTGGCGGGTCTCGCGGATCGCGAAAGGATTGCCAAAAGCGAAGGTGTCGGCTTCGCTGTCGAACAGATTGTCGATCCGCGCAGAGATATTCAGGCACCCGCGGCGCAGGCCTGCAGCCAGCGCCATTTGGAAATATCCTCCCATCCGACGATCAAGCTCCTCATCGAAGCTCAACCGGGATCGACCTGTATAGTTAGCCTGGGCCGCCAGATTTCCTAGCCAATGTCCAATCGGCAGATCAACACGCACGCCCGTTCGCGCGGTCAGCCAAGGGGTAACAGGGAGGCGCCGATCTCTAGCCAAGGGGCCGAGTGCTGATCGAACCAGTTCGGCGTCGAGCATGCTTGCTCCCGACGAAATCGAAACGCGGCGGCTCAAAGGCCATTCACCCGAGAGCTCCGCTCCAATGATACGCCCGTCACCGGCGTTCCGTGTCGAGACGATGCCGTTGCGAAGCAGATAATCGGACTGGATATCGTGCCATTCGGTTAGGAAAATACTCGCGGACAGTGATTTTCGGTTGCTAGGGTGCCAACGGCTACCCAATTCAAATGTCGTCAATTCGTCGGCTTTGAAGCGCCCGTTGTTGCTTTGGCTCAGAGAGGTAAGCCCGCCTGGGCGCAATGATTGTGCGAAGCGCGCGAAGATTACACTATGGTCATTGGGTAGCCAGGCTAAAGCAAGGCTCGGTGAGATGGCGACCTCCGCTATCGGCTCTGATCGAGCATCGTCTTTCTCCAGCAGCTCGTCGTGCCCTTTGGTGCGAAAGATGCGGCCGCCCAAAGTCAGATCCAGACGAGAGGCTACCGAAACAGTCGCCTCAGCGAAGGCCGCGAGTTCATTGACATTGCGGTCGGCGCGATCGACGAGTTGAGGAGCGTTGCCCGACGCCATGATCGTGCCAATGGCATGGCTCTGCGCGCTTAAATAGGAAATGCCGGCAATCCATCGCCCATTGTCGCCAGGCGTGATCCGGACCTCCTGATTGAACACCGAATATTTGCTGGTTGTGTCGAACGTAGCTCGTCCCGTCAGGCCGAACTGATCAGCCGCGGATGTCGCGTCGAGCCGGGCTCCGAGATGTTGATCGGCCCAACTGGTCGATGAAACGATGCGGAATCGACCCAAAGTTCCTTCCACCCGCATTGCCGCTGAGAGGAAGCGGCTGTGCGATGGTTCCTTCAGCGGACGCTCCAGATCGACATCGTCGTCATCTGCCGTATCGGCGAGCGTGACATATTGCGCATCGCTCACCCGGATGGATTGCCCGACGCCGGTCAGGTCAACTGTCCAATCGGAAACTACTTGCCACCGTCCCGCCAGCCGTCCGCCGCGTGTCCAGGTCCGATTGGCGTTGCGACGTCCATCGATAATGTCGATCCACCCCGGCTCACTTTGTGCATAGGCGACTGCTCGAACGGCAAATTGGTCTTCGACGACGGGTAGGTTGGCCACTGCCTCGATGCCGGCGCCAGGCGATCCACGGGCAATCTGCGCGGTCGTTCGCAGATCTGCTGTAGCCCGGGACAGATCAGGCTTGCGGGTTACCAGATGGTAGATGCCTCCGAGCGCTCCCGAGCCGTAAAGCGGTCCTTGCGGCCCCTTTAAAACCTCAATCCGTTGCAGATCGATGGGGCGCAGGTTGGGATCGGGGGAGTCGAAGCTGATGCGGGCGCCGTCGAGCACGATTGCCACGGTCGATTGGCTTGGCCCGTTGAAGGGACTATCGGCGACGCCCCGGATGAACTGGCGATTCCTGCCCGGCCCAAGATTGGTCAATGCCAGGCCTTCGATCGCAAGTGCGACATCGCGACTATCCAGAATCCGTCGGGGATCTTTGTCCGGATCAAGCGACAGGACCGCCACCGAGACCGGAAGCGTGTTGATCTGCTGAAGCCGTTTTTGTCCTGTGACGACGATGGTCGATCTTTCGGGTGCGGTTTCGTCGCGCGGGGCTTGGTCCGCCGCGGCCTGAGCACGGCTGGCGAAATCCGTCTGTCTCCGCGGCGGGACCTTTTCTATGCGAAATGCCTGTGGGTTGATTGCGACTGCGCGATAACCACTGCCGCGCAGCATGATATTTAGCGCTTGTTCCGTGCTGCGCGCGGCGGTCACCTGTCTGGTTCGAATAGATGGCAACGCACCGCTGGCGCCGACAGATGCTCCAGTCAGCTGCGCCAATATATCCAGGCTTGTCCGCAATGGACCTGCGGGAATGCTGATGGGAGGTGCTTCGAGATTGGCGGCAGCACAACCATCATTTCCCGGAAGCGGGATCGATATGGACGCGATTGCCATCAACGCTATACCGCAGCGCCATGAGGCCAGCGAGCGTATGCACCAGCTTCGATCCGTCGCCGATCGCGAGAACACCAGAAAAGAGAAGCGGCTTAAGGGAATCGGCGACGACGACATCACGGCCTGAGTAGCGCGAAATATCTGCCGCCACGATAGACAGTGGCGCCCGATCATAAACAAGCTGTCCCCGCCGCCACGCTCCGACGTGCGCTCGATCTATGTTGGATATGACGGCGTTGCCTTTGCGCTGCGCGACGAGGCGCTGTCCGGCTGAGAGTGCGACCGACGTGTCTGCGCCATCGCGTGCCACGGTGACATCGCCTTCGGCCACGGCGACCATGATTGCGCCTTGCGCGGCGTTTGCAGAAAATTCGGTGCCGATGTCGCGAATGACGAAACCACCCAGCCGGATTGCCAACATTCTATGGGGATTGTGCGCTACGCGAAACAAGGCCTCGCCGCCGCTTAACTCGAGATTGGTCGGGTCGTTCTCGTTCACGACCAGCCGACTGCCCGGTGCAAGCTCGACAACCATATCCGAAGCTAGGACGATCTTGCTCGTCTCACCTGGACCGGTTGCATAAATTGCGTCACGCGGCGCAAGCCAAGGATTGGCCACCCACATAAGGCAAGCCACCACAACCGCCGGTGCCCCAACGACCATCCCTGAACGTACAATAGTCGGCCGTTTAATGCGCGGTGCTTCGATATCAAATTCTTGTGCCAACTTATCTTTATGCGAGTCCATGATAGCGTGAAGTTGCGCGATTTGGTCAGTGGCCTCCTTGTGGCGGGGGTCGGCCTCAAGCCAAAGGATATAAGCATCCCAATCGCCGTCGTCGCGCCTTAGCGCGTCATGCCAGGCGACTGCCTGCTGCGTGATGGGGTCATCGCGTTCCCACAGGGGCTCGCCACGTTCTTGCCGGTCGCGGCCAGATCTGAACCAGCGCATTTCAATACCCTCCCAGCATTGATCTACGCAGATATTTCATTGCTACGGCCATATGCTTCTCGACGCCGCTTTTGGAGATACCAAGCCGATCTGCAATTTGAGCGTGGCTCAGCCCATCGACCTTATGCAAGGTGAGCACTTGGTGTGCCCCTGGAGGCAAAGTTTCCAATGCTGCAACCAGTCGTGCGCCTTCCTCGCGATCAAGGATCGCGTCTTCGGGATTGGGCGAGCTGTCAGCCGGTTCCCCTCCCTTTGCCGCACCGGTCGAGTGCTGGTCGAGCCATTGACGCTCGCGCTTGGCGCGACGCTGAACTTCACGCTGCCTGTCGACAACGAGATTCTGCGCCATTCGGTAAAGATAGGGAAGACTATTGGCGATGGGCCCCTGAGAAGGCTGGCGTACCCTAATCCAAAGCTCCTGCAGAATGTCTTCAGCCTCTGCGTCGCTTCCGGTTCGAGCGCAGAGAAGCCGCAAAATCTTCGGTCGTTCAGCGTGGTAAACAGCCTCCAGTCCGTTCAACGGGGTTTTGCCCATGCCAGCCTGGCGGATCATCGAGCGTGAACTGACGTGAATCGAACCCATGCGCCCGTTCGAAAAGGCATCCAAGGCGCAGGCTCATGGTGCGCATCGAGGGAAAGTTCGATCATTTGTATTTTAGACGGCACGCTGAGAATAAACCGCAGTCCCGTAGTGCGTGGCGGCAGAGGCTGACTTCAAGTCTGGGGACGCGCGTGGCGATCGCTCACGATTTTCTAGATCATAGCATCCGAAAGCTCGAAAACGGCCGGTGGCTTCAACAGTTATGATAGCGGCAGACAGGCCATGATTGCGCCAACGCCAATTATAGGGGCCGGCCTGCTGAGCTTTCAGCGCGCCTTCTCGCGACGCTGCATCTCCATTGGCGAATCCCAGCCGCCGATTATCCGGACCGTGAACCTCGAACTCGATGCGGACCCCATTGGTCGTCCAAAAATAGCGGACAACTTGGCCGGGCCATAAATCGACAGTCGCTTCACGAACCTCGCCTGGCCTGAGGAGAAATTGGAGTGCGGAATGACCAAACCGTTCCGAAGCACCGTGCTGCCACTGCTTATCTCGCTGTTCGGCCGACCAGAGCGCGTAGAGTGAGCTGAGAGCCAGGCAGGCTAACAGCAGCCCGAAGCCCCATATTCCTCGTCGGTGGACGAATGGCTTCATCATTGAAAGTGCTTTCCACCGGGAACCGATCGAAGCCCCCCAGGCTTACGCGTCCTTGATAAAAAATCGCCAAAAGCATGGTTCTGCAGGTGGATAATCTGCTGCAGTCGGCGCTCTACGAGCCAACCAAAGACACGGTCGAAGATACCGGTCACACACAGGGAATGGGTCAGCCACAGCCGGCCTTGGAGGCGCTTGATCGCATAAACCTCGCTCAGACGAAGGCCTGGAAGAGTGCATAGCAATCGCACCTGCTGGTCATTGCGCTCGATCTCCACAACGCCAAGCAGTTCGGCGCGCTTGCCCCATACAGAATTGAGTGTGAGCTGATAGCTTATCGCTTCGCCGCGAGCGTCGAGCGACTTCAATCGTACGAAGGCGTTCCAGCTATTCATAGCCTCGATCGTCGAGATCGCGCGCCAAGGCTGCCGCTCATCGACGTCGATGAGAAATCTGGTTTCGATGAGCATGATTGCCTCCATCAAAGGCCACCAGACTGTCGACGAGGTCTGCGCAGGCGTGCTGACCTCGTCGACAGTGGCTCGATTGCTGCCTAGCGCTGCAACTTGCGACGTTCTGCAAAGCGGCTGGCTTGCTATTCACGTTGATCGCTGACTTCTCCAGCGCTCCACACAGCAGCCCAGATGACGAATCCGATAAAGAAAGCGAATAAGGCGGCGATCATGTGCGTGCAGCCGAGCTGCCACATGATCCACCAAGTCACGAAAGTTGGAACGAGCAGGACGATCGCTTGCTCAACGATGATCGCGACGAGTTGGACCCAAAGACGACGTGGGCGCATCACATTGCCGCCAGCCGTAGGTCATCGCATTGCTGGGACCAAATGATGATGCGGCTCTCTGGGCGGTGCAACTTTTCCAACGGCAAAGGCGTAATCGTCGAGCAGCGCACCTAATATCTCCCAGCGTATGGGGATTGACGCCAATGCGACGGCAAAGCCTCAGTTGGATTCCAAATTTTATTTTGAGGGCCGCCAGCACGATCGGGCGTAGCATCTGCTACCCTCGGTCCTTCCGCACGGGTCAAAAATCAGAGGTCCAGCATCCAATGGCGTTACCGGAGAGATTGAGGGGGCGCGCTGATCGTTCGCGACCAAAGATTATGCGCAGCGCGAAATTGCAGCTGAGGTTGGCGTGCTGCGCGACGTCTTAGGGCGTGGTGGCAGGATAACCCTTCCTGCGCGCCAACGACCACGCAGGTTTTTTGGATCAGATGCTCGAAACGCCCTCTGTCAAGCAGGCCAAGCTTAGCTCGGTATCGATCCCCGTTGCTTGGTGGATTTTCGGCTTTTGGATCATCAAACAGGCGGCAACATATCTTCTGCCAATATCGATATTGTGGTGGATGTTAGCACTCTGCGGATGTCCTCAAAAAATAGCAGCAGGGCTCGCTTTCCTGCTCACAGTTAGTTTCTGGCCGATCCTTTGGATGACCGTCGACTAATGGCGGGCATAATCACGCAGCGGCACAGCGCTTGTAGCGGAGAGGGCGATCGCCTGATTGATCAAGCACTTTGGTTGCATCGATCAACTATCGGGCATCGACTAGAAAATGGCTCATACGAAAGTCGGTCATGACAATCGGCGCAATCTGCTCTAAGTGGCCGGTGATGGTATCGCGGTTTTTGACCCTTGTACTTGCCCTCCTAGCGTCATCCCTCGTGATGACGGCGACGGTGCATGCGCGAGAGATTCCGGGGCCTGTTACCGTGGAATGCAGCGGCGCGGTGCACAGTGAAGGTGACGCAGATCAGTCGCAAGGCGACTCGGACAAAGCGATCCCGCATCACCATGGCAGCTGTCACGGCCAGGCCATGAACCTTCCCGCGACCGAAGCCATTTCGCTCGCGCATTATGACCGCGATATGCGTCTTCGCTCGGCCGCGGATCTTGGTATCCCGTCCAGTCCGGTCGAACCCGGTCTAAGGCCTCCAGCAGCCTGACGAACTCCGCCAGCCGGCCATTCGCCGGCTCGATGATGTTCGTCAGGATTGTCCAACATGCGAAATTTGTTCGCGGCCATGCTGGCCGCGGCGTCGTGCGCCAGTATGGCGCAGGCGCAAACGGGTTTGCCGGCGCCGATCGCGCAGGCAGGTCCCGCCTTTACGCTTGATCAGGCCGTCGCTGCGGCAGGTGGCTCGGCTCCCGCTGTCGAGGCCGCCAATGCCGGTGTGAAAGCGGCACTGGCCGGTCGTACCGTTGCCGGTCTCCGGCCCAATCCGGTTGCCCAAGGTCAGATCGAGAATATTGCTGGCTCGGGCGTGTACCGAGGCCTGCGCAGCGCAGAGAGCACCGCTGGTCTCGCAATTCCGGTCGAGTTGGGTGGGAAGCGCAGTGCCCGTGTTGCGGTCGCAACGGCGCAATTGTCTCGCGCCGAATTGCAAGCAGCTATCGTTGCTGCAGATGTTCGCCTGCAGGTCACTCAGCTCTATGTTGAGGCAGTGGCAGCCGAGCGCAGGCTGGCAACTGCGCGCGACCAAGCGCGTATCGCAGGCGATGCGCTGAGAGCTGCAACTGTCCGTGTCCAAGCCGGTCGGGCATCCCCGCTCGAACAGCAGCGGGCGGATGTGGCGCGTATCAACGCCGATGCCAATGTCGAACGGCAGATCCGGCTCACCGAAGCGGCTCGCGCCAATCTCGCGCGCCGGATCGGGCAACCGATGGTGGGTGATCTGGAAATAACGCTCCTTGATCGGCTACCAACACCGGTGATGGGGCCGCCGGCTCCGCTGCCAATCGTTGGAACGCTTGCTCTCGCAGCAGCCGATAGCGACTTGGCGGTTGCCGATGCTGGCGTGCGGCTGGCACGCGCGAACCGCGTGCCCGACATCAACGTCGGGCCAGCGGTGCGGCGATTGTCTGCAACCAACGACACGGTCGCGGTCTTCAGCGTCTCGATCCCGATCCCGGTGTTCAATAATGGCCGCGCTGCCGTGGCGCAGGCCCAGGCTGAACGCAATCGTGCCGAAGCACAACGCCGGGTGACAGGGCTCGATATCGAGCAGGCGGTGACGGAGGCACAGGCGGAAGCGGCCAATGCGGCAACTTCGGCGAGGGCTGCTTCGGGACCTGCGCTGGCTGCGGCCCAGGAAGCCGCCCGTATCGCCAGGATCGGCTACCGCGAAGGCAAGTTCGGTCAACTCGAGCTGCTCGATGCAGAACGCACGCTCGCCGATACCCGTGTCGCCGCGATCGACGCTCTCGCAAATTATCAAAATGCCCGCGCACGGCTGGAGCGGCTGACCGCTCCCGTGCCCAATGGGGGACAGCAATAATGAAAAATCTCTATCTAGCAGGCGTCGCGTCGCTTGCTCTGCTCCTGTCGGCTTGCAGTGGCGGCAATGATGCCGGCGCTGAAACCGCATCCAACGAAACGTCCGCAGCCGCCGAAAAGGAGGGCGGCAAGGGTGTAGCGCATGCCAATGAAGGCGCCATCACGCTGACCGCCGATCAGATTGCGGCAGCCGGTATCCAGATTGGCCGTCCGATCCGAGGTGGTGCTGGAACAATCGAGCTGCCAGCGATCATTGAGGGCGATCCGCAAGGTACGCAGGTGATTTCGGCCGCGATAGCTGGCCGTGTTGTGGCGTTAACCCGCAACTTGGGCCAATCGGTCGGGCGCGGACAGACCATAGCTGTCATCGAAAGCCGCGAAGCAGCGCAGATCAAGGGCGAAGTGGAGGCAGCGCGCGCGCGTCTGGAACTCGCCAATTCCAATCTTGCGCGCGAGCAACGCTTGTTCGCGCAAAAGGTATCGCCTGAACAGGATCTCATCGCAGCGCGCACGGCGGCCACTGAAGCGCGTATCGCGCTGACGCAGGCGCGAAGCACGGTTTCGGCTGCCGGTGTCGGCGGAGGCGGGCTCAACAGGCTGGGAATTTCCGCACCCATCTCGGGCCAGATCATCGCGCGTCCGGTGACACTGGGTCAGACCGTAGCGGCGGATGCCGAGCTCTACCGCATCGCGAATCTCGCACAGGTGTCGATCGCCCTGAATCTGAAGGCGGAGGATGCGGGTCGTATTCGCCCCGGTAATAACGTCTCGGTGAAGGCTGCCGGTCGTCAGGCGACCGCGAAGATCACCTTCGTGTCGCCGGCGCTCGATCCACGGACACGGCTCGTGCCGTCGATCGCGACGCTCGACAATCGGTCGGGGCAGTGGCGTGTCGGTGAACCCGTAACCGCTGCAGTCGAGATTTCCGGCAGTGGCGGCAGCGGTGCGATCCGCGTGCCCACGACCGCGGTACAGAGCGATGAGGGCAAGTCGGTGGTGTTCGTACGAACACCCAAGGGCTTCCAGGCAACCCCGGTAGAGCTCGGCGATGCGTCGGGCGATACCGTCATCATTCGTTCGGGCCTCAAGGGCACCGAGCAGATCGCGACGACCGGAAGTTTCACGCTCAAAGCCGAACTCGGCAAGAGCGAAGCGAGCGATGAGGACTAAGCCATGATCGCGCGCATCGTCACTTGGGCGGTCGAGAAGCGTTGGCTTGTCCTGCTGCTTACCGCCATTGTCGCCGTTATCGGCGCATTTTCGCTCTCCCGGCTGCCAATCGACGCGGTGCCGGATATCACCAACAATCAGGTCCAGATTAACGTCCGCGCGCCCGCGCTTTCGCCCGAACTGGTCGAAAAGCAGGTGTCGTTCCCGATCGAGACCGCGCTCGCCGGCACGCCCGGCCTCGAATATACGCGCTCTCTGAGCCGCAACGGCTTCGCGCAAATCACTGCGGTCTTCTCTGACGCCACGGACATCTATTTCGCTCGCCAGCAGGTGGGGGAGCGCCTGCAGGGCGTGCAGGAAAATCTACCCGATGGCGTAAACCCTGAAATGGGTCCGATCGCGACGGGCCTGGGCGAAGTGTACATGTACACCGTTCGGCTCCAGCATCGCGCCGACGACCAGCACAAGCCCGGCGAGCCGGGGCAGCAGCCTGACGGCAGTTACATCACGCCCGAGGGGGAACGTCTAACTTCCGAACAAGATAAGGCGACCTACCTGCGGACGGCTCAGGACTGGATCGTAACACCGCTTCTCAAGAACACGCCAGGCCTCGCCGGCGTCGACTCGATCGGCGGCTATGCGAAACAATTCCTCGTTATCCCGGATGTTCAGAAGCTGGCTTCGCTGGGAATTACGCTGACCGAGCTGGGTAATGCGCTCGAGCGCAACAACACCAGCGTCGGCGGCGGCTTCGTTAATCGGAATGGTGAGGGTCTGGCTGTTCGCTCGGATGCGCTCGTACGCAACGCCAGCGAATTGGCCAGGACCGTGATCGCGACACGTAATGGCGTGCCGATCACGGTCGAACAAGTCGCGACCGTTCAGACCGGTCAGGCAATCCGCATGGGTTCGGCGTCGGAAAACGGCACCGAAGTCGTCGTGGGTACGGCGATCATGCGGATCGGTGAAAATAGCCGTATCGTGTCTACGGCCGTCGCTGAGAAGCTGAAGTCGATCAACGCATCGCTGCCGCCCGACGTCATCGTCCAGCCCGTGCTCAATCGCACCGAACTCGTCAATTCGACCATCAAGACGGTCGCGAAGAATCTGAGCGAAGGCGCGGTGCTCGTGATTGTCGTGCTTTTCGTGCTGCTCGGAAACTTCCGGGCCGCTTTGATCGCGGCGCTCGTCATTCCGATCACAATGATGCTGACAGGCTTTGGAATGCTCAGAGCGGGTGTCTCGGCGAACCTGATGAGCCTGGGTGCGCTGGACTTCGGCCTGATCGTCGACGGTGCGGTCATCATTGTCGAGAATGCGCTGCGACGGCTTGCCGAGCAGCAGCATCATGAAGGGCGGTTGCTGACCATCAAGGAACGCCTTGCCACGGTAGCATCGGCAGCGCGCGAAATGATCCGTCCTTCGGTCTACGGGCAGGCGATCATCATTCTCGTCTACGTGCCGCTCCTCACGCTCACTGGCGTGGAGGGCAAGACGTTCGTGCCGATGGCACTTACCGTCATCATTGCGCTCGCCTTCGCCTTCGTCCTCTCACTCACCTTCGTTCCGGCCATGATCGCAATCTGGCTGTCGAAGAAAGTGGAGGAGAAGGACGGTCGGATCATCTCGTGGCTAAAAAAGCGCTACGAACCGGGTCTCGACCGGGCGATGAAGCGCCCCAGCGTGACAATTGGTGCGGGCATTGCCAGCCTCGTCGTCGCAGCACTCGCCTTCACCACGCTCGGTTCGGTGTTCCTGCCGCAGCTCGACGAGGGCGATCTCCTGATCCAGTCGCTGCGTATCCCTGCGACATCGGTCCAGCAGAGCCAGGCGATGCAGGTGCCGATCGAGCGGATGATGTCGAGCCAGCCAGAAGTCCAGTTCGTCTATTCGAAGACGGGCACGGCCGAACTGGCGGCGGATCCCATGCCGCCTAATGCGACCGACATGTTCGTCATCCTGAAGCCCCGCGCGCAATGGCCGAACCCCAAACTTCCGAAGGAAGAACTGGTGAGCCGGATCGAAGGTGAGTTGGCCAAGATCCCGGGCAATGCATACGAGATCACCCAGCCCATCCAGATGCGCTTCAACGAGCTGATCGCGGGTGTTCGCGGCGATATCGCCGTGAAGGTCTTCGGCGATGACTTCAACCAGATGAACAAGACGGCTGAACAGATCGCGAGCGCATTGCGTAAAACGCAGGGCGCGGCCGACGTTAAGGTCGAGCAGACGACGGGGCTTCCCATGCTCGACATTCGCGTCAATCGCGACGCGATGGCACGCCTCGGCGTCACGGCGCAGGACGTTCAGGATACCGTAACGGCCACGCTGGGCGGACGGACGTCCGGCCAAATCTTCGAAGGCGATCGCCGGTTCCCGGTGGTGATCCGCCTGTCGGAAACGCAACGCGCTGACCTTGGCCTCCTACAACAGGTGCAGGTGCCCGTAGCGGGCGGATCTTATGTGCCGCTGTCCAGTGTCGCTGACATCAAGGTCGTCGACGGACCCAATCAGATCAGTCGCGAGAATGGCAAGCGTCGCGTGGTCGTCCAGGCCAATGTGCGCGGCCGCGATGTCGGCAGCGTTGTCGCCGATGCGCAGGCGACGATCGCCAAGCAGGTGCGCCTACCTTCGGGCAGCTATCTCGAATGGGGTGGTCAGTTCGAGAATCTGAAGTCGGCGAGCGAGCGGCTGCAACTCGTCATTCCGGCCTGTTTCGTGTTGATCCTGCTGCTTCTCTACGGCGCTCTGGGATCGGTGCGAGACGCTGCGATCGTCTTCACCGGTGTGCCATTCGCACTGGTGGGCGGCGTGCTGCTGCTCTTCGTGCGTGGCATGGACTTTTCGATCTCGGCGGCGGTGGGCTTCATCGCCCTGTCGGGCATCGCGGTCCTTAATGGACTCGTCATGGTCAGCTCGATTCAAGATCTGATCCGGTCAGGCATGACACGTGACGAAGCCGCTCAAGTCGGCGCCATGCAGCGGCTGCGCCCTGTCGTCATGACGGCATTGGTCGCCAGCCTCGGCTTCGTGCCGATGGCCTTGGGTGCGGGCGCGGGTGCCGAAGTGCAGAAGCCGTTGGCAACCGTCGTGATCGGCGGCTTGATTTCGGCAACCCTGCTCACCCTGTTCGTCCTGCCCACGCTCTATGCGCGCTTTGGCCAGAAGAGCATCGCGGCGACCGACCATCTCGACGAGCAACAAGTAGGCGACGACCACCGCCAGCTTTTCGCTGAGCACTGACCTTGCAACCTCCGGAGGGGCTTTGGCCCCTCCGACATAATGACAAGGACGTCCAATGGTGAGGATCAGAACCGCAACCATAATACCTGGTTCACCGCTTCGAACCTGGACGGCGCTGGTCGACGGCGGCCAGCGCCGTGCTTGGCATCCGATCTTTCAGCTAACCGACCCAATCGAAATTGGGATTACGCAGTATAAGCTCCGGCTGCATAACTGGAAAAAGCCGCCAGCTGGCGAAGCATCCGTAGATGTCCTCGAAAAGCCGAAGACCTTCTCATGGTCGTGCGGGCTACGGTTTGTCCTTACCGTCCGCGAAATCTACGAGCTCGAAGAGGACGGTGCCGGGACATATCTGACGCATAGCCTGGAATTCCGCGGCATACTTGCGCGGCTCGTTGTCGCCGCTGTTCGCCGGAACTTCGCGAAGATGCTCGCAGAAAGCGATGACCGGCTCAGTCGATATTTGCGCTGGCGCTCGGCTCAAACGCCCCACGCAGCAGGAAAGACCAAATCGTCACCGCGGCATGGAAGGAAATCTCGATGACTGTGGCACTGAAGGCCTTAGCTCTTTTCGCCGCCATGACGCCGGCGCTCGGCGGATGTTCAAAGCCGAAGGATCCACCGCCCCCAAGCGAGGCACAGGTCCATTCGATCGATAGCGGAATGGAATCCGGGGAAATCGGCTGGCATCCCTATCGCTGCAGCGATGGCAAGCCGCTGCTCGTCGAGTTCAAGGACAACGGCCTGCAGATCAGTTTGCGGGGGCCGAAGATGGCAAATTCCATCACGCTGAGCGCCCCAGCCCAAGGGCTTCAATATGTGGGAGACGCCAGCACGGCAACGCTCGCAGGAGCCAAGCTCATCCTCGCGGGCGCCGGCGTGGGCGATCGCACCTGCATGCGAGCAAGCGTCAACTAACATGCTTCGCGAGCCGTCCGTTCGGACGGGGCGATCGGACTTGGGAGGACATTATGTCGGATACGACCATCTCGAACGTCCTAGCGATCCGGGCTCAGGTTTTGGCGCGCAACGAGATCATTCGAAACGCTGCCTCAACAACCGCCTTGCAGCCCGTGGCCGCAACGGGACTCGCCGCGGCGGCTCCGACATTTGGCGAAACTCTGAGCAACGCGCTGACCAAGGTCAACGCAATACAAGAGCAAGAAGATATCGTTACGGAGGCCTATGAGCGCGGCGAAACGAACGACATCGCCACTGTCTCTCTCATGCAAAATCGGTCGGAAGTCGTCTTCGAGGCAACAGTGCAGATCCGAAACAAATTATTATCTGCCTATAAAGACATAATGAATATGCCCGTCTGATAGATAAACTTCGAGAGTTCTGGGAATGATTGTCGGTTCATCGCGCAGAATGCGTCAGATCATTGTTGAGGTTTGGAAGCCTCTCACGGCCCTCTTCGTGTGGGACGTTGCTGTCACGGCGTTCCATTTCATGGTCCCTATCAAGGAGCCACCGCTACCGTTGGCGCTTTTTGGTACCGCGCTGGTGCTCTTCCTGGGCTTCAGGACCAACGCCGCTTACGCCCGGTGGTGGGAAGCAAGAACGCTTTGGGGCGCGCTCATCAATTCATCGCGCAGCCTGGCGCGCATCACGCTTAGTTTTACTCGCGCGCGTTCTTCCTCAGCCGGCGGAATGTCTGAAAGCATCATTTTGCGGCAATTGGCGTTGGTGCATGCGTTGCGCTGTCAATTGCGTGGGCAAGATCCTCGCGAGGACATCATTGGTATCGTGGGTGAGGATGTCGCAGCCGAAATTGAGGGGCGCCGAAATCCCGCAAATGCACTGCTTGAAACGATTTCCGTGATCTATGCCGACGCGCTCGCCGCGGGAAAGATCAATCTCATCCAGCAGTCGGTCGTCGAACAGGTTCTTATAGATATCGCGAACGCGCAAGGTGGGATGGAGCGGATCCGAAATACGCCGCTGCCCAACGGCTTCCGATTCTTCCCCAATTTGTTTGCGCGCTTGTTCTGCGTGCTTTTGCCGATCGCGCTCGTGGAGTCCCTGGGCATTGCGACCCCCATCGGTTCCACCCTCATCGGCCTCGTGTTTCTTGCAGCACTTAGCATCGGCGAGGATCTGATGGACCCGTTCGCCAACGGTGTTCACGACGTTCCGCTGAGCGCCATGTGTCGAACGATCGAAATCGATCTGTTGCAGGCATTGGGTCGGCCAGCTCCCGATCCACTCACGCCGGTGCAGGGCGTCCTATGGTAGAATTCAACAGTTTTCAGCGCTTAGCCGCCGCATCCCTCGTCGTGATTGTGTTCTCCGCATCGAGTGACGCGTGGGCCGCGAAAGGCTGGCCAGCGCCGCCGGCACCGCTAAGCATCGACCGTCTGCGCAAATCCTTCCGCTGTGATGGTGGCGCCCGCGTGGACTTGGTTGGCACGCAAGCCGGGCTCGTCGTGCGTATGACGAACGCAAAAAATGGTCGGGTCGGAGTTCTTTCAAGGCGCCTCAAGATCGTACGAAACTCGCCCGGCAGGTTCGAAGGCGTGGCGGACAATTTGCCGTTGCACATCGATCAGATTGGTCAGTTTGGTTTGCGCGAGCACCTGACCTGGGGGCACCGCTCATGCTGGCGCTAGTTTACACGATCGTTCCCACCTTGGCCGTCATTGCAGGGGCAGCACTTGCGCTGATGAGGCGTCCGAGCCCGGCCTTCCTGAGCATGATGCAACACCTTGCGGCCGGCGTGGTGTTCGCGGCTGCCGCAACCGAAATATTGCCGCAGATCAAACATGAAGCGAACCCTGCGGCCACTCTGATTGGCGGAGCGCTTGGCGTCATGGTGATGCTCGGGCTGAAAAGTTTCGAAGCTCGATTTCGCGGACCGGTCGCGCTTCTGGCAGCTATTGCTGTCGATCTTTTCGTTGATGGGCTGGTGCTCGGTCTCGCATTCGTCGCGGGCACCAAAGCCGGCATTCTTCTGACGGTGGCGCTGACGCTGGAAGTGCTGTTCCTGGGGGTCACGCTGAGCGCGGAACTGACCGAAACGCTGAAGTCACGCTTCCGGACCGCAGTCATCATCACTCAGCTTGCCCTATTGTTTCCGCTGGGGGCCGTGGCGGCCTTGCCCGTCGCCAATATGTCACCAGTCGTGATCGTCGGCTTCCTGAGCTTTGGCCTGATGGCATTGCTCTACTTGGTCACCGAGGAGCTGTTGGTCGAGGCCCATGAGAAGCCCGACACGCCCGTGATCAGCAGCATGTTCTTCGTGGGGTTTCTTGCCCTGCTAACGATCGAGGAGCTTCTTGGATGACGTCGGCTATTTCCATGCTCGATGAACGCCAGACATTGTGGATCGTGCTGCGGCTAAACGCCGCAATTGCGACGGCCTTTTTCGCCTCGGGCATCTTGGGGGATTCGAGTGCCCTGATCGCCAACGGCGTCGATAATCTATCCGATACAGCCGTCTATGGACTAAGCCTTGTGGCGCTGACTCGAGGCCAGATATGGAAGAGGCGCGCTGCGGTTGCCTCGGGCGTGATGTTGCTCATTTTCGCCGGCGGCATTCTGATCGATGTCGGGCGGCGCTACATGCAGGGTAGCGAACCAATCGGACCCACCATGATGGTCATGTCCGCGGTCGCCGGCGTCGTAAACTACTTCTGCCTTTGGTTGCTTCAGCGTCTGAAGGATCCCGACGTCAATCTTCGCGCAGCCACCACCTTCAGCTTCAACGACTTCATTTCCAACGGCGGTATCCTGATCGCCGGGGCGATGGTGCTGTGGTTGGGTAGCAACTGGCCTGACCTGTTGGTCGGCTTCGCCACCGCCATCATCGCCATCAAGGGCGGTGTCGAAATCCTGCGCGACGCGCGCGCCGAAACAAAGAAAAGCGAAAGGAGGGCGTCATGAACGACAAGCTCGAACTCGATATCCCGGTGTTGTTGCCGGACCTGCCCGACGCGGCCGATGCCTGTCTCGATCGTCTAGTATCAACTTTGTCGAAGCGCGAAGGCGTTGAGAAAGCTCATGTGATCGCCCTTGATGGTGAGCCCGCAGCATTGTGCATCCACTTCGATGCCGGAAAACTCCCGCTGCCGCGCCTGCGTGACATGGTCCGCGCCGCAGGCGCTGAGATTACCGAACGCTACGGGCATGCGATCTGGCAGGTGAGCGGCATCAATCATGAACGCCGTGCACGCACTGTCAGCGACGCGCTGTCGGCCATGCCTGGCGTGGTACAGGCGAGTGCCAGCACTAGCGGATCTGTACGGGTCGAATATGATCGCCACGAGACCACTGAGGAGGATATCCGCGGCGCACTTCGCAAACTCAAGGTTCGTGTGGGTAAACGCGTCGCCGCGGACGAGCATGCAGGGCATGATCACGGTCCTGGTGGACATAGCGCAGGTGAGGAACAGCATGGTCCCGGCGACGGACATAACCATTCGCATGCGGAATTTCTGGGGCCTAATACTGAGCTGATCTTTGCGCTCGCTTGCGGGGCCTTGCTTGCGTTCGGTTATGCGGTTGAGAAGCTAGCTACGGGCATGCCCGGCTGGTTGCCGATGGCTTGTTACGTCACGGCATATTTCTTCGGTGGTTTCTTCACGCTGCGTGAAGCGATCGACAATCTTCGCCTGAAGAAGTTCGAGATCGACACCTTGATGTTGGTCGCAGCGGCCGGTGCCGCAGCGCTCGGTGCTTGGGCCGAAGGCGCGCTCCTTCTGTTCCTGTTCAGTCTTGGCCATGCGCTCGAGCATTACGCAATGGGCCGAGCCAAGAAGGCGATTGAAGCGCTGGCCAAACTCGCTCCGGAAACCGCCACCGTACGCCGCAATGGACAAACGAGCGAGATTCCCGTCGAGCAAATGGTTGTTGGGGATGTGGCCATCGTCCGGCCGAATGAGCGTCTGCCAGCCGACGGATTTGTGATCAAAGGCTCGAGTGCAATCAACCAGGCCCCGGTGACAGGCGAGAGCATTCCCGTCGACAAAATTCCCGTCGCGGACGCCGCAGCGGCCCGCGCCAAACCCGACGCAGTCGAAGCGGAAAGCCGGGTTTTTGCCGGCACAATCAACGGCGGCGGCGCGATCGAGATCGAGGTGACGCGACGTTCCAATGAAAGCGCGCTCGCCAAGGTCGTAAAGATGGTGAGCGAGGCCGAGACGCAGAAATCGCCGACGCAGCGTTTCACCGATCGCTTCGAGCGCGTGTTCGTCCCGGCAGTGCTGGCACTGGCATTCATACTTCTGTTTGCGTGGGTTGTGGTCGATGAGCCGTTCCGCGACAGCTTTTACCGAGCCATGGCGGTGTTGGTCGCCGCAAGCCCGTGCGCACTCGCGATTGCAACGCCAAGTGCAGTTCTATCCGGTGTTGCGCGTGCGGCACGCGGGGGCGTGCTGGTAAAGGGTGGCGCTCCGCTCGAAAACCTTGGCTCGCTGAAGGCGATCGCGTTCGATAAGACCGGCACGCTGACTGAAGGTCGACCGCGTATCACCGATGTCGTTCCTGTCGACGGCGCCGACGAAAATGAGTTGTTGGCGCTTGCCGTTGCGGTCGAGGCATTGAGCGACCATCCGCTCGCACAGGCGATCGTCAAGGATGGGCGCGAACGCCTGAACGGACGAGACTTGCCAGCCGCCGGGGATCTCAAGAGCCTTACCGGTCGCGGCGTCACAGCAACGGTGGACGGCGATACTGTCTGGATCGGTAAAGCCGAGATGTTCGGTAACGAAGGCATACCGGCGCTGGGTCAAGGCGCTCTGGATGCGATCGCACAGCTGCGCGAGGGTGGTCGCACGACGATGGTCGTGCGCAAAGGCGACCGAGATCTGGGTGCAATCGGCCTCATGGATACGCCCCGCGAAGCAGCGAAGATCGCACTTCGCCGCCTGCACGACATGGGCGTGTCGCGGATGATCATGATTTCGGGCGACCACCAGAAAGTCGCTGAAGCGATCGCCAAGGACGTTGGGATCGACGAGGCCTGGGGTGACCTCATGCCGGAGGACAAGGTCGCCGCGATCAAGAGGTTGGCAGGCGAAGACAAGGTCGCGATGGTCGGTGACGGCGTAAATGATGCGCCGGCGATGGCGAGCGCCACGGTTGGTATCGCGATGGGGGCGGCGGGCTCGGACGTCGCGCTGGAGACGGCCGACGTTGCACTGATGGCCGACGATCTAGCGCATCTCCCATTCGCTGTAGGCTTGAGCCGTCATACCCGCGGCATCATTCTCCAAAACGTCTTTGTGAGCCTGGGCGTCGTGGCGTTCCTCGTGCCCGCGACAATCCTTGGCCTGGGCATCGGGCCGGCAGTTGCTGTCCATGAGGGGTCAACCCTGCTGGTGGTCTTCAATGCGCTGAGATTGTTGGCTTACCGTGATCCAGTGGGGAAGGCGGCATGACGTCGAAGCGCCGCCATATGCGAGGCCTCCACCCAAGTCCTCAGACGTTGAGGGTTGCGATCTACCTTACCCACTGGCGTCGGCGGGGCAGGGTGGTGAGGCATGCCGCCGCGATCGATTTTGCGGAACAATCTCCCGGAGAGATCAGATGAAGTCGCTTGTAGCCTTCGACCTCGATGGCACGCTTGCCCAAAGCAAGCAGCCTTTATCGACCGAGATGAGCGCTGCGCTCGCGAGTCTTCTATCGGTCGTAGACGTAGCCGTCATCTCTGGTGGGGATTGGCCGCAGTTTGAGAAGCAAGTCGCTTCGAGGCTTCCCAACGATAGCCCGATCGAGCGCCTGTGGCTCATGCCGACCACCGGTACCAAGCTCTACCGCTTTATCGATGCGGCATGGCGCCCGATATATGCTGAGCTTTTCGACGAGGGAGAGAGGGCGGCGATATTGTCAGCCTTCGATGATGCGCTTTCCTATACCGGTCTGTCGGAAGAGCAGATATGGGGCGAGCGGATCGAAGACCGCGGTAGCCAGATCACGTTCTCTGGCCTCGGGCAGGCGGCGCCCCTAAAGGAAAAGGAGGCGTGGGATCCGGATCGCAAGAAGCGAACCGCGCTGCAGACGAGGCTCCGTCGAGCCCTGCCGGACCTGTCGATCAATCTCGGCGGTACGACGTCGATCGATGTCACCCGCGCCGGTGTAGACAAAGGCTACGGCCTCAAACGCCTTAGCAACGAAAGCATGATTGAGCTCGACGATATGCTGTTCATCGGGGACGCGATCTATCCCGGTGGAAATGACTATCCCGCTGCTGAAATTGGCCTCGACACGGTGAAGGTCCACAATATCGGGGAAACCACCGCCGCTATTGCCGCGATCGTCGCTTGCCTGCGAGAACGGGCAAACCACCATGATTGAAAGCTCGTGGTGGGAGGGTGTCACCCACATCGTCAGCCTCGCCACGGCTTATGTGCTTGCCCTGCCGGTGGGTTGGGACCGCGAGAAAGATGAGCGCAGTGCGGGGATCCGGACATTCCCGCTGGTCGCCATCGCGAGTTGTGGCTTCGTGCTGGTGGGGATCGCGATCCTCGGACGCACGTCTCCTGCTCAAGCCAGATTGCTCGAGGGTCTGATCACGGGCGTTGGCTTCATCGGGGGTGGCGCGATCCTGAAGAATGGTGGCAAAGCTTCCGGCACTGCGACAGCGGCCAGTCTATGGGCCACCGGCGCGTTGGGGGCGGCGGTCGGCTATGGTCTATATGACATCGCCATCGTCCTGAGTGTCACCACGTTCCTGACGTTGCGCTGTTCTCGCCCACTCAAACGAGCCACCCATGATGGCAGTGCCATATCGGAAAGACGATGAACCAACGCGTGTCATCCGTGAGCCGTCCGTGGTCTGTCCCGTCATTCGCCAAGCGCTGGTCGCGGCGCAAGCGTATCACCACTTGGGATCGCCAGGTCCGGCTGCTGCGCTGGGCGACGGTTCTGGAGCGTAATCCTCACAAGGTCATCGGGTTGTTGCCGCCGTCATGGGCCGGAGGTGATGAAGGCGGAACGATGGCCGATTGGCCGAATGCGATCGATATTGCGTGTGACGATATCGTCCTTCGGATCATGGGATTGGCTGGGCGATCGCCACGCGAAGCAAAAGCGTTCTTTGGGGTGTCAGACGCAGAACTTGATCGGATCGCCTCCGGACCGCGACGGTGCCCAGTGCGTCCGGCATGGCAAGTCGCCATACGCGTCAGAAATGTCGCTCGTCCCCGATTGGAAAATCAGATCGTAGGGCTTGCCGTGGTCTTTGTGTTCGTCTTCTGCGCGGCACTCTATTGGATCGTCGAAAACCATTTTTATTGAAACCGAGCTGCGCCACGCCGAGCCGTGTCGTGTCGTGTCGTGAAGGCTAACCCGTTGGGAGGCATCTCGTGTTCGACTTCATTACATCGGTCCTCTCGGCGCTCGGTGGTTTGGGCGTCTTCCTGCTCATGTTGGCGGAGAATATCTTCCCGCCGATTCCATCGGAGGTGATACTACCGCTCGCGGGTTACACCGCGGCGCAGGGACGTGACCCCCTGTGGGTGGTGATTGTCGCTGGCACATCCGGATCGGCGGCAGGGGCACTGTTGTGGTATTATATCGGCCGTTGGATAGGCATCGGTCGGTTGAAGCAATTCGCATCGCGTCACGGTCGGTGGCTGACACTGACGCCGGGTGAGATCGACAACGTGGATCGTTGGTTCGACCGCTATGGTCATTGGGCTGTCTTGTTTGGACGAATGCTTCCTGGCATCCGCACTCTGATTTCGGTTCCAGCGGGGGTTAGCGGGATGGCCCTGGTACCCTTCCTGCTCTCAACCTTCGTCGGATCGGCGATATGGACCGTGATATTGGTGCTCGCCGGCTATGAGTTGGGCGAGCGATATAGCCAGGTGGCGAGCATCGTTGAGCCGGTCAGTAACGTTCTAATCGTGATAGCCGGTATGGTGTATCTTTGGCGGGTCGCGACCTTCGGACGCTCACAGCGTCAGTCCGATCGGCTCCGAAAATGAGTGCTCATATACCTTGTAACCAACGACATCTCGGCGGGTGTGTTGGTTGCCGATGTACTGAACATGGCGGTGCGATATTTCGCCTCTCGCACTCGATCTGAGATCCGCCCATGCGAGCGTGCTGATCGCTCGGCCTTAGATCGTGCCTGTGGCGTCGGAATATCTCCTTGGTTTCGGTCAAAAAGAGGATCGGCGGAATGAAGAGGAATAGCGGGCTGGCGCTTGCGGTCGTTCTCGCAACGCTTTTTGTGAGCAGTTGTGGGATGGTTCCACCGCGAGACGTGGGCTACTTTCGCGAGCACCCGGATCAGGCAAGGCTTGTCGCAACGAGCTGTAGGCAAGGCCAAGAAACCGGCAGCGACTGTAAAGTGGCAGCTCAAGCCGTGGCTGAGCTCGACGCAGCTGCGTCCAAGCAGAGTTCTGCTCAAGGTAGGCGCTAGATCTCCACACGCCTCTCGTGATCTAGGGGGCAATTAGCTCAATCTCGCTAGCAGCGGCGCCCGCTGCGCGAGCGCACAATATCGCCTGAACTCGCATGCGAAGGGCTTGTGGCAATGCTCGCCTGTGTCGCGAAGCACCTCCGCCCCGCGGATTGAGACGCTGGCATCCGCGGCCACATTGGGACGCCGCGCCAATTGCCGCCGGATCGAGCGCGTGACGTCGGCATCCTGGAAGTGAACCGCAGCAATGTCGGGCTGCCGCCAATCAGGCGCGCTCTCAAGGTGACGGATGACCGCCTGCGAAATGGTGACACCACAGCTCCGCATGATCCAAACCTGGGTCGCGATGTCAGCCAGCTGATAGGGTTTGACGCGGGGTGATGCCTTGACCTCAATCGCGCGCCAGCCGCCCTCACCATCGGGCTCGAGGATATCGACACGGCACAGCACATCGTCGTGAAGGAAGGTCGCTTCGAAGATTGGCCTAGGCTGCGCCATTGCGAGCAACTGCGCCGTCCGATCAATCGCTGCCTGCATGTCGGGCAAGGCATCGACCATGATGCCGTCAGGATGCGCTAGAAGCGCCTTGTGGCCGACCTCATGCCCGAACTGGAAGCGGGCGAGCGTCTCAGGATCGAACTGTCCGACATGGCGGCGATGCACCTGCAACCACAGCCGCCGCGGACAATGTTCGAAGGCCGCGATCTTCGACTTGGACAGCCGATATTTGGTGGGGCTCTCGCTCATGCGGCGAGCCTCTGCGGCACTGCCCCTTCACAAGCTCCAGACCCCTCGCTGGCAAGCCCGATCAGATAGTCGGCGGCGGCCTGCGCCTTGCTCGCCGCCGTCAGGATCGCGCGCGGATCATCAGCCAGGATCCTAAGCCAGGACGCGATATAGGGAGCATGGTCCGTGCGCGTCTCGCAGCCAAGCTGGAGGTGACCAACCGTGAAGGCTGCACCAAGCTCTGCGACCAGCTCTTCCATCGCATAAGCTTCAGAACCAAAGCGCCCCGTCAGATCCCGATCGAGCCGCGCTTTGGCGCCTGACCAATGGACCAGCTCGTGGGAGAGCACCGCATAATAAGCCTCGGCCGATCGGAAGGCACGGAAGGACGGCATCGAGATGAGGTCAGCGCGCGGATCGTAGAAGGCGACGTCCCCGCCTTCCCAGATTTCGGCAGGCTGGGCACGGAAGAAGGCCTCAGCCGCCTCGATCCGAGCCGAGGATGAGAGACCGACATCAGGTGATGCATAGCCATCGACCTGATCGGCATTGAAGACGTGGAAGGCACGCGCCAGCAGTCGCTGCCTCTCACCGTCGCTATCCTGGTCATCGGTTTCCCGCGCATCGATGGGCTTCCACAGCACGACGCTGGTCGCGCGCTCGCCCTTGCGCACCTGCGTGCCTAGCTCCGCCCATTGCCGATAAGTCGCCCAGCGCCCCGACGTGAAGCCACGACGACTGGCTTCGGCCCACAGCAGCAGGGTGTTGATCCCGCGATAGGACCGATTGGTCAGCGCATTGGCAGGCGCTGCGATGCCAGCGCCCAAATGCCAAGGCATCCGGCATGTCCCCACACCCGCTTCAATCGCAGCGATAATGTCCGCTGTGATCCGTTGATACAGGTCCACCTTCATCCACGCTCTCCGACCATTGCGGGGAGAGGTTCGTGGAAGCTAGATCGATCTTTATGACTGTAGTGGCCAAAGAAGAAATTTTAGATATTCAATTTGGCGGGATAATTGCACGAATGAATATGCTGAACGATTGCTTCCCTCGTTGATGTTGAAGGAGGCGCTTTCCTTTCAACATCTGCCTGGGAACAAGAGGAATATTGAAAGCCGAGAGTTTTGGGCGGCGGCGCATGTAGCCTTTCGACGCACGCGCCCGAAAGTTGCCGTTTGCTCAGCCATGCAGGAAACGCGCATTCGGGTCGGAAGCTGCCATACGCAACTGCAGTGAAGCGCGTCGCCTCAGCGGCAGGCGAAGGCTCGATCATCTGAAGTGCCTGAATCCATCAGCGCGCCCCAAGGCAGCCGAGCCCTCTCGCCCTTATGCAAGCGCGAGCGTGCTGGCGAGGATGAACCGAATGAGTTCGCTCTGCCCGCGCGCGCCAGTCTTCGCGTAGATCTTCTTCGAATAATTCCGTGCGGTTTCGACCGTCAGCCCGAGCGCATTTGCGGCATCCGCGATCGACAGCCCGCGGCTTAGCGCGAGCGCCAGTCGCGCCTCGCTCGGCAAGAGGCCGAACAGATCGGTGAGCTGCTCGCTGCGATTGGCCGTCGAGCGGGAATCCGCATGGACATAGACGATCGCAACCGGCCGTGCCGACGATGCAATCTGGCGGTGCTGGACGGGCACGAGAAGCATGTCGATCCAAGGATCGCGCGAGACGGTAAGCGCATGTGGTCGTGCCCCTGCATCGTCGGCGATCAGGTCGAGTGTCATGCGGAAGCGCCGGTCGAGCGAGCTGTCCGCCAGCGCTAGCCTGCCTCCGGTCGAGCGGAATGCACTGACCTGCTCGAGCAAAGTGGCGGTGTGCTGGTCCTGGTCGACAATCTGCGCTTTGGCATCGACCGCCACCCACCCATAATTGAGCCGCCTTATGGCATTGGCCGCCATCCTCGCCTTGAATTGCTCGCGCTCGATCGCGACGAAGCTTCGCAGTGCGCGCCGCAGATGGGGAGCAAGCGATGCGATCAACGCATCATCCTCGCAACGAAAATCGGGGCCGCTACGGGCGACCGAGAGCCAGGCGCCCACGCCGCTCTCTTCGGTGACGCGCATCGTGCGTAGGCACGCCATCCCGCTGGGGATCAAGAGATCCTTGAGGAAGGCGCGGTGGACCGGGTCGGCGGGATCGAGAAGGTCGGCCGTGCTGTAAATCTGGTCGTTGCGATATTGGTGATAGGGCAGGGGGTCACGCTTGTACAATTGCTCGAAATAGAGCTGCTTCAAATGGGGTGGTGAGGCCGCGCCCGAACAGAGCTCGATGAGCTTGCCGGGCGTGCCGTCGAGTGGGCGGAAGATGAGGCTCGCATAGCTTGCCCGCATGCGCCGCCGCAGCGCATTAAGAAAGCCTTGCCAGAGCGCATCTTCGAACGGCCCGTCATAGATTGCCGCGATGATATGCGCAGCGTCGTCGATCGGAGTCACCATTGATCCTCCCAGATGGGAGGTTACCTATGCGCGCGAGCATGGCAATCATCATCGCTTAGGGGAGTCGTTTGCCGCCCTGGGGTGGCAGACACGGTGAGTTCGGAGGGGACAGTGGATCGAGATAGCGGTCCGTCGAACACAGCCGATGCCAAGAAGCTCACCGCCCGGTCGGCGGCGCGGGCGTTCGACGTGCTCGAATATTTCATCCGCACGGGCCGCCCGGCGCGCACGAGCGAGATCAGCGCGAGCCTCGGCATCCCCAATTCGAGCGTCGACGAATTGCTCAGGACTATGGCGATCAAAGGCTATCTCGCCTTTAATAAGGACTCACGGCGCTATTCGCCCTCTTATCGCCTGATGGCACTCATGCGCGGGCTTGAGAGCCGCTTCTTTGGCGACGGCCGATTGCGCAAGATGCTCCACCGGCTGCGCGTTGAGACTGGGGGCACGGTGATCATGACCGCGCAGAACGATTGTTGGCTCGAGAGCATCGCGCAGATCCAGGGTCCTTGGCGCACCCCGCCCACCTCGCAGACCGACAAGACCTGGCCGATCGTGAACTTCGGCGAGCACGGATGGCAGCCCGCCACCAATTTCGCAGGCGCCCTGCTCTCACTCCATTCGAACAGCGAGATCATCGACCTAGCGGTCCACACCCAGGCGATGGGTCTCGCACCCAAGGGCAATTTCGTCATGCAGGGACTAATCGAGGACGTCCGCCGGATCCGCTCGCGCGGCTATGCGATCACGCGCCGCGACGATGTCATGCCGGTCAGTTCGGTCGCCTGCCCGATGCGGATCCCGGGCACCGACGTCGCTGTGGCCGTCGGCATCTTGAGCAATGACCTGCTCGGCGATGATGCCTCGGCGCGCAAGATCGCGATGACCACCCGCCATGTCATCTACGACCATTGTCGTCGCTGGAAGGATGCCGCCTGAAGCGCCGCGCGCGCCGTCACAAATTTCCAATATAGCGGAACAAGCCGCAAATCGGCCGTTAGACGATCCCGATCCCATAAAATTGTCCTCGATCGATCGGCCAGAGCCGACGATAGAGGGGGGATGTTATGGGCCACAAGACCGAGCTAATGTTCCGCGCCGCGCTCAGCGCCATTACGATCTGCGCGACGCCCGCAATGGCGCAGTCGCAAGCCGAAACGCAAGCAAACGACGACGGAAGCCTGAGCGAGATCGTCGTGACCGCGCAGCGCCGCGAGGAGAGCCAACTCGAGACCCCGGTCTCGCTTGTAGCGCTCTCGACCCGGCAGATCGAGAATAAGAGCATCTTCGACATTTCGGACCTGCCTCGGGCTGTGCCCAATCTACAGGTCGGCCCACATCCCAACAGCGCGAACACCGCGCGCATCTTCATCCGTGGCATCGGCAATAGCGACGACCAGTTCACTCAGGATCCCAGTGTCGCAGTCTATGTCGACGGCGTCTATGTCGCGCGCACTCAGGGACTGGTCAACGAGATCGCAGAGATCGAGCGGATCGAGGTGCTGCGCGGGCCGCAGGGCACCCTATTCGGGCGCAACGCGACGGGTGGTGCGATCAACTTCATCACGAAGCCTCCCGAACTGGACACCTTCAAAGCGCGCCAGGAGTTGACCGTCGGCAATTTCGACCAGTTCCGCTCAAGGACTACGCTCAACCTTCCCGTAGGCCAGACGCTCGCTATCCAAGGTGGCTATCTCCATGCGAGCAAAGATGGCTTCGTGCGCAATCCCGGGATCGGGTCGAGGCGCTTCGGCGACCAGCGTCGCGACGCCTATCGCGCGGCGGTGCGCTGGGCACCGAGCGACGATTATGGCCTGACCTATGTCTACGACCGTTCGGACACCGAAGATACGCCGCCTTATCTCGCGGTGGTCCCGGCCTATCCCGCGCAGGGCAAGCGCCCCAAAGTCGCGACCACGGGCACAAACCTAACGCCCAACCGGTCGACCTCCCAGGGCCATGGCCTGACCGCCTTCTGGAACGTGAGCCCCGCGTTCCAGATCAAGTCGATCACCGCCTATCGCAAGCTGTCGAACGATGTTCGACAAGCCTATTTTCCGGGCCTGCTGGCGGCGGCACCGGTGCTATCGGTCGCCAACCTCCAGCATCAGGACCAGTTCTCGCAGGAGATCCAGCTGCTCGGCACCCTCGCCGACGGCACGTTCGATTATATCGTGGGCGGCTATTATTTCACCGAGGATGGCGACAGCGTCGAACGCCAGTCGTCGCTGTTCGCGCCGACTGAGAACCGCGTCATCGCGATCGGAAACGATGCCAAGGCAGTCTATGGCCAGGCGACCTATCGGCCCAAGTTCGCACCTGGCGCCTATGTGACCGGCGGGCTGCGCTGGTCGAAGGACGACCGCAAGGCGCAGTTCGACCGGACGTTGACCCCGCTTGCCGGCGGGACGCCGGCGGCCCAGCCCCGCGCGTCGGGCGACCGCAGCTTCGACAATGTCAGCCCGACCCTGATCATCGGCTACGCGCAGACCGACGATCTCAACGTCTACGCCAAATATGCCAGGGGCTATAAGTCGGGCGGATTCAACATTCGCGCGAGTTCGGCGGCGCGCTTCGCGCAAGGCTTCGGCCCAGAGGTGGTCGACAGCTACGAGATCGGTGCCAAGTTCGCGCTGATCGACCGCAAGGTTCGCCTCAACCTCGCAGCGTTCAAATATGACTATAAAGACATCCAGATCAACGTGATCACCAATCCGGCGAACCCGACGATCACCGACACCTTCAACGCGGGCGGCGCACGGATCAAGGGCATCGAGGCCGACCTGACCGCACGCCCGATCCGCTCGATGACGATCGGGCTCAACTATGCCTATCTCGACGCCAAATATACCGAGATCCTCGATGGGGTCGGCAACGACGTTACCAACCGGTACCAGTTCCAGAACGCACCAAAGAACAGCTTTACGGCAAACGTTACCCAGACCTTCCCCGAAACCGGAATCGGCCGCCCGGAAATCTACGTCAATTACAGCATCCAGAGCCGGCGCTTCGCCAATACGGGCGACCGGGCACTGGTCTTCAAGAGCTTCGAGCTGCTCGACGCCCGGATCAGCCTGACCGACATCCCGCTGGGCGTCGGGCGCTGGACGCTTGCCGCCTTTGGGAAGAACCTTCTCAACGAGGATTATTATGTCCACCATTTCCGGGTGGTGCAGCCCGCCGCGATCTACGGTGAACCGCGCACCTATGGCCTGCAGCTGACCTTTGAGTATTAAGGCGGTGCGCGCGCGTATTCGCCAGCGGCCATGGCCGATCCTGGTCGCGCTGCTGGCAACCGCAGGGCTGCCGGCCGCATCGGTGCGATCGTCGCCGCCGGCGGCGGCGCTCCAGGACCGCGCGGAGATCGAGGAGGTCGTGGTCGGCCTTGCCAACGCCACCGACAGTCGCGACTGGCGCGGCGTCGAGGCGCTCCTCGCCGACCAGGTCGACCTCGAATATCGCACGCTTACCCGAGATACCCCGCCCATCCGCCAGCGGGTGAGCCCCGCACAGTTCGTCGTCGCGAGCCAGGGTACGCTGCCGGGCTTCCTCCACACCCAGCACCTGATCGGCAATATCGTGATAAGGGTGGAGGGCAAGCGGGCCGAGGTCGTGAGCCAGGTCTGGATGAGCCACTATCTGCCCGCCGACCAGGGCCCGCCTTATTGGAATGTCGCGGGCACCTACCGGCACGACCTCGTGAAGACCCGCTCGGGCTGGAAGATCTCGGCCATGCACGTCGTGATCCTGTTCGAGACGGGCAATGACCGGCTCCAGGCGCTCGCCGCTGAGCGTGTCCGGGCAGGGCTGATCGCGACCGCGCCCTAAGCCCCTCCTCGAGATCGGACATCATGACGGCTCCCGCCCCACCCTGCGCCTCGCGCCCTCATGTGGGCCGGATCCCGGCCTTCGCCTTCGCCGGGCTGCTCGTCTTCCTCGCTCTGCCGCTCGTCGGTTGGGGGGGGCTGCTGATCACGCTGGGCGGATCGCCTTATTACGCGCTCCTCGGGATCGCCCTGATCGGGGCTGGCGCGTTACTCGTCCGGGGGAGCCGGTGGAGCGTGATCGTCTATACAGCGCTCCTCGCCGCCACTTGGCTGTGGGCGCTCATTGAGGCGGGTCCCGATTTCTGGATCCTGCTGACCCGCCTGGGTGGCCCGCTCGTTCTGGGGTGCGGCTTCCTGATCCCGGCGGTGCGCCGCTACCTGCGATCTGGTCCCGGGCTGCGGCACGCCGCGCTTCTGATCCCGGCGACGATCCTCGTCGCGCTGGCATCGACCGGCATCGCCGGTTGGGCCGGCAACTGGATCAACGCTCCCGCGACGGAAGCGCGGCGCGTTCTACCCGCCGACGCTGCGGGCGACGACTGGCCGGCTTATGGCGGCGACCAGGGCGGCACGCGCTTTTCGCGCCTGGCCGAGATTGACCGCGACACGGTTCGCAAGCTCGACGTCGCCTGGACCTACCGTACCGGCGACTATCCACCGCCCGCCGGGACCGCGTTGCGTCGTCTCGAGGTCACCCCCCTCAAGGTCGGCGACCTGCTCTATCTGTGCACGAGCGCGAGCCGGGTGATCGCGCTCGATGCCGAAACCGGGCGCGAGCGGTGGCGCTTCGACCCGCATGTCGACCTGTCGAAGGTGGACACGGCGCTCGCCTGTCGCAGCGTCGCTTATGCCAGGATCGCCGAGACTGGGCCGTGCGCGACCCGTCTCTACCTTGCGACCGTCGATGCGCGGTTGATGGCGATCGACGCGCGCACTGGCCATGCCTGCCGCAGCTTTGGCACGAGCGGCGCCATCGACCTCACCGCCGGGCTCGGCCCTGTCATTCCGGGCTATGTCGCGGTGAGCTCGGGACCGGTGGTTGCGCGCGGCAAGGTGATCGTCGGCGGCCGGGTCAGCGACGGGCAGTTCGTCGGCGAGCCGGGCGGCCCGGTCCGCGCGTTCGACGCGCGGACCGGCGCCTTCGCCTGGGCGTTTGATCCCGGCAACCCGACCGACCACGCCTTTCCCGAGGGAGGCCGTCATTTCACCCGCGGGACCCCTAATAGCTGGGCGCCGATGAGCGTCGACACAAAGCTCGGGCTCGTCTTCGTTCCGACAGGTAATGCGACCCCCGATTATTGGGGCGGGCACCGCACCGCACTCGACGATCGATATTCGAGCGCGGTCATTGCGCTCGACGTCGAAACGGGCTCTGAGCGATGGACCTCCCAGACTACGCATCATGACCTGTGGGACGCCGACGTCGCCTCGCAGCCGACGCTCGTCGACGTGGTGCGCGGCGGGGTCGTGCGCCCCGCCTTGCTCCAGCCTACGAAGCGCGGCCAGCTCTTTCTGCTCGACCGACGCACCGGCCGGCCGATCAGCCCGGTCGTCGAGCGCCCGGTGCCGCAGGGGGCGGCCACCGGCGACCGCGTCGCTGCGACCCAGCCCTTCTCGCCCGGCCTGCCCGCACTCGACGGACTGCCTCTCAGCGAGGCGGACATGTGGGGCCTGACCCCCTATGACGCCTTGTGGTGCCGTATCCGCTTCCGCCACGCGCGGTGGCTGGGCACCCTCACCGCGCCCTCGACCCGCAGTTATATCCAGATGCCCGGCGGGCTTGGCGGGAGCAACTGGGGAAGCGCTGCGGTCGATCCAGCCCGCGGGTTCGCCTTTGTGCCCTGGGTCAGGCTGCCGATGCTTAACCGCCTGATCCCACGCGCTCAAGCCAAGGGCATGAAGCCGATCGGCCCGGGGGGGAGCGTCGGCGGGCTGACCCCGCAGCTCGGCACCCCCTTTGCCGACATGGCGATGCCGTTCAGTTCGCCGCTCGGGGTTCCGTGCGCCGCCCCGCCTTATGGGCTGATGACGGCGGTCGACCTCAAGACGGGCCGGGCTATGTGGACGCGGCGGCTCGGTCTCGCTGACAATCTGCGCATCGCCGGGGTGAAGCTGTCGATCCCGCTTCCTGCCGGCACACCGCTATCGGGTGGCGCGCTTGCGACCGCTGGTGGCCTGATCTTCATTGGCGCGACCGGTGACAATCGACTGCGTGCGATCGACACCGATAGCGGCAAGACGCTCTGGTCGGCGCGGCTCAAGGCGGCCGCCAATGCGACACCGATGACCTACCGGGCGCCCCGGAGCGGCCGCCAGATCGTGGTGGTGGCCGCCGGCGGGCACCCGATGCTCCAGACCCAGCCCGGCGACTATATCGTCGCTTTCGCGCTCAGGCCCTGAGAGGTGCCAAGGATCAGCCCGCGAAGCGCGGTTCGGGAAGTCCGCGCACGCCCAAACCGCTGATCGCGAAGAGCCGGCCGTCGAGGTCGGTCGAGGGCACCGCGCTCGGGATCGTCATCGAGGTGACGAACAATATGTCAAGGTCGGGGCCGCCAAAGGCGAGGCTCGTAGGGCGCGGCATCGGCATCTTTATGGTCCGGTCGAGCCGGCCGTCGGGTGCATAACGTCGCACTTGGCCGAGCCCGGTATAGGGTCCGTTGAAGACGCTCCACAAATAGCCCTCGGTATCGAGGACGCAGCCGTCGGGCATCTCCTCGGGTTCGGCGATCACGAGAGCACGGCGCCCGGTCGCGGTGCCCTGCTCGGCATCCCAGTCGTAGACAAAGATAGTCGAGACATTGGTGTCGGTGAAGTAGAAGAGCCGGCCATCGGGGCTCCAGCACGGGCCGTTGCCGATCGACACGCCGTCGGCGAGCCGGTGAAGCGAGAGATCGGGATCGAGCCGCCACAGCGAGCCGCGCGGATCACGGGTCTCGACCGGATCGTCGATCGTCCCCATGTCGAGCGAACCGATGACGAGGCGGCCGCGGCTATCGACTGCTCCATCGTTGAGCCGGACATCATCCAGCCCGGCCTCGGGATGTGCAACCAGCGACAGCGCACCGGTCTCGAAATCGAAGAGATGGAGGCCGGTCTCGAGCGCCACGATCGCGCCCCCGCCGGCGCGCAACGCCATCGAGCCGATCGCCGCGGGTAACGTCCAACGCGCCAGGTCCGATCCGTCGGCCGCACAGCGCCATATCTCGCCCGCGATGCTGTCGACCCAGTAGAGCCGCTCGGCGGGCCCATCCCATACGGGACATTCTCCGAGCTGGTTCTCGCAATCGACCAAGACACGAATGGCGGGCATAGCGGGCTCCTCTCGATTTTATCCGCCCATCATCGCCCGCTCGCCCAATGAGCGGGCGGCCAATCGCATCTTTCCATTATTTGGGAAGAAGCCCGGTCGGCTTTGCGCCTACCGCCCCGCCCGGGCAGTCGGTGCAGGACCGGGGGGATAAGGAACAGCGACCATGCTTCTCGAGGGAAAGGTGATCATCCTGAGTGGGGTTGGTCCGGGGCTTGGGCGGGTGCTGGCGCTAAGGGCGGCGCGCGAGGGTGCTGCCATTGGCCTCGGCACGCGCACCCAAGACCAGCTCGACCAGCTACAATGCGAGATCGAAGCCGAGGGCGGCCGCGTCATCGCAGTCTCCACCGACGTCACCGACCCCGATCAGTGCCGCAGGCTCGCCGAAGTCACCGAGACGCGCTTCGGCCGGATCGATGGACTGGTCGCCTCGGCCTATGCACCGGGCGACTGGAAGCGCGCCGACGAGGCCGATCCCGGGCAACTCGCCGCGCTGTTCGACACAAGTTGCGCGGGCACATTGCGCATGGCGCAGGCCTGCCTGCCTGCACTCAAGGCATCACGGGGCGCGATTGTCTCGGTCTCGACGATGTCGGTGGTGAACCCCTTTCCGGGCGAGGTGATCTACGCCGCCGCTAAGAGCGGGCTCGGCGCGCTGACGCGACATATGGCGGCTGATTTCGGACAATATGGGATTCGCGCCAATCTCGCCCGGATGGGATGGATGGCGGGCCCCGCGGTCAAAGGCTTTATCGATGCCCAGGTTACGGCGGGCCGCGATCGCGACGCCGTCGTCAACGAGATCAACGCCCGTATTCCGCTAGGCGTTATCCCGCCGCTCGACGACTGCGCCCCCGCGATCCTGTTCCTCGTCTCCGATCATTCTCGCATGGTCACAGGCGCTTCGCTCGACATCAACGGCGGTCAATATATGGCACCTTAACGAAAGCTCGCTTTCACTCTCCCCAAATCAGCCCAATCGCCGGGCGTTGCCCGACACGGACTTTATGGTAGATTTGCGCCCCACTATCGGTCATTCGACGGCGGCGGTGATACCGAAGGCGAATGTTCATTCGCAGATAAAAAGTCAGTGTGTTTGACGAGCAACGGGATAACTCGGTAGCGATCACTCAGCTCGCATCTTTTTGTCGTTGAGCGTGAGAATCCTCATGACCCGGTTCGATGACCTTACAGCTGTGGTTGAGGATCGAGAAGCCGTCCGCGTCGCGGCCAAATCAGGCGCTGGATTTACCGGGCGGGGTACATTTCATTCCGGCGGTTCCCGCAGAGTTTTTGGAAGCGAGGTCATTGGGGCCTATCCAACGTTCCGAGCGATGGCCCTCCTTGATTGGCGACGCCGTTTTTAGCAGAATGTAAGTCGGCGGTTTAGGGCGTTCGGAGAAAAACTTGTCCAAGCGTTCTTATTATGTTCCATTTGCGCTATGGTGCATTCGAACGGCAGCACTGCTGAGCGAGTCAGACAGGAAAGCGCATGGCTGAAACGCAGATCGAATGGACGGATGCGACTTGGAATCCCGTTGCCGGTTGCAACATCCTGACCGCGGGATGCTCCAATTGCTATGCCATGGACATGGCACGGCGCCTGGAGGCAATGGGCGTCGCCAAATATGCCGGCCTCACGAGGAAAAGTGGCAATCGGACGGTTTGGACCGGCGTCGTGCGCGAAGACCCTGGCGCGCTCGCCATTCCCCGCCGCTGGCGAAAGCCCCGTAAGATTTTCGTGAACTCGATGAGCGATCTTTTCCATGAAACGGTTGACGATGCGTTCATCGAGGACGTCTGGCATGTGATGGAAGAGACGCCCCATCACCATTATCAGATTCTGACCAAGCGCCCTGATCGCATGGCCACAATCGTGTCGCAGCGGATCGGCAAGGTCCTGCCCAATGTTTGGCTCGGCACGAGCATCGAGAATGAGGATGTCGTGGAGCGCATCGACGAGTTGCGGCGCGTTCCCGCGGTGATACGTTTCCTTTCGTTCGAACCTCTGATCGGCCCGGTCGGTCAGGTCGACTTGACTGACATTCAGTGGGCAATCGTGGGCGGCGAGAGTGGTCGTTCAGCACGGCCCATTCAGGAAGCATGGATCGACGAAATCCATGATCAGTGCGTGGCGTTCGAGACGGCGTTTTTCTTCAAGCAATGGGGCACTTGGGGAAAGGACAATAAGAAGCGCTCGAAGAAGGCCAACGGACGGGAATATCGCGGCAAGACGTGGGACGAGATGCCGGTATCGGCTGCTGCCTACGAATAGACCTTGCCGGGGGGCGACCATGAGGGGGATCTGTGTCGGAGAGACCATATGAATGGGGGCTGGGCGCGACGCTCGAGGAGCATTCGAGGCGCAAGCACAAAATCCTGCGCGAATATTTCTTTCAGTATCTGAGTGTTCGTTGCCAACTGCCCAAGCGGGAGAAGTTCCGGCTCGCCATTGTGGACGGCTTCGCTGGCGGCGGGCGTTACGCCTGTGGAACACCCGGATCGCCGCTGATCTTTCTGGAAGAGCTCGCAAATGCCATCCAAGCCGTGAACGCGCATCGTGCGACACAAGGCGTCGCCAAGATCGAGATCGAGTGCCTTCTGGTTCTGAATGACCTCAATCAGGACGCTCTGTCATCGCTGAGGGAAAACGTGGCGCCGTTCCTAGAGGACATACGCGAGCGGACATCCGGGTTGCACATTCATGTCGAATATCTCGATCGCAAATTCGAGGAATCTTATTCCCGGATCAAGGCGTTCCTTGAAAAGGGTCGGTATCGCAACGTCATCTTCAACCTTGACCAGTGCGGGCACAGCCAGGTCGACCGCCAGACGTTGCTCGATATAATGCGCTCGTATCCGTCGGTGGAAATCTTTTACACCTTCGCGATCGAGGCGCTTCTGTCCTTTCTGCAGAAGGCAGATCCAGACCGACTGGCGCTACAGCTCGCACCGTTTGGCATCGGCCGGAGCGATGTCATGTCGCTCGGACAGGGCATCAGCAAGCAGGATTGGCTGGGTGGTGCCGAGCGTCTGGTGTTCGATACGTTCCGAACCTGTGCGGCTTTCGTGAGTCCTTTCTCGATCAACAATCCGGGAGGCTGGCGTTACTGGCTTATTCACTTCGCCAATGTCTATCGGGGGCGGCAGGTCTATAACAACGTCCTGCACGACAACAGTACCGCGCAAGCGCATTTCGGCCGCTCGGGTCTCAACATGCTGTCTTATGATCCTTCTCAGGATCATGGAGTGCTGTATCTGTTCGACACCGCGGACCGCGAGCGGGCACGCGACCAGCTGTTGTCGGACATTCCACGCCTGATCTCGGACACCGGCGATGCCATTCCGGTGGGCGACTTCTACGAGGGCATCTACAATGCAACGCCGGCGCACACCGACGACATCCACCGCGCGATTATCGAGAATCCAGACATCGAGGTGATCACGCCGGCAGGAGGCGAGCGGCGGACCGCACACACTATCGATATCAACGACGTACTCAGGCTCAAGCGGCAGAAGAGCTTCTTTCCGACATTTCTCGACCCCAGGCCGCCGCATTAACGCCCCTTTGCTTCGGCAATCCCGCCCAAGGTGACGACAAAAGTGAAAGACTCTGCCCCGATGGCAAGCACGACCGCAAAAGCCGCCACAGGCAATCACGCGAATGACGACGCAAAGGATGCGCAGGCCATCCTTCATCAGAACCGCTCGAATGAAATATGGCTTGGTGTCGTAGGCCCCGTCGGCGCTGGTGGATCGCATGCGATCAAGGCGCTCGAAAAGGCGTGCGGCGCCGCCGGCTACAAGGTCGAGACCATCAAGATGAGCAGCCTGATACGCGACTGGGCGGTGGCGCGGGAGCTTTCTGTGCCGCCGGAGGGGCACAAGACACTTGAAAGCGTCGAGACTATGCAAAATCTCGGCGACCATATCCGTAAGCGCGATCCGGCGGGCGTCGCGCGGCTTTGCCTCGCGGCGATCGCTGCCAAGCGGGCGGAAAAGACAGGAAGGACGTTTACACGCGGCGAGGTTGTCGAGCCCGACCAGGAAAAGCGCGCCTATCTGATCGATTCGATCCGCCATCCGGCTGAGACAAGCCTTTTCCGACGCGCCTATGGAAACGCTTTCGCGCTGGTTGGAGTAGTGTGCCGGGAGGATATCCGTAGGGAGCGGATCATCGGCAAATATCTGAACAATCAACAGCGCGAGGATCCCGCCCAGATCAGCATGGTCGACCAGTTCATCGCGCGCGACGCGGACGATTCGACCGCCGCCTACGGACAGCATGTGACTTCGGCATTCCACGAAGCCGATTTTTTCATCGACAATAGCGAACAGGAAGGCGCGGACCAGCGCATTGTTCTGGAGGACGAACTCGGTCGTCTTGTCGGCATCATTACCCATAGTCGGATCATCCGGCCGACGATCGAAGAGACTGCCATGCATCATGCGCATTCCGCGCGCGTCCGCAGCGCCTGTCTTTCGCGGCAGGTAGGCGCTGCGCTGGTCGACGCGGACGGGACCGTCGTCTCAACAGGGACAAACGAGGTGCCCAAAGCTGGGGGAGGCATCTATGGCGAACATTTCTCGGGCATCGAGACCCCACCTGACCATCGCTGCGCCTTCCGGCCGGGGCCGAAAATATGCAGCAGCAATGTCGAGCAAAACCGCATTATTGATGAGTTGATCGATGCGCTTCCCGCTCTCCAGCAGGTCGAAGACCAGGCTGCGCTCAGGGCGCGAATCCGAAAAACACGCCTTGGAGGCCTGATCGAATTCAGCCGAGCTGTACATGCCGAAATGGATGCGCTTCTTTCGGCCGGTCGCGAGGGCGTCTCGACGATTGGCACGCGACTTTTCGTGACAACCTTCCCATGTCACTACTGCGCGCGGCATATCGTCAGCGCAGGCGTGTATGAGGTCCAATTCATCGAACCCTATCCGAAGAGCCTCGCGCTTGCTCTCCATGTCGACGCCATCGCAGTCGAAGAGGACAGCTGGATGCCACCGGAAGAGATATCGGCCGCCGAGGAGAAACGCCGCGCAATCGCGTTGCAAGAGGGCAAGAGGCAACCCGAGGAGCCCGGCCGGGTGCTGTTCAAGCCATTCGTTGGCGTGGCACCCCGCCTCTATTTGCGTGCATTTGAGAAGACACGCGATCTGAAGGAAAAGGTGTCGGGCGAAATCCGCTTGGGCACGCCTGCTTGGGGTGACGAATGGTCACCGTTCACTTCTGCGTATCCGGAGCTCGAGGCTGCCTTGACGAAGACACTGCCATGAGCCGCTTTCTGCGCATCGTTGGCGATGGGCCTAGCGAGGCACCACCGGAGCCCGGCGAGCGGCGAGTGCCCGAGCATAGTGGACAATTTCGTTTCAATTTCGACGTGGATCCTGTCCGACGGATCGTCCTCATCCCGATGGATGACATAGACGGCGTGCGGCTACACGACCTCCTTTTCGAGCTTGAGCCGGTTGCCGCCATGGATCTGCGTTATGCGGTGCGCTTCGATCTTCCTGGTACCAATCGCCACCGATTTTTTGGAGATCTACAGCACGCGCATACGCTCTACATTCGCGAGCCGATCGAATGGCACAGCCTAGAAATTGGTTCATTTGCACTCGACAGCAGCATCGTGCCCCCAAGGCTTTTCCACGAGATTATCGAGCGTGAGGACGGTCATATCTTGTTGCTGGTGCCCAACCGGAAGGACGCAGGCGTAATGGCTTCGGCGCTTAATATAGCACTGACTAGCCGGCGAACTCACGGCTGGCGCATAGAACAGGCCGCTTAAACCTGACTTCATTTCACAAAATGCGGAACTGTGAGCGTCGCCACGGTGGCGGCAACACGGCTTCAACTAGAGGCGGTGTAATTAACGCAATCAGGTGTCTGCGCGTTAGCGTTACCTGGATACAGCTGTAACACGCTGGGTTAGATCGACCGAGTTCCAGCGTTTCTTTCTTCGCCAGAGATTGAGTTTCGAAATCCGCATGAACGGCAGTTCACCGCTGCTGCGCGCTTGATACCGGTTGGTCGTCTATCGGCCCCATAGCGATCTTATGCGGATGAACGCTGCTGTGGGCACACCGTCAGAATATTTTCCGCATTCTTTGAGGATCAGGCTCCCCAAGTTGTAGTGTGCGCCTTCACCCATTCGCGCCGTGCGGCGAGCTCCTTCAGGCAATTGTCGAGCATGTGCCGCATTGGCGGATTGCTCTGATCGATCTTCACAACGGGCTCTCCAGTCTCAAGCGGGAGTTGGACCGTTAACGAAGTGCCGCGTGCCGCAGTCTCCGCGACGTCGAACTGCTCGTACAACGACAGCGAGATCAATCGAGCAACATTGCTGTTACGCATGTCGGTATCGATCACGTCGAAGGCTGGCGCTCGATCCACACGCACCGAAAACGATGTTTGCTGCCTGCCTTTATCGGTAATCCTCCGGCGAAAATTCGCGGGCTGGCCAATCTCGTCAAAGGCGACGAAGTCATAGACTAAAGCCTGATTGCCGGTGCAGGTGACCGCTACTTCGACCATGAAGGGGGCAGTGGCGATGAGGGTGGTTGCGGTGGTCACCTGCAGATCATTCATCGGGTCGCGCTTGGTGCCGATGCTCCAACCGGTGGGCTGGAGACGCGCGATGCCGTCCCCCATCTGCTCTAATTGGGCCACCGCCTGCTCGATCCCGTTGGCGGTCTCCTCGGCCCATTGTTGCACGGTGGCCTGCGCTGCCACGCTATTGACCTGTTCCTGCCGCTCGTCGGCCTCCTTGATCTCCAGCAACCAACCGATCACCGCGAATATGCCAATCAACAGCGCGACAAGACCGAGCCCCGCGAAGATGCGCACGATCAGCGGGTAGGGCGGCTGGATGTCGGCGGTGGGGGCGTCGGTGAGGATCGCGGATGGATCGACGGCAGAAGTCGAAGCAGAGGAAGCAAGCAAGTGCCTTTTCTCCTGCTCGAACTCCGCCACCGTGAGTAGGCCGGCGGTTCGCAGCCTTGCCAGCCGCTCAAGGCGCTCGGTGATGTCAGTCATTGGGCGGACAGTTCACGACGTTGAGCAGGTAGAAGCCGCTAAAGCCATCTGGCTGGAGATGTCGGATTAGGAACTGCCCGACATGTGGCGGCTGGTATGTCGCCATCATGCCCTGCTCAAGCTTGGGCAGGGTGACATTAGGACTGTCCCCGTAGATTTCCATGATGTCGAGCGACAATGCCTGCGAGGACCGGTTGACGATGCTGACCTGGCCAAGCGGACAGGCATCCTGCCGGTTGGGTGCATCTTCAGGAAAGTCTCCGTCGAGGTTCCAGGGATTTTGCAGTGACGCATCGGTGATGGTAGCCTCGACCTGGAAATAGGGCTGGGCTTCACCCACAACCGGTGCGGTCTCTATCGCCTTCGTCTCCCCTTCTGGCGCGGTTGCATTGTCTTCGGCTGGTGCGATGGCGTTCGCCCCGGTCGCATCCGTTGTAGGTCGCGGCTCGGGGAAGACGAAGACGCGCAAAAGAAAATAGACCACCATGAGCGCGATCGCGAGCGCCTGGAGACCGAAAAACCAATAGAAGACGCGCCGGATGCCACGCGACTTCTGCCAGCCATAAGCGAATGTGCCGACGGCAGGTTCGGCAGATGGCGCGCTTGATGTGCCCTGGCCCAGCAGGAATTGCTTCTGCTGCTCGAACTCCGCGTCGGTCAGCACGCCTTCGGTCTTGAGCCGCGCAAGGCGCTCGAGCGCCTCGATCCGGTCGGTCATCGGTTGCCCCCTATGTCCATCAAGGGCAACGGCCAAAGCCGGATGCTAGTAAACCCTGGCAAAGCACAGAGCGCATGCGCCTTTACCGTTGCCGGCTGGACATACGCGCATGCCACCCGGCCGATAACTCGACCGAGATGCTTTGCTTGAGGGGTTACTAGGCCCCGCCCCCGAGTATTGCGGAGGCGAGGTGTTTGTAGGCGGGCGGTGTGCCGGAAGGCAATGTCGTATCGCGCGGAATTGGTCGGATCCGCGCGCATGTTGTAAAGTGCTGGCATGAACATCTCCTGCTCAGCTGTTTTCGAGCCAGGGCCGGGGCGGCGTGTTGAGCTGGTAGCCACGGACACCTTGATCCCTTGGCCCCCAGACCTCGCGTCCCGAGGACAGGATGCGGTGGTCGCTGCCCTTCACGGCGTCGGGCTCGGGATCGATCAGGAAGCGGTCGCCCTTCGTTGCGCGGATCGTCCCGTGGCCCTGCGATCCGCGTCCGGTCCAGAAGAAGACCCGTTGCCCAATCACGAACCCGTTCACGGTTAGGACGTGGTGGGGTTGTCTGGCATCTCGACGATGATCCCACTCGCCCGGGCGGCGCTGGCGTAACGAGACAAGGGCGCGGTCCCGACGAACAGGGCGTCACGCTCAATGGGCAGATTGAGCATGCCACGAACGGTGGCGAGCTCGCTGAGGCTGACATAGCCCAGCTCGGGTTCGCTCAGGCCCAGATCGCATAGACCGAAGGCGCGATCAGGATCGCCTGGATCAATCTCGGTCAGCAACCAGGTGGCGGCCGCGTCGGGCGTGAAGAGCTTGACGACGGGCGCAGGATCGATCTGCTCCCCA